>CAYXZC010000055.1:0-986 GCA_964469815.1 uncultured Eggerthellaceae bacterium | reverse complement strand
TTCAGGCGCGCACGAGCTCTGCTCGCACCGGGAAGCCCCTTGATGTAGGCACTGGCATGCTTGCGCATGCGCAACAAAAGGCGCTCATCGATATCGGCAAGGATGACTGCATGACACTTCATCTCATCTATGCGATCCTGGATGCTCGGCTCTTCGAAGGGCTCTCCTCGAAAAGCCGCATGGATCCGCTCGAAGATCCATGGATCGCCCACCGCTGCACGAGCCACCATGACATGATCGCACCCGGTCTGATCGATCATGGACAATGCATCCGATCCATCTTCGATATCCCCGTTGCCGATGACGGGGATGGATATAGCGCGCTTGATCCTTGCTATGCAATCCCAGTCGGCATCCCCTTTGTAGTACTGCATGGCGAAACGCCCATGAACGGTCACGGCATCTGCGCCGGCCTCCTCCATCGATCGGGCGAAATCGAGCGACGTGTCATCACCGTTCTCAAAACCGCGTCTGAACTTCACCGTGACCTTCGTAGAGACGTTGCCCTTCACAGCACGTACGATATCGCTTGCAAGGATCGGATCCTTCATGAGAGCCGACCCGTCGCCTTTCGTGACGATCTTCCTGGCGGGACAACCCATATTGATGTCGATGCATGCTAAAGCGTCTCCAAGCTCATCTTCGATATCTGCGGCCTGAGAAGCCATGACATCCGGCTCGTGACCAAATATCTGAACGCCTATGCGAGTCTCGGAAGGCGAAAGCTGCATCAGCTTCTTGGTGTTAGCGCTTCCGTATGACAACCCTTTCGCCGAGACCATCTCCGAATATGTCAGATCGGCACCGTGTTCGATGCATATCTGGCGAAAGGCGATATCGGTAACGCCCGCCATCGGCGCAAGGAGAACCTTGTGAACCATATCGTTAATCGGGTGTTCCAAGGATCATGTCCATGCTCGAACAGCTGATGTCAACTACTGCGACCACGATGATGAGGACCGCCAAGCATCCTATACCGAGCGCCA
>CAYXZC010000054.1:0-12781 GCA_964469815.1 uncultured Eggerthellaceae bacterium | reverse complement strand
CATCGGTCGGTGGATTGTCCGGTGCTTTCATACCCGTCTCGGAGGATGCCGGGATGATCCGCGCCGCAGAAGACGGTGCTCTTTCCATCGAGAAACTAGAGGCTATGACATGCGTGTGCTCGGTCGGACTCGACATGATAGCCATCCCCGGCGATACGAGCGTTGAATCCATCTTCGGCATCATCGCCGATGAGGCTGCTATCGGGATGATCAACAACAAGACCACGGCCGTTCGCTTGATCCCCGCCATCGGCAAGAAGGTCGGAGATGTGCTCGATTTCGGCGGCCTTTTGGGAAGCGCTCCTGTTATGCCCGTGAACCAATATGCCGGTTCTGTGTTCGCACATCGCGGAGGACGGATGCCCGCGCCCCTCAATTCGCTCAAGAACTAGCGTGATGTGCCGCTTGCAGCATCCACCAATGCCTGAAAGATCGCCTCGTGTGCAGCCAGGTATTCCGGATGCCATTGCACACCTAGGAAGAACGGATGATCCACCCGATCATAGGCATCATCCATCTCTATGCCCTCGATTATCCCATCCGAGCCGAAAGCGTTGACCCTAAGAGGAGCTGCGACCAGATTCACGCCCTGATGATGGATGGTGTTCACCCGACCCATGATCCTGCCGTCAAGGATGTGCGCCAGAAGCGTGCCTTCCACAACGGATGCCTCTTCGCACGCGTTCGCATAGGGCTTTTCCTGCATATGATCATGCTCGGTTATCCCGCAAACCCTCAGATCCCTATACAGGCTGCCTCCAAGAGCCACATTCAAGACCTGCATCCCACGGCATACACCAAGCGTTGGCACTCCACGGTCGAACGCAAGCCGCGCAAGTTCCAGCTCAAGTCCGTCACGATCATCGCTGACCGCTAGCAAACCATCCAGGCAAGGGATGCCGCTAGTTCCTCCGGCAACGACGACATCGCGGCCATCAAGAACTTGGGTGACCTCTGTGGGAGCCACTTTATCCACGATATCCCGCAAGGCATCATCCACCGGGCAGTTCATGCAATCCGATCCTGTATCGGATAGCTTCCGAGGATGCCCATACGGGCCGCTGGACGCATCATCGATCGCTTCATCCGGGTGCATCGACTCATGGATGTGCCGAAGGGTCACATTCATGTAGTTCTTCGGGTGGATATCGCCGCCGCCTGTGAAGAGCAGGCCATCTACGACATCTATGACCCGATGCGCAAGATCGCGATTCGCCTTCACCCCTCCTGGCACAGGCGTGATGAGTATCGGGATCGCTCCAGCCTCCGCGATCCGCTTGATGTATTCGATATTGACACGCTGGAATCCGTCGGACTCGTTCAGCGTTGTGGTTATCCCGATAACAGGTGTCTTCAACGATCAGCTCACCCCCATCCAAGCTTGAACATAGGGAATCCAACCCATGATCAATATGGCCAAGATGAGGATGGGCACTCCGATGCGCAGCCACAGATAGAGCCAACGCGGGAACTTCAGTCCCTCACCCTCATTCGCCTCTGCAAGGAAGTTATCCCATCCCCACCCTGCCTTCGTAGTGCAGAACAGGACGAACACGATAGAGCCTATGACGAGGATATTGTTGGAGAACAGGAAATCCTCGATAGCCTGGATGTTGCCTATAGCCGGGATCTCGATGCCCGACCAAACGTTGAACCCGAGTGCACACGGCAGCGACAGTAGTGGGATGAGCACCAGATTGATGGCCACCGCACGATGTCTGCTCATGTTCCACTGATCCATCCAAAAGCTCAATATGCCTTCGAATACGGCGATGACCGTCGATATGGCGGCAAAGCCCATGAAGATGAAGAACAACGTAGCCCAAAGATTTCCCATCCACATCTGATCGAAAACAGCCGGGAGCGTGATGAACACAAGGCCAGGACCTGAATCGGGTGCCACTCCGAAAGCGAAGCATGCCGGAAAGATTATAAGACCCGACACTATGGCTACGAAGGTATCCAAACCGGCGATGCGCAGCGCTTCTCCTGCAAGCGAGTACTTCTTATCGATATAGCTCCCGAAAATCTCCATGGAACCGATACCCACAGAAAGCGTGAAGAATGCCTGACCCAAGGCCGCGAACATGACCTCGGCAAAAGCATCCCAGCTGGAAAACGCCTTGTTGAAGTCAGGATGCAGATAGAAGGATATCCCCGCATCGGCACCATCGAGAGTGCACGCGCGGATGGCCAAGATGAACATGAGCCCGAGCAGGCATACCATCATCACCTTGGTTACGCGCTCGACCCCCTTCTGCAATCCCAAAGAGCAGACGAAAAGCGATATCACGCACGCCGCTATCATCCACCCGACCATCTGCACGGGATCGGCCAGCATCGAGTTGAACATATCAGCGAACGGGTTTGCGCTCGCGCCTTGCGACTGCACCGAATAGGCCGAGGCCAGCGCACCGAAATCGGTCGTAGCCATCTTCGGGATATAGGAGATCATCCAACCGGCAACGGTGGTGTAGAACATCATCAATAGATAGAAGCCGATGATGCCCACCCACTTGAACTTATGCCAATGCGTGTCTTTCGGTTCAAGAACATTGAAGGCTCGAGCGACCGACTTTCTGCTGGCACGACCAACAGCGAACTCCATCACCATGATAGGGAGTCCCAATAATACGAGGAATGCCAGATAGAGCACTATGAAGGCGGCGCCACCGTATTCTCCGACAATATACGGAAAACGCCATACATTGCCAAGCCCGATCGCGCAGCCGGCGCTTATCAATATGAATCCGAGCCTGGATTTGAACTGTTCGCGCTCCACTCGATGACCTCTGATCGTATCCACCGCCCCACTTTCTTCAACGAAAAATCTCGTCGCGAAACCGGAGCCGTCCATTCCCAACTGTCAAATTGTGACACAACATGCACCGCTTTGTTTCAACAAACTACATTATCGTTACGTCGATGGAGAATTTGAGAGCTCGACCCTCGAAAAGCTGCACCGATGGCCTAAAATGGACTCTTCGAAGGCAAACCCATTCAGGTCGGGAAAACGTTGCATGGAGCACGGATCGCACTGCTTCATCCACACGCCCGATCATGATGAAACGGATCTAGGAGGCTTCAGGAATGCAAATGGATCACAGTAAAGCGATCAAGGGAATGTCCATCGCGGTCATCGTCATTTCTGCTTTGGGCGTTATATTCTGCCTGCTCATGACAAGCCTATTCAATGTATTCATGGATATGGCGAACTCATACGGATATAGCACTTTCGATAGCTATTCCTATTACAACGACTATTACTACTACGATGACTACTATGACCCGACCACTATGCAATTAGTGAGCATCGTCACCAATGCTCTTATGGTCTGGGCTTGCGTATGCTCCATATTCACGCTCGTTGTAGGCATCATATCGCTCAGATTCGGCTCCGATCCCCAAAAGCTCGGGATGGTCTTCGGTTGGTCAGTAGCTGGAGCGGTCGTCAGTTTCATAGGATCAGGCGTCATCGTTGCCATACTGCTGATCATCATCGCGGTCTTCGCCCATAAGGACAAGCAGCTCTATATGTCCGGCTATGCCGCTGCCTATCCTGCGCCCGGCACATACGCGCCGTCGATGCCAACAACGCCTGTCGCACCGGCTGCACCTGTCGCGTCCCAGCCCGTTGCCCCTGTCGCCCCTGTTGCGCCTGTCGCTTCCCAGCCTGTGGTGCAAGAGCCTGTCGCCGCACAACCCATTGCGATCACGCCTTCGCAGCCAGAACCCACTATGCCGGCTGCACCAACAACGGAGATCCCTGCTCCCGACCAAGCTTCGTCAGAGCAAGCACAACCCACGCCTGCCCAGACACAGGATCCGAACACCCAGGCTTAGACAACGATATCGCAATGTCAAGAACGCAGGCTTCCCCTGCGTTCTTCTTTTTAGGTAGATGCACATGACTGACAAGAGCGCTCTTAACGCATACCCTGAATGCAAACGCTGCGGTCATTGCTGCGAGATCAACATCATCGCCATCACCGATGAGGATCTGGCTCGTATGCATGATCATGTACGGATGAACAAGATCTCCCCGATCGACCAAGGATCGCAAAGATGCTGCTTCCAAAATGTCGATCATACCTGCATGATCTGGGAAGCGCGCCCACAGATATGCCGCCTTCACAACTGCCATGTTCCAAGGCGAGAGATATTGAGACAACATCCCGAGATCCACATACCCGATGATATTCCGCTTCGCAACTTGCATGAGGAATTCGTATCAAAACATCAACGCCAAGGCCGGTGAGCGCCATGTTCCACATCACCGAAGAAGAGTTCGAAGCCGCTATCCAAGATGCGCTCGACAGCATACCGGAAGAGTTCCTGATAGAGATGGAAAACGTTGCTGTGGTCGCAGCAGATGAACCTACGCAAGAAGACCTCGTCGAGCTGGATGAGAACGGAGATCCGGCTGGCATCAGATATGGCAACGAGATATTAGGGCTCTTCACCGGCGTTCCGTTGACGGAAGCTTCTTTCGATCTATACGAAGGCGAAACGCCCGACCTCATACAGATATTCAAAGGACCGCACGAGCGCTGCTTTCCTGATGAGATGATGATCCGCGCTCAGATCAAGAAGACCGTCATACATGAGATAGGCCACTATTTCGGGTGGGATGATGAGCATATGCATGCTCTGGGATATTGATGCCTTCAGGTGAAAGAGCGAACTTGGGGAATACGGCAGCCTGCTTTCATATACGATTGCAGATGCGCCCGCTCACAAACCAGCGGTCAACATATGAACATCAAATCTGGAATCAAGGTTGCATACGGATAACTTTTTGCTATCGTTTGTATCGAAGATATCGCAGAGAGGGTACACAAGTTGCTTGAGCTCAGTCCATTTTGGTTCGTAACGCTGGTTTCATTCATATCCGGTGCCATCGGCACAGGGGTCGGAGGCGCCATAGGAGCGCTGTTCAAGACCGACTCGAATAAAACGGTCAGCCTTCTTCTTTCGTTCGCCGGCGGCGTTATGACAGCTATGGTCTGCTTCGAGCTTTTGGCTGAAGCGATCGAAGCCATACAGGAAGCCACCGACTGGGGAGTGGCGATAGTCGTTCTCTCTGTCATCGCTGGTGTAGGCGTTGTTTACGGTCTGAACTACATCATCGACAGGCACACGAAGAACAAGGTTCCGCATTCAGCCAAGACCGACCATCCTCTTACACATGATGACCTTGATGAGCTCGTCCACGCAGATTATCTGGCAATGGAGCGCGAAGAGCACAGATCCCATGCTTCACTCGTTATCGCAGGCATCGTGATGGCATGCGCGATCGCCCTTCATAACATCCCTGAAGGCATGACCATCGGAGCCGGTTTCGCCATCTCAGGCGATCTTTTGTTCGGCACAGGGATGGTGATGGCCATACTGATCGGACTTCATAACATCCCGGAGGGGATGGCTGTGGCTGTGCCACTGATAAGCGGTGGCATGTCACGCCCTAAGGCGATCCTTCTCACAGCTCTCTGTGGCCTTCCAACGCTCATCGGAGCATGGCTCGGATTCTGGCTGGGCGATATCGGTCCTTTCGGGCTGGCCTGCTCTTTGGGGTTCGCATCCGGCGCCATGCTGTATGTGGTATTCGGTGAGATATTCCCGGAAGCCTACCTGATCTATCGATCGAAGGCACCGGCTTTCGCCATCATGGCGGGTCTTCTCGTAGGCCTCGTCATAATCTTCGCGTAGAAGATCCTCTCTTTTCACATTTGCGTGAAACAACAGCACATTACAAGGTCGAGGGTAGCCCTTTTCGATTTGCTCTGAACACCATCTTTAATATGCTTTCGTAAGAAAGCAATAAATGAATGCATGAGAGAGCGAACCGAGTCATGTGAAGCATCGAGAGTGAGCGCGGTTGAATTTAAGCTGATCATGGCTTGTGCCTTGAACGGCGATTCTGCAGGGCAAGAAAACTGTGGTATAAACCACCGCAGTTTTCGCATCCCGATTCGCGGTGTACGATCAGTCAACACCGCGAACAGCGAGTGTCAAGGTGTCGCGAAAGCGACCTGAAGCAAAGAATTGCGAAGCAATTGTTTGCGATGACTTGACACGAGCTAAGCCAAGCCGGAAAGGCATAAGCCATGATCGAAAGGATGATACGAAAAGAGATGCCTTCGACCTAATTCGAAAGGCGAAATGAGCTTAGATGATGCGTTTTGCGCAAGATGGGCTATATGCGCTCATACTCTGGATGCAAATGCTCCTGGACCGATTACCGGCATGGATATATTGGCCATCCCCTATGTAGATCCCAACATGGTAGATGCCTTTGCCTGATCCCCAAAAGACCAGATCCCCTGCCTGAAGCTCGTTCAATGACACAGCTTCGCCTATCGCATATTGAGCATCAGCCGTTCGTGGTAGTTCTATGCCGAGCGCTTCCTTGAAGACATATTGCGTGAAGCCGGAGCAATCGAATCCGGAAGGCGTGGTGCCGCCGAATACATATGGAACGCCCAACTGGGCAATGGCAAGATCGAGCAACGCATCCTCACGGGTCGGCATGGCAGAGAGCGCCTCGCTGTTCATCTTTGCGATCTGAGCTGCCATCCCCTCGCCTACCGCGCCTGCAGCTGAGGATCTGTCCGTATCTGCACGCAATACGGAAACTATCGGCGCTACCTCCTGATCGACACCATCGCCTTGTGCAGCATAGGCCGTATCTATGCCCTTTGGCGCGCCGGATAGCACAGCCGCCCCCAGAACAATGGAAGCAAGCGCCATGCGCGCGCTCTTCTCGATCAATTCCTTCGTCTTCGAGGCTTTCTCGAATGTATGACCACCAATATGTTGCAAACCGTTTCCTTTGAACTGTCCCGCTTCCAACATCGCCTTGCGAGAGCATTTAGCGCATCCCTCCGATCACATGATCTGATGGATGCTTCGACCCACTCCGTCTGCAAAGGCGCTGCAGATGACGTTATCCATCCGATTCCGAATCAGATCTCAAAGATCCGAAAGGCTCGGAAGCACGTCGATGGGTCGACTTGCAACGATTAGGTTATGAAAAGATGACGGTTTGACTACCGAAATGCAGCGTTATCCACAATTCTGCGAAATCGAATTCACGGAGCAAGAACATTGTGAACATAATTGCTCCACAACCAGCCGCTTTTGTAAAGATGTTGTGAAAATGATCTTGAACAGGCAATATTGTGATATGGAACACGTAGAAGGACAGTTGTCTTTTCCGATAAGGCATACGAGATCCCCATGGCATGAGGACGGATCGCGCTTCGTATCGCGTCGTGTCGACCCTATCCGAAAGCCTGATATAGGCTCTCGGAACTGAAAGGAGCATCATCTTGAGATGACGCTTCGGATCTATCCGTATATCTAAAGCGGAAGCAGCAACTGAGCGATCTGCACAGCGTTGAGCGCTGCGCCTTTGCGGATCTGGTCTGCAACATCCCAGAAGGCAAGCCCGTGTTCCACGGACGGATCCTTGCGAAGACGGCCAACGTATGTGCCATCGGTCGTCGCGAGAAGCCCGGGCATCGGGTATTCATTGTTACTAGGATCGTCCATCACGACAACTCCGGGAGCCTCCTCAAGGGCGCGGCGAGCCTCGTCCACGCTTACTTCCCCTTCGAACTCCACATTGATAGCCTCACCATGGCAGCGAAGCACCGGTACGCGCACGCAGGTGGCGAACACATCAAGATCATCATCGCCCAGTATCTTCTTGGTCTCAACGACCATCTTCCATTCCTCTTTAGTGGATCCATCATCCAGGAATACATCTATATGGGGGATGCAATTGAACGCTATCCTGTGCTGGAATGCGCTCACCACAAGCTCATCATCGGACTTTCCGTCCAAGAAATCGCGTGTCTGATCGTAGAGCTCAGCCATCGCTGGCGCCCCTGCTCCGCTTGCCGCCTGATATGTTGAGACCACAACGCGCTTTATGCGGCTAAGATCATACAACGGCTTCAAAGCCACGACCATCTGGATGGTCGAGCAGTTCGGGTTCGCGATAACCCCTGAATGCCACTGCACATCCTGCGGATTGACCTCGGGCACCACGAGCGGAACATCCTCATCCATACGAAATGCGCTCGAATTGTCGATCATGACCGCGCCTGCCGCCACAACCGCATCGCGCATCTGCTTGGAAACACCAGCTCCCGCGGAGAACAGCGCGATATCAACCCCCTCGAAGGATTCCGGGGTCATCTCCTGCACTGTGAGCTTACCTGCAGGGACATCCCCACAACCTTCGAAATCCACAGTCTTTCCCGCAGATCTAGCAGAAGCGAGCGCCACCACTTTGCTGGCAGGAAAATCAACATCGTGGAGAACCTTGAGGAATTCCTGTCCTACAGCACCGGTCGCTCCTGCAACCGCAACGACCGGACGCGCCGGCATAGGCCTATCCCACATGATCATCTTCCCTTCTTCATCTTATCGGCGATCTCTTCAGCCGATAGCTGCGTTTCCTCGAAAATACTGTCCGAATCAAGCTCGAAAGCGGTATGCAGAAGCTGAACCGCCCGATCGACCTCCGATGCCTCGATCACCATGGAAAGACGGATCGGAGATGTCGAGATGGCTTGGATATTGATGTTGTTGTCCGCCATCGTGCGGAAGGCGCGCGCAGAGACCCCCGGAGAGGATTTCATCCCCGTGCCGACAAGGCTGATCTTCACGATATCCTCATCAACATCGAATTGGTTCGCTCCAACCTCGGGAAGTATCTTCTCCAACGTCTCACGCGCTCGTCCAAGATCGGCTGCAGGGCACGTGAAAGAGATATCGGTCGTCCCATCAAGGGATGTGTTCTGCAGGATCATATCCATGTTCACCATATTGTCGGCAAGCGCGGAGAATATGCGCGCCGCAACGCCTATGGTGTCGGGCAAGCGGCGGATCGTAACCTTCATCTCGGATGTATCATGCGCGATGCCGGTGATGACAGCCTGCTCCATAGCAGATTCCTCCTTGATATAAGTTCCCTTTGCCTCGCTGAATGCGGAGCGCGCATGGATGATGACGCCCCATTTCTTGGCGAATTCCACAGCACGCGATTGGAGAACGCCCGATCCAACGCTGGAAAGCTCTAGCATCTCATCGTAGGAGATCGAATCGAGCTTATGCGCACGGGGGCAGATGCGTGGATCTGTGGTGTAGACGCCGTCCACATCAGAGTAGATCTCGCAGACATCGGCACCTATTCCCCACGCAACAGCCACAGCAGTGGTATCGGATCCTCCGCGCCCGAGCGTCGTTATGTCGCCATTCGCATCGATCCCCTGAAATCCGGCAACGATGGGAATGTAGCCCTCATCCAGCGCATCGGTGATGCGCTTGTTATCGATGCGCACGATCTTGGCCTTGTTGTGGATGCCGTTCGTCTCGATGCCGGCCTGTCGTCCTGTGAAGCTGATGGCCTTGTGCCCCATAGCCTCGAGCGCAAGCGCCAATAGCGTCATGGACACCTGCTCGCCGGTGGATAGCAGCCTGTCGAGCTCACGGGCGGGCGGATCGGTGTTGACCGCATTGGCAAGTCCCATCAGCTCGTCGGTGGTCTTTCCCATAGCGGACACGACAGCCACGACATCATCGCCGTTCTCCTTGATGGAGATCAGCCTTTTCGCCACGTTCTTTATCCGCTCAGGCGAAGCGACGGAAGTGCCTCCGAATTTTGCAACGATCAACGACATATCTTCGTTATATCTCCAAGATCCTCTTTTGCCCGCATGATCATCGAGAAGATGTTGACGGGCGCATCGATTCTATGTGAAACGCACAAGGTAATATCTTATCAAAGACTCACCAGCGCAAGAACCGTTTTCACCATAAATGAGTGAAGGGCGAAACATTGCAAGTCAAGGGAGCAAGGACAGGTGTAGACCGCGATGCGAGTCCGATCCCTTTAGGGGCAACCACAGCGTCAACTGAAAAACGATCATCTATTCTTCGCACCCTGTCTGGGGTGGGCCGCCCGGTACTCCTCGATCATGTGAGTGCGATCGATATGCGTGTATATCTGCGTGGTCGATATATCCGAATGCCCCAATATCTCTTGGATGATGCGCAGATCGGCGCCCCCTTCGAGCATATGCGTTGCGAACGAATGGCGAAGCGTATGCGGATGGAGATTATCGACACCTATCGCACTTCCCGCCTTCGCCACTATCGCATGAAGCCCTTGACGGGTGAGCCGCGTTCCGCGAGCATTCAAGAACACCGCATTCACGTCCGTTGCCTTGGGAAGACGCGATTTCATGCTGAGAGCGGGTCGCGCATCGTCCATATACCTTTTGAGAGCCTTCATGGCCTCTCCTGATATCGGCGTGATGCGCTCCTTCGATCCCTTTCCGAGGATGCGCAGAAAACCTTCTTCCAGATAGATATCCTCGGTGTTCAACCCGCAGATCTCGCTGGCACGAAGCCCGCAGCCATAGAGCACCTCCAATAGTGCCCGATCACGCAGACCCGTGTTCGAGGTATCGGTATGCATATCCAACATGCGACCCACTTGATCTATCGAAAGAACATCCGGAAGCCTGTCAGGAATCTTCGGGAGCTTTATGGAGTCCGCCGGATTCTTATCGGTGATATCCTCGCGGATCAAGAAGCGATGAAGACCCTTGACAGCTGAGATCCTGCGTTTCACGGTAGCTGGCGAATAACCCGCCTTCACTATATCGGCTTCGAAGTTGACCACATCATCTCTGGTTATGTCATCCACATCCTCTTTACCGCTGCGCGCTAGATCCTCCGAATACAGCGAGAGGTCCCGCGAATACTGCGTGATGGTATTCTCGGACGATCCACGCTCAACCCTAAGGAAGATGATGTACTCCTCTATCGCATCAGCGATCTTCATGCTGTGCTACCTAGCTTTCCCTATTCCTTATAGAAGCACCGATGAACTCTTTGAAGAGAGGGTGCGGCCTATGAGGGCGGCTCTTGAATTCAGGATGGCCTTGCGATGCGACGAACCAAGGGTGATCCGCGATCTCCACCATCTCGACCAAGCGCCCATCAGGAGATAGACCCGAGATCACGAGCCCGTTGTCTGTGAGGACGTCCCTATAGGCATTGTTCACCTCGAAACGATGACGATGCCTCTCATAGACGAGGTTCTCACCATAGGCAGCCTCGGCCTTGGTGTTCTCCACGACCTTGCACGGGTAGGCTCCCAGGCGCATCGTGCCGCCTTTATCCTCTATATCCTCCTGCTCGGGCATGAGATCGATCACTGCGAATTCGGCATCCTCATCGAATTCGGCCGATGTGGCACCGGGCATTCCCGCAACATTGCGAGCGAACTCGCATACAGCGGCTTGCAGCCCGAGGCATATCCCAAGATAGGGAATGTCATTCTCACGCGCGAATCTCGCAGCCTCTATCTTGCCCTCGAACGCACGGCTGCCAAAGCCGCCTGGAACCAGGATGCCGTCCATCTTTCCCAGGATGTCGCGAGCGTTTTCCCCATCGAGCTCCTCGCCATCTATTAGATGCACGTTAACATGCTTGCCATGGAAAACGCCGGCATGACCCAGTGCTTCGACCACTGAGAGATACGCATCCGGAAGACTGACGTATTTACCGACCACGGCAATATCAACCTGCCCGTCGCAATTCGCAGAATCCTCCAAGAACTTGCGAAGGTCGCTCAGATCGGCTCTGTTAGGTGCAAGCCCTATCCTGTTCAAGACCATCGCATCGAAACCCTGCTCGTACAGACTGATGGGCACTTCGTATATGGATGGCGCATCCACGCATGCAAGCACGGCTTCTGCCGGCACATCGCAGAATAGCGCGATCTTATCGCGGACGCCATCGGATATCTCATGGTCAGAACGGCAGACGATGAAGTCCGGCTGTACGCCTAGCGAACGCAACTCCTTGACGGAATGCTGCGTGGGCTTCGTCTTCACCTCATGCGCCGCAGCGATGTATGGCACGAGCGTCACATGGATGAACAGCACATCGCCTTGTTGACGTTCGTTTTTGAACTGGCGAGCCGCCTCGATGAATGGGAGCGACTCGATATCGCCTATCGTGCCGCCTATCTCCGTGATGACGATATCAGCACCGGATTGCTCTGCGATGCGCACTAGCCGCTCTTTGATGGCCTCTGTGACATGCGGGATGACCTGCACCGTACCGCCCAGGAAATCGCCCCGTCGCTCTCGCGAGATCAATGTCTGATAGATGGATCCTTGGGTGAAGTTCGATTCGCGGGTAAGGTTCTCATCGATGAACCGCTCGTAATGGCCAAGATCCAGGTCTCCTTCGTGACCATCTTCGGTGACGAACACCTCACCATGCTGAAACGGGCTCATCGTGCCTGGATCCACATTCAGGTAGGGATCCATCTTCTGCATGGTGACCTTATATCCTCGAGCTTTGAGCAGATGTCCAAGGGAGGCTGCGGTGATCCCCTTTCCTAGAGATGAGACAACGCCGCCGGTCACGAAGATGTATTTTGCCATTTGATCGAGCTCCTTGCGCGTTTTGAGAATGTGTTGCAGATGAGTTCGATGGATGCGAACGAACAAAGCGGCGAAAAGATCGAATGCGCTTCGAACAGATAGCGATCATCTACTCTCAACGCTTCTACATTATACGTCCCGAGTTTTGTCAAGTGAGCGCAAGATGCAGGGTTTAACAACGATGAAACATATCCTCATTCCGAAAGCCTTGGACGGCTTTCGGAATGAATTGACGCTGCGCGGCACCCCAGCGGTTCATCTTCACCCTGCTAAACCTCCTCGTGTACCTAAGTACACGTCGTCGG
>CAYXZC010000053.1:0-13009 GCA_964469815.1 uncultured Eggerthellaceae bacterium | reverse complement strand
AACACGCATTGCCCGGCATGATCGCCGCAATACTTGCAGCCGATGCACCCTGCGATGGGCTTTGTTCCCACCCAGAATCGGCCTACCTCGATGCCCTCGGATTCAAGCGTGGCTTCGATCTCATCGAGCGCACGATTGACGCACCCGTTCTTGTGGGGCGAGCCGTTCACCAGCATGACCTTCATAGCCATTTGCCCATCCTCTCTAACAATGTTCTGAATAAACGCAGTTCAATCTCTTATCAAGTAAGTATAATAGATGAAAACGCGTCCAAACAGGCGTTTATCGCTTATAACGGGAATCATTTCGCATATGAGGAGTTCCGATGATCAATCAGGAGATGTACGATCTGGGTGCTGCACCCAATAAGATCCGCGAGCTTTTTGCCTATGGGATGGAGCGGAAGGCTCAGATAGGCGCGGATAACGTATTCGATTACAGTATCGGAAATCCCAGCATCCCTGCGCCAGATCAGGTGAGAAGGGCGTTTCTGGAGCTGCTCGAGATGGATCCGGTGGCCTTGCATGAATACACCCCATCGCCGGGCGATCCAAGCGTTCGTGCGACCATCGCAGAGAGCCTGTGCCGGCGTTTCGATCTGGGCGCCAGTGCGAAGAACGTCTACATTACCTCAGGCGCGTCCTCGGCAATAGCGATAAGCCTTTCAGCGATCTGCGATCCGGGCGATGAGGTCATAACCATCACGCCGTATTTCCCGGAATACAAGACGTGGACGCATACCGCAGGAGCCGACCTTATCGAAGTGCCTGCGGCAGAGCCGAGCTTCCAGTTGGATCTGGATGCGATAGAGGCAGCCGTGAACGAGCGTACGAGCGCGATCATAATCAACAGCCCGAACAACCCTGTCGGTTCTGTGTATACGGAGGACAGCCTGCGCGATCTTGCCGCCATGCTCGAGCGCAAGCAGGAAGAGCTCGGGCGCGATATATACATCATCAGCGATGATGCTTATCGCGAGATCGTCTACGGAGCGCATGTGACATGCATCCCGCAGATCTATGCGAACACGATCGTGTGTTATACCTACTCGAAATCGCTATCGCTTCCCGGCGAGCGCATCGGGTATATCTACGTGAACGATGCGATGGAGAACTGCGATGAGGTGTTCACAGCCGTATGCGGAGCCGGAAGAGCGCTTGGGTATATCTGCGCATCGGTCATCCTGCAGCGTGTCATCGCGAAATGCATCGATGTGCCATCTGATGTGCGCGCCTATGAGGAGAATCGCGCTATCTTGACCCGCGGTCTTGCAAAGCTCGGGTACGAATTCGTCGAGCCTGAAGGAGCGTTCTATCTTTGGGTACGCGCCCTTGAGCCTGATGCGGAGGCGTTCTCCGAGAAGGCGAAGGAGTTCGAACTTTTGCTGGTGCCATCCGACAGCTTCGGATCCCAGGGTTGGGTAAGGCTGACCTACTGCATCGAACGCAGCACCATCGAGCGCTCCATGCCGGCATTCAAGGCCCTGAAAGAGGCTTACGAGTAGCGCCCGTGGGCACATGCGCCCATATGTGGCAGGTTAAAACCTGCCACTACGCGTCAACCGGATGCATTACCTGTGTAGTGGGCGATCTTGATCGCCCACTACACGTTGCGTTGCAAAGGGAGAATACGTGATCCGTCCAAACGTTCTACATTTGTCCAAGCTTATTCGTTCGCATTTATGAACCAAAAGGCTCTAACCACTTGAGCCAATCCGTGGCTGCCTGCTCTTCGACATCGATGAGCTGCGTGGTGGTGCCGCCTATCCCTGCTGCGGTGACCGCTAGGATCGTTGCTGTGCCAGCCACTCGTTGCAATGGGTTGGTTCGCGTGAAGCCGAATTGGATCTTATTGCGTGGAAAGCTCACCGAAGCGGTGGAAAGGCCTCCGTTGTGCACGGTCATGAATCGTCTGTTGTATGCGAAGCCCGATTCGCGAGACCAGAACACGGTGCCGACGATATCTATCACGAATATCACCGCCGCCAGCAGATAGAGGATGGCGAAGAAGGGAAGTATCGCGAGCAGGAACATGATGCTGTCGTAGTCCATGTACGGCTCGATAGCACCGAGCACGATCTGGCATATCGCCACGAAAACAGCCAGCCAAAAGCCCCCGCCTTGCCAGATGCACCGTCTGATGAGACCGCGTCGCAGAGCCTTCTTCGATACGCTTCTCATATCCGCATCACTCGGCGCATCGGAGAATTCCGGAACCAGTCCGGCAAGGATCTCGGGAACCCGGCTCTTCTTCACGAAAGGATGGATCACAAGTCCCTGATCGGCGATCTTCGTTGACTGCTCCGAACCGTTCGACTCTTCAGCCGCATCGATGCGGCCAAGGCTCAGTTCGCAATACCCGAGGATGCGCCTTATGAATGTCTGTTTCACGATCACCGATTGAACGCGATCGATGCTCACGCTCTTGGATTGATGCTGCAAAAGTCCGCGTTCCACCTCGATGCGCTCGCCGCGGCGTCGTGCGTGGAAGCCTCCGTATTGCAGGCAGGCGCCAAGCGTTGAGGCTATCCAAACGATGAAGGCGATGACGATCAGGCCGAAGATGAGCGTCAAGGACACCTGCGTTACGCCGTAATCGAGCGCAGATGCGGCTATGCCCTCGAAGACCGCATCCTCGCTTTCGGGGAAGATGTCGAAGATGGTCGTGAATGCCTGCGCCAGGAATCCGATCACGATCACTATAGCCAGGAAGAAGCTGGAGTTATTGGATAATCCCGTGAAGATGAGCTCTTTGTTCGATAGGCCGTATTCATAGCTCACAGGCTCGAGGAATGCATCTTCGCCGGCGAAGACCCCACCGATATGGTTCCATATCTGCTCGCCGCTATCTAGGACGTTCCCGCCCTGTGCGGCTTGGGGCTGCTGCATGGTTGCAACAGGTTGGACGGATGCTGCCGGTTGTGCACCTGCTGCGGTCGCAGCGGGTTGTGCAGCGGACGGTTGTGCACCTGCTGCGGTCGCAGCGGGCTGCGTGGCTGTGGTTATAGGCGCGCTCGCAGTGCTTGCCGCTTGCATGCTTTGCCCTTGAAGGAGCGCTTTTCTGGTGTATAGCTCGGTCTTGAGCGCTTGCGCCTGTTGTTTCGTGAGATAGGGGACCAAGATGGCCTTGTTGGCTGCACCGCCAGCGGTGTCGATGAAGACGTTGCATACGCCGAAAAGCCTCTGCAGTAGCGATGCCCTTTGATCGACCGACTGTATGCGCTGGTAGGGGACATGCACCTTCTTCTTGCTGATGATGCCCGAATACAGGCTGAATTCGTTCGAGCCTACCTCATAGAAGAGGTTCTTGAAGGCAAGCGCTGTGAATCCGGCGAAGATACCAAAGCAAACGAGCACCAAAAGGACTCCGGCACCGATGATGATCGGGAGCATTATCGCGCCCGTACCGTATTCAGC
This sequence comes from uncultured Eggerthellaceae bacterium, assembly GCA_964469815.1. Lineage (GTDB taxonomy): Bacteria > Actinomycetota > Coriobacteriia > Coriobacteriales > Eggerthellaceae > MGBC163016. Next base: position 9,593 of record CAYXZC010000053.1, on the reverse strand, counting down.
CAGCGCCTCCACAACGGAGATGATCGAGGATATGCTTCCGATGATCAGCACGACGATGAGCACGCCGATGGCGCGAAGGCTTCCGAGCCAGATGTAGCTGTGGTGAACGTGCTGCTTGCCTAGATCGGAAAGCGATGCAGGTGCCTGCGCGAATGTCTGAGCTGGTTGCTGAGCAGATTGTTGCTGAGCAGATTGTGTGGCTTGATGAGCAGGCGGCTGCTGCACTTGGTATTGCTGCTGGTATGCGGCATTCACCTGTTCTGGCTGTGTGGGTTGTACAGGTTGTGTGGGCACGCCGTTGGGCTGTTCGGGATTCATCTATACATCCTCTCGAGCGATGCGTGCAAGCTCAGCGGCTCGGTCGCGCAGTTGCTCTGCCGATTCGTTGTCGAGCCCGGGGATGGAGTGCGAACCTGCTGCGGTCGATACGGTAACGCTCGATAGTCCGAACATCCTAAGGATGGGTCCTTGCTGCGTGTCGGTGTTCTGAACTCGGATGAATGGGATGATGAAGCGCTTCCTCCATATGATGCCAAGAGCGATATCCACGAAATCATCGCTGAGCTCGTAGCGCCAACGGGCATAGCGTATGGGCGGCAAGATGAACACAAACAACACGAACAGAACGACGAACAGGATGACCTCCAGCACGACAACGCCCAGCGCCCATTTCTCCGAAGGCTCGATCAAAGCCACGAAAGCGAAGGGTATCATGCAGCAAAGGAAGATGATCACAAGCCAGATGGCGCTGCTCATTCGCCATACGGATTTGATCTTCGGATCCAATTGGTTTGCGGGAAGTTGTCTCATCGTTTGCCCAATCTAGTCGGTTGACATTATCCATCCATTATAGATGTCGATATGTGACAGACAGGTTTCATGGAGCGAACATTTCAAAGCATCCCGATATTCTCGTTTTTTGAACCGGCTTCGTATGCCCTGACAAATGACCGTTTGTAATCTGACAAATGACCTTTCGTAATGTAAGATTGTCTGGATGGAAGATCCGTGTGGTACTTGCAGGCAAAAGACGCGGATCCAAAGCCCAAGGAAGGCATCTTAAATGGTCAAAGATATCGTCAAGGATGAAGCTATCCTCTCTCAAAAATGCGAAAAGGCAACCGAGGCCGATGCGAACGTGGTTCAAGATCTTCTCGATACGATCGGATCTTTGGAAGAGGCAGCATGTCTTGCTGCGAACCAGATCGGCGTGACGAAGGCCATCGGGGTTTATCTCGATGATGACGATGAGCCGCATATCATCATGAACCCCGTCATGCGCAAGGCTCTTTACCCCATGCGTACGATGGAGGAGTGCTTCTCCCATGAAGGCGATTCCAAGGTCACACGATATGGATGGTGCCAGGTCGAGATGGATGAATTCGTTGATGGCAAGCTGGTTCATTGCCGACGTGAATTCGAGGCGCGCAATGCGCAGGTGGTGCAGCATCTGATAGATCACTGCAAAGGCAAGTTGGTCTAATTGGCGAATCCTTCCGTTATCCCCATGCCGGTGTTTTTGATCATCGCCATCGTCTTGCTGGCGGCGGTCATCTATCTGACGGTGCGCACCGCAAGCTTGGGAAAACGGCTTCAGAAATTGACGCAGGCGTTCGTGAACGAGCGGCACAAGGTGTCCCAGATCGTTCGATATCTGAACGGCGATACGGGCAAGTTCGATGAATTCGGAAGACAGGTTGCCGCACAGCTCGATGGCTCATCGGACTATCAGCTGCAAGGCCAACAACGCCCGCAACCACGTATGCAACAGCATCCGCAAAGCCCGGGTCAACAACGCCCGCAAGCTCAAATGCAAGCTCAAATGCAGGGACAGCCCAACCGTGTGAATCCGGTGGCGCCTGCCCGCATGGCGCAGGATCAGCCTGTTGGTTTCAGCGGTGTGAGACCGATCGGACCGGCGAAGGGGGCTCCTGCACGCAAGCAGCAGCACAATGCGTATCATGAGGAACGCGAGAGGCAGAACAAGCGATCATTCGGGCGTCGCAACAAGCCGGTCATTCCCTTTGGCGCCGATAGGACAAATGAGCAGCGCGCAGCGCGTGCGGCTGCTGCGATGATAGATGATGCGCCGGCTCTTTCGATGGATCTGAGCGAGCCGGCAGCGATACTTCGCCAACAAGAGATGACGGGCGGCATGCCCTTGCGCGATGGTCGTCTTGCGGATCGTCCTTCCATGGATCGTCCAAGGCAGCCTATGAAGCATACCCGGGCAGAAGAGCGCCCGATCGATAGGCGTCCTGCAGGCATCGATGCTTCCAGACAGGATTCGAATCGTAGGATGCCGCAAGGGCAGGATCGGACTCAAAACGCCATGCCGCGCCGCTCGCAAGGTATGGAAGGGCGTCCATTCAATGGTCAGGGAGCGCCCGTGTCCTCTATGAATGGGGAAGGGCGAAGGATCGAGCCTATGCAACAGCGCCAACCGATCCAAGCGCGACAGCCTATGCCGGATGCTGAGCGTAGGCCTTTCGACCAGAGAGATGCTGCTCAGCGATCGGGTCGACCTTTGCAAGCTGAGATGCAAGGAAGGCGGATCGACCAACCGCAAAGACGGCCGATGCCGCAAGACGGGCAGGTCTTGCAACAGCAGCAACGTCCCGTTCGCGAAGCCGAGCCCGATCCGAGGGTGGCACAAGAGAAAGCAGCGGTCAGCGCTGCTTGGATAGCCGAGGAGCAACGCCGCGTCGAAGAGCGTCAGGCCAGACAAGCTGCGCAGGCGAAACGTGCGGAGCGCCGCGAGCAGGCGCACCTGCGCCGTCAAGCGGAGGCCATCGTGCAGGAGCATATGCGCCAGACCCAAACCGCTCGCGCGAACGATACCATCCGATTCGAGCAATAAGGCTTTTCGCTGATCGATCTGTAGGCATCAACCGGATGCGTTTCTTTCCATCGCGTAGAGGGCGATCTTGATCGCCCTCATGTGGCAGGGTAAGATCCTTCGACTCCGTTCGCTCCGCTCTCTACGCTCAGGATGACGATCTATTGGTTGAAAACCTTCGGTTTTGCTTTTAAAGTCCATGCCACTACACGTCAACCCGATACATTGCCTGAGCCCGTGTAGAGGGCGATCTTGATCGTCCTCATGTGGGCGGTTAAAACCGCCCACTACACGGTAGGTGTTCACCTTGATGAGTACACGCATAATGCGTATTGGCTGCTTCCACCACAACTCATATTGCACTCTTTGAGTGCAAAATTGCGCAAAATATGCACTGTTTGAGTGCAATTCGTATAAGAGCATCACTTTTCTCGAAGCGCCAGTTCAAAGCTTTGGCAGGATGGGTCACTTATTTTTTGTGGTGGTGTATGGCTGATGTTGCCTTAGTTTCATTCTTCTGAAGGCTTTCCAATATTGTATAATCCGGAATGGATTCCGGAATTTACATAAAATTGGAGAACTCATGTATATCAAACGCGCACTGGAGCCGATCGTCAGGCGCTATTCAGACAATTTCAAAGCCGTTGTTGTGACGGGTCCTCGCCAAGTGGGTAAAACTACTATGCTGAAGCACCTTATGGAAGAGGACAGAAAGCACGGCATAGAGCGCTCCTACGTTACGATGGATGATACTTCCCTAAGGATGATCGCAAAGAACGATCCTGCTCTCTTCCTGCAGCGATACGAGCCTCCGGTGCTGATCGACGAGATCCAAAAGGCTCCTGAGTTGCTGCCATATATAAAGATGGCATTGGATGACACAGAGCAGAATGGGATCTATTGGCTCACTGGTTCCCAGCCGTTTCATCTCATGCGCCATATATCCGAATCTCTTGCCGGTCGTGTGGGCATCATTGAGATGTTGGGTCTATCTAATTCGGAGATCGCGGGAATAGAGTCGATTCCCATCGAAACAAATACCCAATACGTTATGGATCGCGTTAAGGTGGCAAAGCCTTTCGGGTTGAATGAGGCGTTCGACCGAATCATTTCCGGATCTTTTCCTGCTATTCGAGCTCTTCCGCAGGATCTAAGGTCTGGAGCATACGAGTCATATCTTGAGACATATATCATGCGTGATATTCGTGATCTGGCGCAGGTTGCAGATGAGATGAAATTCAGACGATTCATGTCTGCATGTGCAGCATTGACCTCTCGACCGGTCGTGTATTCCGAATTGGCGCGGCTTTCGGATATCGACGAGAAGACGGCAAAATCCTGGCTTTCGCTGCTCGTCAGTTCCTATCTTATAAAGATCGTTCCTCCATATACGAACAACCTTTTGAAAAGACTTACCAAGATGCCTGTGATGCATTTTACCGATACCGGTCTTGCTGCGTATCTTGCAGGATGGACAAACGCTGACACTCTTGAGCGGGGTGCTATGTCAGGACAGATATTCGAAACATATGCATACAGCGAGATCTGCAAGAGCTTTGTGAACGCGGCTCAGAATGCGTCTCTTTTCTTTTTTAGGACAAGCACTCAAAAAGAAATAGACATCTTGCTGGAAAAGGACAACATGCTATTTCCCATCGAGGTGAAGAAAGGCGCATCACCGGTCAAACACGATGCTAAGAATTTTTCGGCGCTCAAACCTTTGGAAGAGATCAGAGAATCGAATGAAGCATCGTTATCGAAAAGGGATATCGGCACCGGAACCATTGTCTGCCTGTCCAATGATACGTATCCGGTCTCAGAAGATGCTTGGGCGTTTCCCGTTTGGGCGATCTAGGAATAGAGGGGAGCGATACTTTCAGTATCGTTGCCCTATATGGTGCGGGCGAAAGGACTTAGCTCGTGTCAAGTCATCGCGAAATAATGCTCCGCATTTTTTCGCTTTAGGTTGCTTCGCAACACCTTGACACTCGCTGTTGCCATGCTCAATGCTAACGCTAGCATGGCAATGAACCTTGCAGGTTCAGTCGTGCTCAGCTTCGCTTCGCCATCATCTCGCAAGCTCGATGATGTTTCGCCCTGCATACGAAACAAAAAAAGACACCTTTGGTGTCCATTTTTATTTCATATGGTGCGGGCGAAAGGACTTGAACCTTCATGAGCCGAAGCTCACATGGACCTGAACCATGCGCGTCTGCCAATTCCGCCACGCCCGCACATTTCGAAGCGTTAACGATGATACCCGAGCAGAACCTTTCGCGCAAGAACGCATTTTCGTCCATCCGTTTCAGTGGAGTGCCAAGGCTCATACTGTGGTAGCATTATCAATCGTGAAAACAACGTAAACGCCCCTTCAATACCACAACCAATGCACCACGGAGGGCACAGCGCGCGTGATCGAACAACGTCTCATATTGGATAGATACCGGCTGATCGGAAAGGCCGGCGCTGGTGGTTATGCCACGGTTCAGCATGCTTTCGATACGCGTTTGAAGCGCGATGTGGCCATCAAATGCATCCCGCTCTCGCATACCGAAGCTTTGATGGCAAGACAAAGCGATGCCGCTAAGCGCGCGCAAAGCGAGGCTTATGCGCAGAAATACGATACGCCGTATGATGATTACGATGCTGCCGAAGAGGATATAGAGCTTCCTGCCGAACCTTCCTTTTTGAACAAGCGCGACGAGCATGCAGCCAAACGGGCAGAGCGCAGTCGTGCGCGAAGGGGCAGGACATCCGGTTATCAGACATCCAGATTCTCCCGTGTGTCCCCTGTTCGCCCGATCCGGGATGCCAAGGGAAGCTACGCGACCAATACGGTCGACATCGCGAAGCTAGCGGGACAGCTTCCCGGAGTGATCTCGGGAGCGGGTCACACCAAGATCGCATCCATTGATGATGCTGTGGATATAGATTCCGATCTCATAGAGGAAAGCGGCAATGCATCGAACAGCGATCGTCGTGAGGGAATCTCGGATGCTCACGATGACCTTGATCGATTCGCTCCGGCGCACACGCAGGCTCTGCAGAAGCGTCGTCCGCCACGCATCAAGGATCCGGATTTCATCCAAAAGCATGCTCAAGCGGCGATCCGTGCGCAAGCCATGGATTCCGACCCATTGTTGGCGAGCATCCATTCTAAAGACGATACTGACAACATCCCAGGTCTTGAAGAGGCGCGAACAGCCGCCCATCTGAACGATGCGAACATCGTCACCGTCTATGACTGCGTGGTCGACGGTCAGATGGCCTATGTCATCATGGAATACGTTGAGGGCAAGACGCTTGCCCGGATCATGCGCGAGTTGGACAACGATATCACGCTCGACATGGTGACGAGCGTGTTCTTGTCCGTCTCCCATGCGCTGGAAGTGGCGCATAAAGCGGGGGTCTTGCATCTTGATATCAAGCCGGAGAACGTTGTCATTAACCGTGATGGGGTCGTGAAGGTCACGGACTTCGGCCTGTCCACGCTAATGGATGCCAGCGGCCAAGGTACGACCGGTGGCGGCACTATCGGTTACATGCCGCTCGAGCAGATGCGTCAGCAGCCGCTCGATGTGCGCACAGATGAATGGGCGCTCGCGAGCCTGACCTACGAGATGCTCTCAGGGGTCAATCCGTTCAGAGCCCGTACGCTCGAAGGCGCGGAGGCTGCAATCCTTAACGCCGAGCTGGTGTTGCCTTCCCTTTGCTGGGACATCGATGAATCGGTCGACGACATAATGTTCATCGCGCTCGATCCCGATCTTGATCAGCGTTACCCCAACGTATCCGATTTCGCCGAAGACCTCTCCCCGTTCTTAGGGGATGCGAAGGATGGTAAGAAGCAGCTTGCAGAGGTCGTCGCGTCTTCACCCGCGCTCGATGCGGGTGAGGGCGAACCGGCTGGGGATGGCAGGTCGAAGGCCTCATCGGGCGTGACTTCGCGAGGTGGATCGCACGGCTCGAAGCCCAAAGAACCATTGATAGATCGGATAGGGGAAAGCGGACTGGATATCATCATGCGGGTCATCTCAACTTTGGCGGTTTGCATGGTGGTCGTTATCGCGCTCATGAATTTCAGGTTCGGCCTTGCAGAGCCTACGGTTGCAGGCTCATCATCATATGCATCATCTTCGATATCGTCATCCGCTTCGGCATCGAATGAAGGCACCTCATCATCGTCTGCAGGCGATGATGTCCTGAACGCTCTTCTAGGCAACGATGCCACCACTTTCACGCAGCTTGGTCAAAACGACCAGTTGCAGGTGCTCGGATTGTTGAGATCCCAAGAGCACGTGGATATCACGAATCCCGATGCAGTGGCCGCAGCGCTGGATTCTATCTCCGGAAAGAGCGTGAACGCAGCTTCTGTGAATGATGTTTTGGTCAGCCTGTCGAACAGCGGGATCGACTTGTCATCCTTGCCCGATGCTGCGGCGAGCGCAGCGGTGGATGCAGCCGGCAATGCTGCTACGGGAGCCGTCCAAGCGGCGGGTGATTCGTTCACCTCGTCTTACACGACCGCTTACGGCGATGACTCGCTCTTCGGGCTGTTCTCCATGGCTCCGGTGGCCGCTTGGGTGATCCTTGCTGCTTTCGTGGTGCTGGCTTTCTTGCGCCCACGCTGGGCAATGCCTGCTGCGTATGCGGTGTTCTTCGTAACGCTTCTTTTCAATCAGGCGTGGATTCCGGCTTTCGTTCTGCTCGGAGGAACTTGCGTCTGGTGGTGGTTCTTCGGTCGTAACAGCAATGAGGAGTGCGCGGTCGCTTTGACCCAGCCCTTGTTCGGGTCGATAGGGTTTTCTAGCATGGTGCCTGTGTTCGCAGGGGCGGCACTGGATCTGAAGCAGGCGCTGGCTGCGGGAGCCATGGCGGCAGTATCGGCCATAGTGTTCGCATCCTTGGGTTCTGGCGATGTGATGGATTGGGCTGTCTATTCGAATTTCATCGTGGCTGTGAATCCATCGATCGCAGGTGCGTCCATCACCGATGGCTTCATGCGGACTATCGCGAATCCCATGACATGGTGCGTTATCGTAAGCTGGATAGCAGGCGGTGCGTTGTATTCGCTCTTCTGCTGGAAAGGAACGCGCACATTCGACATCCTTGGTTCGGTCGTATGCGGTGCATGCATCATCGCGGGCGTTCTGTTCGTTCCGCTCGTCTTGGGTTCGAATGAGCCGCTTTCCGCTTTGCAGATCGCAGGATCGATAGTGCCTGCGCTCATAGGCATCCTGCTGGCTGTCGCCAATGTGCCGGATCGCATTCGCACCGATTATTCGCTCGACGAGGAAGAGTGAAGCATACGTCCGTTTGTCACGCAGGTCTATTCGAGTAGAGGGCGATCTTGATCGCCCTCAAACATGCAATGGGGTGTATTCAAAAAAGCAATCGCTCCAATATGCGCATTCATCCTCTGTTTCACCCTGATATAATCTTGTGCGATACATCGTTTCATTGGATAAGAGCGATCCGAAGGTGAACAATGGAGATCAACAGCGCCGCAGACCTATATCATTTCCTGTTTGAAACCTATGCCGGGATAGGCATATTGATCGGAGCCGGGATCATATTGAGCCTGATCGCATGCGTGATATTCGAATTCAAGACGCGAAAGCTCTATCACAACCATGAGCCCGAGGAAGAGGACGAGTGGTCGTTTCTCGATGATGTCGAAGAAGGAATGGAAGAGCAAGAGGAAAAGGACAGTGATAAATGATGGAGGATAACAACTACAGCGAGACCGACCTTTCAGACCGAAAGATCCATGGCGATCCGGATGCGAATTTCCTTTATGAGCGAAAGGATGCCTATATCCCCCGCATAGCTGCTGTTCACGACCTTTGCGGTTACGGCAAATGCTCGCTATCCGTTGCCATTCCGGTTCTTTCTGCTGCAGGATGCGACGTTTGCTCCGTTCCCACCGGCCTTTTCTCCTCGCATACTGGCTATTCCGGTTTCTACATGCATGACACGACCGATATCCTGGCTGATTATGTGAACGCCTGGAAGGGCATCGATGTTGGGATCGATGCGGTGTACTCAGGTTTTCTGGGGGCACCCGAGCAGGTTGATATCATCCGCGATCTGTATGAGCTGTATCCCAACGCCATCCGCATGGTCGATCCTGTGATGGCCGATCACGGCAAGATATATCTCACTTATACACCTGAGCTTTGCGATGCCATGGTCTCCCTTGCCAAGGACGCCGACATCCTCACCCCGAATCTTACCGAGGCTGCGATCATCTTGGGCGAGCCCATCGGGGATGATTGGGCGGGAACCGATATAACCGATGAGGTTGCCGAGGATATGGTGCGTCGTCTTCTCGATCTTGGTGCGAAGAACGTCGTTCTCAAGGGCATCCAGCGCAAGGGCGAGGACGTCATCCGCAATTTCGTCGGTGGGGAGAATATGGAAGAGATAATCGAGGTGAAGAACACCTTCATCCCATACATGCTCCATGGTACGGGTGATGTGTACGCATCGTGCGTGCTCGCTGCGATCATGGCAGGCCGATCCCTTGTCGAAGGGGTGGCGTTTGCAGGAAGCTTCATCGAAGATGCCGTTAAGCTTTCCACGAAGCAGCCTGATTTCGAGCAACGAGGTGTCAGCTTCGAGCTTCTCCTCGGTCGCGTAAGTCAGCTATTAGTTCCGAAAGCCTAGAACGGCTTTCGGAATGAATTGACGCTGCGGTTCCGACGGGCACCTGTCCTTGCCCCTTGTTTTGACCTCATCGAGTGGCGAAGCA
>CAYXZC010000052.1:0-13351 GCA_964469815.1 uncultured Eggerthellaceae bacterium | reverse complement strand
CGGCGGTGTCATTCCCAAGGAATTCATCCCGGCTGTCGATAAGGGCATCAAAGAGGCTTTGGATTCAGGCGTTTTGGCAGGATATCCCGTCGAAGACGTTCGCGTCGAGCTGATCGACGGAAGCTTCCACGAAGTCGACTCCTCTGAGGCTGCATTCAAGGTTGCAGGTTCTATGGCCATCAAGGATGCTCTGAAGAAGTCAGATCCTGTCATCCTCGAGCCTGTGATGGCCGTCGAGGTCGAGACTCCCGAAGAGTACACTGGCTTCGTGATGGGCGATATCCCATCTCGTCGTGGCATCATCCAAGGCCAGGAGCAGCAGGGAAATGCTACGATCATCAGCGCGAAGGTTCCGCTGTCACAGATGTTCGGTTATGCTACCGACCTTCGCAGTGGCACGCAGGGTCGTGCGGTGTACACCATGCAGTTCGACTCATACGAGCCTGTACCGAAGAACGTAGCAACAGAGATCATCAGCAAAGCTGGCGGTAACGCTTAAGAGGCGTCGCGAATAATTGGAGGAATTTCAAGTGGCTAACCAAAAGATACGTATTCGTCTTAAGGGTTATGACCATGAGATCGTGGATCAATCCACCAAGCTCATCGTCGATACCGCCCAAAAGACCGGTGCAAAGATTTCAGGACCTATCCCGCTGCCGACAGAGCGCAACATGTATTGCGTCATCCGTAGCCCACATGTCGATAAGGACTCTCGTGAGCAGTTCGAGATGCGTACGCATAAGCGCCTGATCGACATCATCGAACCAACACCCAATACCGTCGATTCCCTTATGCGTCTCGATCTTCCTGCCGGTGTTGACATCGAGATCAAGCTCTAGGAGGGAAGATAAGATGATAGATTCAATCTATGGCAAGAAATTGGGCATGACCCAGATCTTCGCCGATGACGATACGGTCGTTCCCGTTACCGTCGTGCAGGCAGAGCCCAATGTCATCTGCCAGGTGAAGACCGCAGATACTGATGGCTACGATGCCGTTCAGGTCGGATTCGGCGCGATCAAACCGAAGAAGGTCAACAAGCCGATGAAGGGTCATTTCGACAAGCACGGCGTTGAGCCAAAGCGCTATCTTCGCGAGGTTCGCGTAGAGGATGCTTCCGAGTACAACGTCGGCGACGAGAACACAGTGGCATCATTCGCCGAGATCGCGAAGGTCGATGTTACCGGCACTTCAAAAGGTAAGGGCTTTGCGGGCGTTATGAAGCGCTATGGTTTCCGTGGCGGCCCTGGTGGTCACGGTGCTCATTTCCATCGTGCTCCGGGTTCTGTAGGCCAGTGCGCAACGCCTTCACGCGTGTTCAAGGGCGTTCGTCTTCCCGGACAGATGGGCTGCGATACTGTAACTGTAAGGAATCTGGATGTCGTTCGCATCGATGAGGAGCAGAATCTTCTTCTCATCAAGGGTGCCATCCCTGGCGGCAAGAACGGGATCGTCCGCGTTCGCGTCGCCAAGTCACAGCAGAACTAAGGAGCTGAACAATGGCAACATTAGAGATAAAGGATGCGAAGGGCAAAGCAGCCGGCAAAGCCGAGCTTGCCGATGCAGTGTATGGCATCGAGCCCAATATGCATGTTATGCATCGCACTGTCAAAGCACAGCAAGCAGGATGGCGTCAGGGAACCGCTAACACCAAGACCCGCGGTCTTGTTTCCGGTGGCGGCAAGAAGCCATGGCGTCAGAAGGGAACCGGCCGTGCACGTCAAGGCACGATCCGTGCCCCACAATGGCGTGGCGGTGGTACCGTCTTCGGTCCGCATACCCGCTCTTATGACCAGAAGGTCAACAGCAAGGAGATCAAGCTTGCTATGCGCTCCGCCCTTTCTTCCAAGCTAGCCGATGGCGAGCTTATCGTGGTGAAGGCTCCTGAGTTCGAGAAGCCTTCCACGAAAGAAGCTGTCTCAATGCTCAAGGCTTTGGGTCTTGAGGGCAAGAGGGTCACTCTTATCATTCCGAACGATGCAGTCGAGTGCTTCCTCTCATTCCGTAACATCCCGAAGGTCGAGGTATTGCCTGTCAACAGCATCAACACCTATGACCTTATCGACAACAAGGCTCTCGTTATCGTTGATGAGTGCCTCGGCTATATCGAGGAGGTGCTTGCATAATGTCGCGCGATGCACGTGAGATCATCATCCGTCCTATCGTCACTGAGCACAGCTATGATGTCATGGACAACAACGTTTACACCTTCGAGGTGGCAAAAGATGCCAACAAGATCGAGATACGCAAGGCTGTCGAGGCTATCTTCGATGTGACCGTAACAAAGGTGAACACCTTGAACGTCAAGCCGAAACCGAAGCGCGTACGCTATCAGAAGAAGGGCTACACCCGCACTTGGAAGAAGGCGATGGTTACCCTCAAGGATGGCGATACCATCGAGATATTCGGTTCTTGATCGCATTTCTAGAAACGGTTTTGTGCAGAATGAAAAGGGCGAGAAAATATCTCGCCCTTTTTATGTATTATAAGATGAAATGTTCAAGAATATCTTCAACATAGAGATCTTGCGAACCATCACCCATTCATGGGGACGCTTCATCGCGATCTTCGCTATCGTAGCGCTCGGAGTCGGGTTCTATGCCGGTCTTCGCATGACCGCTCCGGATATGCGCCTTGCCGCCGATGCGTTCTATGATGCGACGAATCTCATGGATATACGCGTCGTGTCGACCATGGGGCTTGATGATGAGGATATAGACGAGATAGCCGATATCGATGGGGTAGAGGATGTCCAAGCGGCTTATGAATGCGATGTGATGGCCGAACTGGATGGCGAGCCCTATGTCATGCGGGTTCATTCCTTGCCCTATAATGTGAAGGTCTCGAATACGATGGATGAATCGATGGCGTACCTGCCTGAGGAAACCACGATAAACCAGCTCATATTGGAAGAGGGCAGGTGGCCGACCGCCAACGATGAATGCGTTCTCTCCGTTGATCGCATAATGAACGAGCCGCTCAATATAGGCGATACGCTGAAGGTCACACAATGCAGTTCCGATCTGGATAGCACTCTGGTCGAGACGGAATACACTGTCGTAGGCCTTGCCCATTCGTCATACTATGCGGCATCGGCTTCAATGGGTTCGACCACTCTAGGTTCGGGGATCATACAGCAATTCATGTACGTTCCTCAAACTGATTTTTCACCCGATTATCCTATAACCGAAGCGTTCATCACAGTTGAAGGCGCGCGCGATCTGAATTCATCATCCAAGGAATACGACGATCTTGTATCCGAGGTCATGGACAGGATATCCGCCATCGCTGACTCGCGTGAATGGGCGCGCATGTCCACCATCAAGCAGGAAGCGCAGGCAGAGCTTGATGATGCCCGTGCCGATTTCGAAGCCGAGCGAACAGATGCCCTTACCCAGCTTGATGATGCGAAAGCGAAGCTCGATGATGCTGCGGCGCAGATCGCCACGAGCGAGCGCGAGATCGCCGATGGGCAGCGCGCATATGACTCTGGTCTGCGCGAGCTTGCCGATAAAGAAGCAGATGGCAACGAGAAGCTAAAGGCCGCACAATCCGAGATCGATGCCAACAGATCTAAGCTCGATGAGTCGAAGGTGCAACTCGATGCGTCAGCGGCGCAGCTTCAGGCGGGATGGGATGCGATCTCTTCTGCTATTGGGATGCCCGTTGACAAGGATAATGCTGCGCAGGTGCTTGAGATAGTGAAGCAGCAGCTTGAAGGCATGGTAGAGACCGACCCTGATCGTTACAAGTTGGAGCTTTTGATCTCGAGACTCGAAATGCTCATATCATCTCAACAACAATATGATGCCGGTCTTGCGCAATATGAGCAGGGTGTATCCGCTCTTGAGGATGCGCAAAGCAGGCTCGATTCCGAGCGCGCATCAGCCGATTCGCAGATCGCAGCCGCAAGAAGCGATCTTGCGCAGGCAAAGAGAAAGCTCGATGATGGACGCTCGCAGCTGGCGCAGGGGAAAGCCGATTATGAAGCCGGCCTTGCTGAATACGAGGTGAACAGGGATGATGCTTTCGCCAAGTTCGCCGATGCCGAAGCCGAGCTCGATGATGCTCAGCAGAAGATCAATGACATCGAAACACCTGAATGGCTCATAATGGATCGCACCAAGAACTATGGAGCCGAGAGCTTCGATATGGATGCCGGGCGCATCGATAATATCGCCATGGTGTTCCCATTCGTCTTCTTCTTGGTCGCTGCCCTTGTGGCGCTGACGACCATGACGCGCATGGTGGATGAGGAGCGCATGCAGATCGGCACCTTCAAAGCGCTCGGTTATTCACGATCGCGCATCACCTCGAAGTATCTGATCTATGCAGGGATCGCTTCCGTCAGTGGTTCGATCGTCGGAATCGCGATACTGTCGATGAGCCTTCCCGCCATAATAATGAGCGCTTACTCCATCATGTACATCGTTCCTGTGGCGAATCTTGCTATCGACTGGCCGATCGCTTTGACGGCAACGCTCTTAGGTGTCGGGATCACGCTCATCGCAACTGCCGCAGCAGCCATTTCCACGCTTCGTGAATCGCCCGCATCCCTCATGCTCCCGAAGGCTCCGAAATCGGGAAAGCGCATCCTGCTGGAGAGGATCAAACCTCTTTGGAGCCATCTGTCCTTCCTTTGGAAGGTCACTTGCCGAAACATCTTTAGATACAAGAAGCGCCTGTTCATGACCATCATCGGCATCGCTGGATGCACGGCGCTCCTTCTCACAGGGTTCGGTCTTCAGGATTCCATCAACGATATCATCGACAAGCACTATGGACGCATCGTCGAATACAACATGATCATCACCGAGGAGGATGACATCTCCGACGAGAGCACAGAGGAGCTGAACGATCTGCTCGTCGAGCAAGGACAGGTGGAGGCTTCAGCCGATGCATTCGAACAGAGCGTTGTCGTTGTGGGCACCGCTTCGGATCTTTCTGCCGAACTCATCGTTCCGAGAAGCTTCGATTCCTTCTCAACCATATGGAATTTCACCGATCGGATCACGGGGAGAAGCGTCAGCCTTGGTGATGACGGCGTCGTTGTCACCGAGAAGATCGCCACTCGTTTCGGACTTTCAGTCGGCGATACGATCACTCTTGCGATGCAGGACGATATGGGCAATGCCACGAACGAGCGCTACGAGCTTCCCATCTCCGGCGTGATCGAGAACTACATAGGACACGATGTCTTCATCAGCCCGACCCTTTATGAAGAGAAGTTCCATAAAGAGCCTGTGTTCAATAACAAATTCGTGAAGACAACAGCAGCAACGGATGATCGCGACATGATCGCGAACGATATCCGCGACATCGAAGGGATACGCACCGTTGCGTTCAATGATGAGACGATAGATATGTACAAATCCGCTCTGAAGTCCGTGAACATGGTCGTCATCGTGCTCATAGTCGCAGCTGCGCTCCTTGCGTTCATCGTGCTGTATAACCTGACCAACATAAACATCACCGAACGCATGCGCGAGATCGCCACCCTCAAGGTCCTTGGATTCACGCAAAAGGAGATCTACCAATACATCTTCAAGGAGATCGTGATCTTGTCCATCATGGGCGCGATCGTGGGTCTTGTGCTCGGCGTCTTCTTGGAGAATTTCGTCGTGACCACTGCTGAGGTGGATGCTGTCATGTTCGGAAGGGATATCCATTGGCCGAGCTTTTTGTATGCGTTCGTCCTCACCATGGTGTTCACCGTGATAGTGACTCTCAGCATGCAGGGAAAGCTTCGGCGCATAGACATGGTCGAGAGTCTGAAATCCAATGAATAGACCGCTTGATAGGGGATATGGATGGCATTTCTAGAAGTCAAGGACGTTACGAAGACCTACAAGATGGGTGAGGTGGAGGTTCAGGCTGTGAAGGGCATGAGCTTCGATGTCGAGCGTGGAGAGCTGGTGGTCGTCGTTGGACCGTCAGGGTCGGGCAAGACCACGCTGCTCAATATGATCGGCGGCATGGATACATGCACTTCGGGAAGCATCACCCTTGATGGGAAGGAGGTCAGCGCCCTATCCCCTAAAGAGGTAACGTTCTATAGGAGATACGATATCGGCTTCGTGTTCCAATTCTATAACCTGATCCAGAATCTCAATGCCACGGAGAACGTCGAGCTGGCATCCCAGATCTGCAAGGATCCGCTCGATGCCACCCAAACGCTCGAAGCTGTGGGTCTTGGGCACAGATTGAAGAACTTCCCAGGTCAGCTTTCCGGAGGAGAGCAGCAGCGCGTCGCAATCGCCCGAGCGCTTGCCAAGAATCCCAAGCTATTGCTCTGCGATGAGCCTACGGGTGCCCTGGATTACAAGACGGGCAAGGCCATATTGAGGCTGCTACAGGAAACATGCTATGACACCGGCAAGACCGTCATGGTGATCACGCACAATCAAGCTTTCGAAGCCATCGCCGATCGCGTCATACATATCCATGAAGGCCGCGTCAGCAGGATCGATGTGAACGATGATCCTATGAGCGCGGAGCTGCTGGAATGGTAGGCGATATCATGTGGTGATTTTCAAGCTGGATGAAGAGCCTGTCTTGGGCATCGTATATTGTCGCATCGTTTTAGCACTCTCCATGCTAGAATGCTAAAGAAAGACAGACAAAAGCTGGAGATATCTGGCAGGCACTCGATTAGGAGAAGCAGACGATATGAAGGTGAATGAGAAGAAGATAGACGATAAGAAGGTGCATCTTGACGTCATAGCGACGGCGCAAGAGGTGGATTCCGCCCTTCAAGCCGCACAGATCGCATTCGCGCAATCCATGGGAATGCGTCCGGAGAAGGATAAGACCGTGGCTCAGGCCGCCGAAGAGCAGATGGGCATCAAGGATCTGAATTCGATCGTCGAGCCCCAGGCCATCGGTGCGTTGGTTCCCATGGCTCTTGATAAGAAGAACATCATCCCGGCCTTCATGCCCAAGCCTGAAGCGAAGGGAAAGCTGAAACCGGGCGAGGAATTCAAGTTCGAACTAGATGTCACCCTTCGTCCGAATTACGAGCTCACATCCTATGAGCCGGTCTCGTTCACGGCGCCCAAGTACACCTTCGATGAATCCGTTGTCGATGAGAGGCTTGGCGAGCTGGCTGAGAACTATGCTTCTTATGAGAAGGTCGATGATGTCGATCCTGATCGCGAGGTGAAGTCCGGCGATAACATCAAGATAAAGCTCGAAGCATCCGAGAACGGCAAGCGTATGGAGGGTCTCTCGACCGAAGGGCGCACTTATAGCGTAGGCCAAGGCTACATGCCCGATGGTTTCGACGAGGCCATCATAGGGATGAAGATCGGAGAGACGAAGGATTTCTCATTCGAAGGTCCCGGTTTCGATGATGATTTCAATGAGATAACGCAGAATGTGGATGCTACGGTCACCGTTCTCGAGCTTCAAGAGAAAGTGAAGCCTGTGATCGATGATGAGTGGCTCAAGAAGAACATGCCGATGGTCGGAGGGCTCGATGCATTGAAATCCGACATCCGCAGGGATATCGAAGGAGCTACGCGCAAGCAATACGATGCCTTCATCCGTCAGCTCGCCGCTTCCGAGGCAGCAAAGCGCTTCCAAGGTTCCATCGAGGATGAGGTGTACGAATCCGCACGCGCCAACATGATCGAGACCATCCGTCATCAGCTTCAGCAAGAGGGTAAGACATGGGAGTCCTTCGTCGAGGAGAATGGCGGTGAGCAGCAATTCGGGATGATGCTCATGCTGCAGATCCGTGAGATGTTGGTACAGGGCTTTGCCCTCGATGCCATCTTCCGCCATGAGAAGCTGTCCTTGACCGATGAGGACATAGATGCAGCGTGCCTTGCCATGAACCCCCAGATACCGCCTAAGACCATGCGCAAGCAGATGGAGAAGGTGGGCCAGACATTCGCTTTGCGCGAAACGGCAGAGCGCCTGAAGGCCAACGACTGGCTTGTGGAACATGCCAATATCGAATACCAGGACATCCCGGCTCAATCCTAGCTTCAGGTGAAGATGCCCCACAAAGCGAACAGCAAGAGCACCAAGAAGGATAAAAGGACATCCGCAGTCGAAAGAGAATCTTCGGCTGCGGATTTTCTTCCCATGGATGCTCTCGAGGCCGCTCGACGTGGTTGGCAAGAGGTCGATTTCGTATATGTTTGCGGAGATGCCTATGTGGATCATCCGACCTTCGGGCAAGCTATAATCACGCGCCTGTTGGAGCGAGAGGGCTATAAGGTGGGCATCATCGCTCAACCCGATTGGAAGGATGAATCGTCCATCCAAGTCTTCGGTCGGCCGCGTCTGGGCTTTCTGGTGTCTGCCGGCAATATGGATTCGATGGTCAACCACTATACCGTTGCGAAGAAACGTCGGCGCAAGGATATGTATTCGCCAGGTGCGCAGAGGGGGCTTCGCCCGGACAGGGCAACCATCGTGTATTCGAATCTGATACGCCGCGTCTACAAGGATGTTCCGATCATAATAGGCGGCATCGAGGCCAGCTTGCGAAGACTGGCTCATTATGATTATTGGGATGATCGCCTTCGTAGATCCATCCTCATCGATTCCGGAGCCGATCTTTTGTCCTATGGGATGGGAGAGCGCTCCATCGTCGAGATCGCCGATGCGCTGGACTCGGGACTTTCTATCTCCGATCTGACATTCATAGATGGCACCGTATTCAAGACGAAGTCCCTCGATCATGTATATGACTACGAGCTCTTGCCATCTTGGAAGGACATATCCGATGATGGATCGAAGACACCTTCTCGATCATCGAAGAGGCTCTTTGCTAAGAGCTTCGCTGTACAGTATGCCAATTCGGATCATATGAGCGCTTCCAGGCTGGTGGAACCTTACGACACGAATCTGTTCGTCGTGCAGAACCCGCCTGCCTCTCCGCTCACGACCGAAGAGATGGACGCAACGTATCGATTGCCCTATGCTCGGGATTGGCATCCTCGCTACGATGATGCCGGTGGCGTTCCTGCCCTGAATGAGGTCAAGTTCTCGCTCACGAGCTCCAGGGGATGCTTCGGGGAATGCTCGTTTTGCGCGCTTGCTTTCCATCAGGGACGCGTGGTCTCATCGCGCAGCATATCCTCCATAGTCGAAGAGGCGAAGATCCTCATAGAGGATTCCGATTTCAAAGGATACATACATGATGTCGGCGGTCCCACAGCGAATTTCCGCGCGCCTGCGTGCAGGAAACAGCTCGAGCGTGGTGCATGCACAGGTAAAAGGTGCCTATCTCCGACACCTTGCTCCCAACTTGAGGTGGATCATTCGGAGTACGTTTCCTTGCTCAAGGAATTGAGGGCGCTCGATGGTGTGAAGAAGGTGTTCATACGCAGCGGCATCCGATTCGACTACGCGCTCTACGATGATAGCGATGAGTTTCTGGAAGAGCTCGTGGAGCATCATGTATCAGGACAGTTGAAGGTGGCACCGGAGCATATCAGCGATGAGGTGCTGCGATACATGGGCAAGCCTCCGCGCGAGGTATACGATTCATTCTGCGAGAAGTTCGAACGATTGAACCGCCGGTTCGGCAAGGATCAGTTCCTCGTGCCCTATCTCATGTCCTCTCATCCCGGATCCACGTTGCAATGCGCCGTCGAGCTTGCCGAATACGTTCGCGATATGGGATATAACCCTGAACAGGTGCAGGATTTCTATCCGACCCCTTCCACGTTGTCGAGCGTGATGTACTACACGGGGTTGGATCCTCTTTCCATGCAGGAGGTGTATGTCGCCAAGTCGCCCCATGAGAAGGCTATGCAACGTGCTCTCATCCAGTATCGGAACCCCAAGAACCGATCTTTGGTGAAAGAGGCTCTAAGACATGCAGGAAGAACCGATCTTATCGGGTACGGGCCACACTGCCTTGTGAGGCCATAGCGATCCTTTCAACCTCAGATCAACTTTTTCGCTGCATAACGGCGCATTTGTGGTATTATTTCAATTTGCGTCTGCGCGTGTATGGATACACCCGGACGCGTGGTTAGACGGAGTCGCAGGTAAAGCCTCCCTTTATCTGATCGGCGATCGTCTGACGAACAGTAGGAAGAGCTCCTTGGTGTACGGAGAGGCGTGCGAGCAAGGATGCTCAAGAAGAAGGCTCGTCGTTGCCGTTCGCCACCACTACGGGCGGATCGCTTCGATAAAGAGCCAAAGAAAGGTAACTGATGGGAGTTAAGCAGTACAAGCCGACAAGCCCCGGCCGCCGCTTCCAGACGGTTTCTGATTTCGAGGAGATCACCACCTCGAAACCTGAGAAATCGCTGCTGGCGAAGAAGGCCAACAAGGCTGGTCGCAACAACAAAGGACGCATCACGACGCGTCACAAGGGTGGCGGAGTGAAGCGTCGCTATCGCATCATCGATTTCAAGCGCAACAAGGATGGCGTTCCTGCAAAGGTTGCCACCATCGAGTACGATCCAAACCGTTCGGCTCGCATCGCGCTTCTTCATTATGTCGATGGCGAGAAGCGCTACATCATCCATCCAAAGGGTCTGAAGGTCGGAGACACTGTGGTATCAGGTGCCGATGCCGATATCAAGCCCGGCAACACGCTTCCGCTTGAGAACATTCCGGTAGGTACTCTCGTCCATTGCGTCGAGCTCCAACCAGGAAAGGGAGCTTCCATGGCTCGCAGCGCAGGCACATCCATCCAGCTCATGGGCAAGGAAGGCAAATACGCTATCTTGCGCATGCCCTCATCTGAGATGCGCCGCGTTCTTCTTACTTGCCGCGCAACCATCGGAGAGGTCGGCAATGCCGAGCACTCCAACATCAAGGTCGGCAAGGCCGGTCGCAACCGCTGGAAGGGCATCCGTCCCCATGTACGCGGTACTGTCATGAATCCTGTGGATCACCCTCATGGCGGTGGTGAAGGCAAGAACAAGACATCAGGCCGTCATCCTGTTACACCTTGGGGCGTGCCGACCAAAGGTCATCGCACCCGTAACAAGAAGAAGGCTTCAAGCCGCCTGATCATTCGTCGTCGTAAGAAGTAACCGAGCTAGGAGAATAAATTGAGCAGAAGTTTGAAAAAAGGCCCATTCGTGGAGCCGCGCCTTCTCGGTCGAATTCAGAAAATGAACGAGGCAGGCGATAAGGAAGTCATCAAAACATGGTCGCGCGCCAGCACCATCTTCCCTGAGATGGTAGGTCATACTATCGCTGTGCATGATGGGCGCAAGCATGTGCCGGTCTACATCACCGAATCCATGGTCGGTCACAAGCTCGGCGAATTCGCGCCTACACGTACGTTCCGTGGGCACTCCGCCGACAAGGGCAAGAAGTAAGGAGGGGCAAAGATGGAAGTCAAAGCAGTATCCAAATTCGTTCGCGTCTCTCCGCGCAAAGCTCGCGTGGTCGTAGACCTCATTCGCGGCAAGTCCGTGGAACAGGCGCGTGAGATCCTCATGTTCACCAACCGCGCCATCGCTGAGACAGTCGAGAAGACGCTCAACTCGGCCGTATCCAACGCCGAGCACAACAATCAGCTGCGCGCCGAAACGCTCGTGGTGAAGAAAGCTTTCGTCAACGAAGGCCCCACCTTGAAGCGCATTCGTCCGCGCGCTAAAGGCTCTGCTTCGCGCATCAACAAGCGCACGAGCCACATCACCATCATCGTCGCACCGCGAGAGGAGGCATAGACACAATGGGTCAAAAGGTCAGCCCTACAGGATTTCGTCTTGGCATCACCGAAGACTGGCGCAGCCGCTGGTATGCCGACAAGAATTACGCACAAACCCTTGAGAGCGATATCGCTATCCGCAAGTTTCTGAATAGCTATCTGTCCAGTGCCGCTGTCTCCAAGGTGGAGATCGAGCGCGCCGGGGACAAGATCAAGGTGATCATCACGACCGCTCGTCCAGGTGTGGTCATCGGCAAGAAGGGTGCAGAGATCGACTCTCTTCGCAAGAAGTTGGAAAAGATC
Organism: uncultured Eggerthellaceae bacterium; assembly: GCA_964469815.1. Classification (GTDB taxonomy): domain Bacteria; phylum Actinomycetota; class Coriobacteriia; order Coriobacteriales; family Eggerthellaceae; genus MGBC163016. The sequence goes on along the minus strand of CAYXZC010000052.1, from coordinate 1,413 downwards.
GCCAACGGTACCGTTTCTGTCGAGGTCATCGAGGTCAAGCGCCCCGAGCTCGATGCAGAGCTCATCGCACAGTCCGTTGCCGACCAGCTGGAAGGCCGTGTTGCTTTCCGTCGCGCCATGCGCAAGGCTGTTCAGTCCGCTATGAAATCTGGAGCGAAGGGTATCCGTATCCAGTGCTCCGGCCGTCTTGGCGGCGCTGAGATGAGCCGTCGCGAGTGGTATCGTGAAGGCCGTGTGCCTCTGCAGACCCTTCGCGCGAAGGTCGATTACGGATTCGCGACCGCCAACACTCAGATGGGCGCTATCGGCGTTCAGGTTTGGGTCTATCACGGCGACGTCCTTCCGAACCAAAAGGTTCCGCAGCCTGCGCTCGAGGGTTCCTCGCGTCCGCAGCGTCGTCGCAATGATCGAGGAGACAGGGGGCGCAACTAATGCTTATGCCTAAGCGCGTGAAACACCGTAAGGTGCAGCGCGGTTCTATGAAAGGTAAGGCTAAGGGGGGCACCAAGCTCAACCATGGCACCTACGGCTTGCAGGCTTTGGAGCCGCATTGGATAACCAATCGTCAGATCGAAGCCGCCCGTGTCGCTATGACGCGTCACATGAAGCGTGGTGGCAAGGTCTGGATCACCATATTCCCAGACAAGCCGATCACATCCAAGCCGGCAGAGACCCGCATGGGTTCAGGTAAAGGTAATCCAGAAGGATGGGTTGCAGTTGTCAAGCCGGGTCGCATCATGTTCGAGATCGACGGCGTAGATGACGAAACGGCTCGTGAGGCGCTTCGCCTTGCAACTATGAAACTGCCCATCAAGTGCAAGATAGTCACTCGTGAGACAGAAGGGCAGGAATGATGAAAGCTGCTGAGATCCGTGAATTATCGCTTGAGGATCTGAACGCAAAGCTCAAGGATGCCCGTGCGGAGCTTTTCAACCTCCGCTTCCAGATGGCAACCAGCCAGCTTGACAACACCGCTCGGGTCAAGCAAGTGAAAAAAGACATCGCACGTATCCTCACCGAGATGCGTGCTCGTGAGTTGAGCGCGTAGAGGAGGGGAAAGTAAATGTCCAATGAGCGTAATCTTCGCAAGGTTCGTCAGGGTGTCGTAGTAAGCGATGCCAATGACAAGACCATCGTCGTTATGGTGGAGGAGCGCAAGCCCCATCCGGTATATGGCAAGATGATCACCACCACCAAGAAATATCATTGCCATGACGAGAACAACGAAGCTGGCAATGGCGACACCGTTCAGATCATGGAAACACGCCCGCTATCCAAGATGAAGCGCTGGCGTCTTTACAAGATAGTTGAGAAGGCCAAATAGCGCATTCGCGTTAAAGGCGAGAAAGGCAGGAATTAGCAATGATTCAGATGCAATCCATGCTCGCAGTGGCCGACAACTCCGGCGCTCGC
>CAYXZC010000051.1:0-13851 GCA_964469815.1 uncultured Eggerthellaceae bacterium | reverse complement strand
CGGTCAAAAACCGGCATTCCTATTTGCTAATGTCAAGCCTGTGCTCGATCAGGTGACTTGGATGGTGAAAACTTAAACGAACTATTAATGTGGCTTACATAAAAGGCAATTGGGTTCTTTGAAGTACTAGATGTATAGCTGGAAACGGTGAAAGATAACTAATCACTCAATAGAAACAATGGCTCCTGCGTCCTCAAGCTCACACTTTATCTTTTCCGCCATTTTTTGTGATACATCTTTGATTAATGACATTTACGTTCAAATTTGAGGGCGCATGTTCCGAAGTGTTTTCGCTATGATATTCTTTTTTGGGTATTTGAGTTGGTATTGGGTTTTCAAGTTCTTCAGTCTTCTTATTAATTAGTTTTTCCAAAGATTTTCGTTTAGTAATCAATCGATCCTTCTCCTCTTCTAGAGGAGAAGTGAGTTCTTTTATTGCGTCAGATTGTTTTCTTTTTGCGATTGATAACGCTTTCTTCTTTTCTGAGTTTAATTGATCCAATTGTTCAGTTTTCTCAATATGCAATGCATCGAGTTTCTTCTTTTCTTTAAAACTAAATACTGAGAGGCCGCTTATCTTTTGCGCTATTTCCTCTAATTCATTCTGTAGCAAATTCTTTTTAATATCCCAATTAGCATCGTCGAACCGTAGAGGAACTTCTTGGTTTACTCTATCAATCTTTTCTTGCAGTTGTCGAATTTGTTCATCTATCTCTTCTTGCTCTTTAGATTTGGTTTCAATCAGACTATTGATGGCTATCTTCTTATCTGGATGTTTATCCCAGTATTCTTTCGCTTTCTTTTCTTGTTCGATCTTTTTCTGCTTTTCCTCGAAATCATCACACATTTTGGTGTATTTAAAAAATTCCTGTTGTATCTTTTTTAACCGAGATTGATATAGTGGTTCATCGAATTTGCTGGCACCTTCTGTATAGACATGCATTGTCCATAGATTTTGTCGTCCAATTTGAATTGGATCTTTAATTAATTCGAGTATCGTTTGAGCTAATTCTGCAGTACCTATGAATCCATCAAAAAGCCCGTTCTCTGCATCCTTTTTCTTGGCTTCTATCGCATATTTGTCCTTCATTCGAGAAGAATCGCTGTAACTACCATTTATGTTGATCGTGCCCAAAACAGCGATCAATTCTACATCAGCTTGTTTTGCAGCAGTTCTACATGCGAAATAGTTCTCTGTTTCTAATGCTTTAATTAGAGATAAATACTTCGCGCACACTTTACCGAAATCTTCACAGTCGCCAATTTGATTATGAATCTCTTTCAGGCAAGAGCTTGTTTCTTCTCCGATCTTTTCACCTTTTTTACACCAATCGAGTTCCTTAGACATTGGCGCATAATCAGCAAAAAGAGCAATGATTCTTAGATAGGGGTTCATGGAATCGATGTGCAATCCTTCACGGCATTCCTGGTATGCTTCCAAATATCTTTTTTCATCTAGTAATGATTCAGCGCGATCGATGTAGTTTTTAAGCTTTAAACTTTCATCTAAAGAAATCGTTCCCTCAACCTGAACAACACCTTCAATCACCATCTTTTTTGCGCTTTCAGGAGTGTATTTCATCCCACAACTCTGGCAGACAAAAAAATCTCCATCTTTGACAATCTCCGTTGCACCACAAAGCTCGCACTGCATTGCTTTCATTGTTGCCGCCTTCCGTAATAGTCTTCTGCTAGTTCTTTGAGCCATTCTGTAAAAGTAGATTCTTCTCTTTGACATACGTTTTCCGCAATTAAATGAACGGTTGGCTGATTGACATTTCTATTAACCACTTCAGTGTCTGCAAGACACGTGTAAAAGAAACATTGATTTGCTATGTCTACGGCAACAAGAACAACAGGTATGTTGTTTTGATTCAAATACTTAAGTGTTCCTTGCGATACTTGACAGGATACAACACCGGATCTTGTGCCGATCGTATATCTTGACTCTGATCCTTTTACTTGTAATAGAATGAGTCGACCTGTTATTTCGTCATGGTCGAAGAGTTCAATAACTGCATCTATACCATAATCTCTATGAGATACCTCACGATATAACGCATCAAATAAAGCAACATTTGAGCGAATAAGGTTAATCGCTTTTTCTTCGATTTTATGTGCAGGAATCCGAGGCATTAATCGCTACTTCACCTTACAAACTCGGTCGCGTTGTCTGAGCTGTTTTGATATCTGATCTACTGCCTCGGATATGGCATCGCGATCGTTGTTTTGAATAGCCGAATCAAGTTCTTCCACAGATTCTGTGATGCTTATTTCGATCTCTCGTGAAGCTTCACAGGATTGCAAATTCGAATAGCGGGCAAGAGAGATCAAATCTTCGATTTCTTCCTGTCGCGATCCGTCGACTTCATCCCTCAATGCTTCCAGCTTCAAGATCAGATTCTTGATGAAAGCTGTATTCTGTTGGATGCTCTTATCAACTTCACCAATATGCTGAACGGTTGCCCGAGTGGCTAACAAAATGCATAGATAAAAAGCTAGAAGAGCGACGCTGACCACATAACACCATGGTTCGCATGCTGTTTGCACCGCCATGAAAACGATGCTTATGATCAACTGAATCGTGAGATATACCGATGCGATCACATAAAGAGGGAGGTTTAAAAAGAGCTTCTTGCTTTCAGGCCGTTGTGTTGTGTAAGCAGTGAGCAAAAAGGCTACAAAGGTGAAACCAAGTTCAGCCCAAAAGACGATACCTTTTTCGAATAAAAGGAGGCAAATGCATGCGTATGCAATGAAGCCGATAGCTAGAACAATAACAGCAATGTGTTGCTTTTTGATGTCCATAATGATCTATTCCCTCCGTTTCCCGCATTGAGGGCAGAATCTATCGTTATCGGCGAATTGATGTCCGCAGCCAGAGCAAAAACGAAAAGCCTTATCTTCATTGTTGCCTGAAACAGCTATTGGCTGCTTCGAATCAGACATGGCACTAGAGGTTTGATTCTGAACGTTTTGAGCGACTCCTCCGAACAGCGCTGGATCTCCCATAGCTTCAGACACTGCTCCACCAACCACAGTGCCCATGGTGCCCCCAATACCTGACATCATTCCAAGACCGATACCCATATTCGCGAATTCGCCTACGGCTTCGTTTTGCGCCATTTGTTCTGCAACATCAAAGCCGCGCTCTTGTTGATAGGTGTAACCTTCGACTTGTCGTTTCTCGGCAATTCCTTTTGCCTCTATAACAGTCTGCTTAGCAATGGTCTCCTGATTGATGACGCCAACTTGCTGATTGATCTGTGCATCTTTCACATCTGCATATTGGCGGAAATAAAGCTCTTTGAATTGTTCGTATATCGGATCCCCTTCAGGTTTGACCACTGTGGTGACCATCATCTGAGTGAGCTCAAGGCCATATTCATTGAAATCAGATTGAAGGCGTTTCTTCACTTCGTTGGAAAGCTCAACAAGGTGCGCATCCATTTGAAAGATGGATAGGTTGTTCTCAGGGATCGCCTGTGCGATAGCGGTCTTGATCCTTGTTTGCAGAAAAGATTTGAAGTATCTGATCAGACTATCTTGTGAAAGGATCGCCTCGGTTCCCACTATCTTCAGAAGAAGTTTTTTCGGCTCGCGGACTGCCAAGGCCATTTCTCCTGAAGCGCCGATCGAAAGAGGGAAGTTGAACTCAGGATCCATGAATTGGATCTTGGAGTTCGTGCCCCAACTTATTCCCATCTGTTCAACAAGATTGATGAAATACACTTCTGCATGAAAAGGGCTTTCTCCACCAGAAGGAAGGTTTATTGCTTTATTGAGAAGTGGGATGTTTTGGGTCTCGAGCTCATATCGTCCCGGTTGAAATGAATCTAGAGCTTGGCCATTAAGGAAGAAGATCGCTTCTTGAGCTTCGTGAACTATGAGCTGGGATCCGGTGTTGAAGTCTTCTTTAGGGTGTTTCCAAACGAAGGTCTGGTTATCTCCCTCATATTTGATGACATCGATCAGACTCATTATCGCTTCTTCCAAAGGTGACTTTTTGGGAGAAGCATATCCTCGAATTTCTCATATTAGTTGTACAACTTTTTGAAGGGTGGGGAGCAAAAGCTTGTAGGGTGCATAGAGGGCGGGAGGATAGGAAGATAAAAAAGTGTGAGGCTGGGACTGCCCCAGCCTCACACTAAATTCATGCATTCATGCTTACGTTTTATGCAGGTGGCGTTTATCCAAAGGGCGTTACATCTATCATCCTACAAAGAATCAATGGCGACTTCCATGGTTTGGTATTCATTGTCTGAGAAATACCCATTTGGCTTGACCGTGATGGTGATAGGGCTGTCATCCTTTGGTACAACGAGCTGTCCGAACTGAATGGTGCTGCCTTTCATAACGCTGTCAGAAGAGGCACGTAGTAGTTCATATTGATCTCCGCCGGAAGAGCTATAGGAAGGGGAGTCGCTCAGTTCTACTCCATTCTGATAGAACTCGATAATGAATGGTGAGATAGCAGGAGATGGTTCATCTTGCTCGTTTGTGAAGTCGAACACGAACAACAAAGCATTGTCGCTCTTTGTGAGCTCGCTATTCGCTTTTTCTACGTATTCATATTTGATATTGCCACGCTCGGTGGAATAATCGATGCTTTCAACTTTTGGATCGTAGTTGTTTTCTGCTTGTGTGCTACTGGAACTGTTGGAATTATCAGAAGCGGATTGATTATTGGAATTCGTTCCACAAGCATATAGCGACAGGGATAGTAGTGCCGTACATGCTGCAGCTACGACCGCTTTTGTTATTCTCTTCATTTTTCTACCTTTCCTTTTCCTACAAATACCATGAATCCATGAACTTTTGTCCAATGCGTTGAGTTGGTGGCTTAAAAATCTTCAGGTCATAAGTCCTTATCAAATTACGATCTGTTTATCTTGCCCAGCAATATCCATATCCACCGTTACAGACCCGGATGTAGCTGACGAAGGGATTGAGGTGTATACATAAACGTGTACCGGCATATTTGCCTCAAAATACGTACGTTTTGCTGAAAGCCATAATTCGCTTACGACGTATTTGTAATCCCAGCCCTTGTATGTGTTGCCATTGTAGGTTGCAACGACATTCGATACCGCACCCGAATCGACAGCTATTTGATTCGAATTCAATGCTTCTATGTCAAACTCCAATATCACAAATGTTGCATTGCTGTCTGGTTCCCAAGAGGTACGTGAATTCGGGCTTTCAAGTATCGAATCAAGCTGTGCGCTTGTTAACGTGACTCTGAAGTCTTCATCTTCGACAGTTTCTCCCACTGCAAAAGCCTTTGCTTTCTCTTCTTCGGCTCTTTCAAGCTCATCAAGAGAAGATATGGCGGCTTTTAAGACATCATAGTTGTCAACGAGATTCTTTTGTTCTGAATTTAAGGAGCCATATGCTTGGCGCGTTGAATCGATCAACTCTTTTTTCTCTAAAGTTACATCTCCTATAGAGTTGATCTCATCAATGACGGATTGAGTTTCTTCATCGGGTGACGTTTGCTCTTCTTGAGTTTGCTTCGATGTTTCTTGGTTTACTTCGTTACTCTGACACCCGCAAAGTCCAAAACTGATGGCTAAGGAAGAAGCCAATATCATATACATGATCCTTTTCATCAATGCTCCTCTCTGTGATTTGCAAGGTGCATTTTCGCCTTAGATTAGATCATGCGGTTGTACAACTTTTGGAATGGAGATGGGGGGCAAAGGCTCATAGGGCGCATAGATTGCAGGAACATAGAGAGTTGGGAAACAAAAAGCGTGAGTTTAAAACCGTCCTAAGCTCACACGCTAAACTCATGCACAGATAAGCTTTTACCAAAATCCGAATAGAGATCTGCAAAAATCCGAATGAATATTTACCAAAATCCGAATTTGAATGAGCGGCGATATCTTCATGCATCAACATCGCGCGCCAGCATCTGATTTGATAGAATCATGGGTACCACACTGATGGCCTGATCCGGTCAGGTTTGATAGGACAGCATGTATATAACCAACCGATATGAGGGCGTTTGCTTTCTTTGTTGGTTTGCTTGCATGCATCCTGAAAGACAGTGTGGTAACTGCGCGAACGCCCTCTTTTCGGGATGTAGATCGTTTTGAGATTATAGGGGCTGAGAGCTTCGCGTGGTTGTGCAACTATTTTGATGGATTTCAAAAGGAGTGCGAAGCTATGAAACGAGCAAACAAGCTGAAGTTCTCCAGGACAGCTTCTTCCCATGTGCTGTTCTCGTTAGCCGTTTTCTCGTTGACACTCGTTGGGTTCAGCGCGATCGCTTATGCCGTTAGCATCCCTGCGGTCTTAACTAGTCCGTTCGAAGTGGCTTCTGTGGCTGATTCGTTCTTCAACTCCGACCAGGAAACCCCCGAAACCTCCGAATCGCACACGGATGCAAGTTCTCCTGACGCTCTTGAGACAACGAATGGCAGTTCGGCTGTCAGCGAAGGGGGTACGCTCGGACTTTCGCCCCTTATAGGCGGCCCTGCTTTCTCATCTATACAATCCATTCTTGGTGATTCATCCGGATCCGGTTCGGATTCAACCTCGCAGGGTCCAACTGACTCCGTTGCTCTTCCTGATAACACAGGCGGTTATCCATCTCAGCCGGGAGGAAGCGCGGGATCCTCTTCGACATCGGATGCGTTACCCCCTGAGGTAGAAGAGGAAATTCACGCTCATCTGGTTGCATGCTATGCAGACCTTGAGCCTTACTACAACGAAGTTTGCGAGGGTTTCGAACATCTTTACTCTACGATGAATTCGACCGATCCCAATATAACGCATGCTAGTTGTGCTCCAACGGATGCGGCAGCATTGCTTCATAAGTGTGACCAAGCCCGTATCAGGGTCAGTTCTTACAGGTATAACGGAAACTATGTACTGAATAAGTCCAAGTGGTATGACCAGGCTCAAAAGCTAAGTACATGTTTCAACGATCTTACGAATTCATGTTCGACGATGCGAACCGTCAATGGTTTTCTGAAGCAGAATGCTCCAGGAATCCTAAGGCCTCATCTGAATTCAAACGGAGAAGTACGTTATCTTGCTGAATGCCGGGCGCGTGCAGCCACCATCAAGCTTTAGGCGCATATCGATATGGCGCGTGATGTTGATATCATCCAGGTAGAAGCTTTTCCTGTTACGATGACGGACGAAGAGGAAGACGACTCTCTAGCGATATTCGAAGAGGAGCCCATTGCTTTCCTTGAAAGAATCTACTTGGAAGATTTCTGTGCTCCTATGACCCTTTCCGATGGTCAAAGAGAATCATATTGTAGGAGATTCAGCACTCTGTTCATAGATCGCTCACGTACTCGCGAGGGGAGCACAGGCAGCATCATTCACGCAACGAATGTATTCGGGGAGCATTTCGCTTTGAAAGTGAGGAAAGCTGATGTGCACCGAACGATGGATGCGGAGATCGTGGAGGATACCGAACCGTTTGGCAAGGCTGTTGCGTCAGATGCATCCAGAAAGACCGACCCTCATTTTGAGCGCGAGTATGAAGTACATCGTATGTTGTCGGGGATCAAGGGGTATCCAAAGCTTTACGGAAGAGCGTACTTGGAAGATCGTCCTGTCCTTGTGATGGAATGGATCGAAGGCGAGGATCTACTGATGGCGATGGCGCGTATGTCCATCGATGATTCGGGACGTCTTTCGCCTCTTGTTGCTGCGCGACTGGGGCGCGATATATTTGATGTGCTGGCTCGTAGCGGTGTGCTTGATCGCGAGATAGGTCATGGGGATCTCTCACTCAGGAATATAATGATCGACACATCACGCCAATCTATCGAAGAGCAGATCCAAGAGGGGATGTTCGATATAAGGTTGATCGACCTGAGTTCAGCTTATGTATCGTCGGATGGGCGAATCGATGTGGTGGAGGATATCGATCACGGGTTCCTTGGTGCCGCTACGCCCGAATTCGCCGCTCCTGAGACAAGGGTCGACCCATCGGCTTATGTAGCGACCAAAGCATCTGAATGCCCTAAATGCACACAGGCTTCGGATGTATATGCTGTAGCGAGCATTCTGTGCCTTCTTATATATGGGGACGCAAGCCCTCGCTTCGTAGGATCAAGGCCGAAGACGGCCCACGATGGAGATGACGATCTGTTCGTTGTGCTCAGACGAGAACCCGAGGTGGCTGTTATTCTGCATCGCACGATATCCGAATTAGCGTCGGCGCCTACTGCTCAAGAGATATCGGAGTCTCTTTCACAGGTGGATGCACCTTTGATGGCTCTCATGCGGTCGTGCCTTGTTGACGATCCCAAAAAGCGTCCTTCAGCGGAAGAGATGCATGATGCGCTGGATTCGTTCTGCGCTTCGTACGCATCCAATATCGGGCGTGCATTGTGTGGAGAGATCCTTGAGCCTTGCCGGGCACCATTCATCAATAAAGGTGTCAAACGGTTTTCACTATATGCGCGTAATCTTATCCGCGCTTTTGGGAAGAGCCTTTCTGTAGGTCTTGGAGCCGCTGTTGTGGTGACCATGGCCTTTCTGATCCAAATGGAGCCGCTCTCCGTTGAAGTCGGTTCGATCGAGTTGGAGGGGCTTGGATCCGAGCTTTTGGTCCTACTTCTTTTCTTGCCAGTTGTTCTGGGTGTTCTGGCGCGTGGAACACGAAGGGATAGCGTAGCGAGTTTGGTTCGCGGAAGTATTGGTATCGCTGCGGGAGGCGCTATGCTTATACTCCTGACGAATGTTGCTGCGTTCGATCCGGAGGCTTATGGAGATTTGTATCGTTGGGCGATCTTCGCGGTGTCGGTGATGTCATGGTGTCCGTTCGTCGTAGATACGGCTTTTCCTGTACATGCACCACGTATGCGTAAAAGATTCCGCGCTCTTCCGAGATCATCAGGATCGAGCGATCCGTCAAGATCATCGAATATCAAGGCCGAATTGTTGGAAAGCATGAATGTGAAGCTGAATGCGGACTCCGATCCCGGTGGCGAGCTGTATGATGGAATCGATGATATTTCGACTCCGTCATCTCGAGGAGCAAAGATAGATGATGAAAGATGATCTTACCCCATGTGAAGCGCTTTTCGACATAATGAAGCGTTACGGGGGAATTATCAATAAAGAGCTGGCATCTTTGATCCTGTCGGGAAGACCGCTTTCCGATGGTATCAGTCCTGTGAGTCGCACCGACGATAAAACGTGGCTATCACGCTTCGTCGTGCATGCTCCGATCGGCTCTATTCAGGAGAATTATTTCGCTGATTATTCTGCGAGTGCACTCAGGGTGGTTTCGAGGTTGAAAGCACAGAAGCGTACTGCATTCTCGAGTCAGCGTATACTTGATATGATCTGCGGGGAAGAGGGCGAAGAGATGGTCTGGGCACTTGCCAAGGCCCATCAAGACGTATCCATATATAAGAACGTTCTGCATAGACTCTCGAACGAAAGCGGATTCACTGTCAATGAGCGTGCGGAAATGGCGATGGTGCTCTTGATCACAGCTGGCTGCACCGCCAATGCGAACAGAGCCGCATCGCAGGTCATCGATTTTGCGAAAAGGGTTCATGGAGCCGGTATGGCAACGCCCCTTATCACTCCGAAAACACCATCTTGTTCTGCCAATTCGCGGACTACGGATCATGTGCAGATGCCGACATTCGCTTTGATGCGTCTTGTTGATGGGTTCCTTTCAGGAAATCCTCACTGGTTGGATCCGAATATCGATGGGATTGAGATCGGTTCGCTTGCTCTGGGTGAAGGGGCGATTAACGATGTGGATCCGGATGTATCCGGTCATCATCTTTTGATCTGGCATTCAGAAGAGGGCGAATGGCTCGTTAAGGGGCTTGGTTCTACGCATGGGACAGTGCTCATAAGCGGTGTGGACCATGCAGAGACGGTGGTTGAGGCCCCATATGATCAGCGAGATATCAACTCCGATACAGAAACGGTGGTTTCGATTCATCCTGGCGATGAGCTCTTGTTGGCATCCGGTACCCGTTTCATCGTCTTGGAGGGTATTCCTAAGAGATAGTCGGTGCATTGCGGAAGCTTGTTCGATCGGTTGTTGACAGATAATCCCCTATGGAACTTCCTTGTGCACGGGTAAGATTATTCGGCGAACGGTTGCAAAATGGGCTATAATAAGCCAAACGTAAAATACGCGCCAAATCTACTCTATCTCCAATACGGCGTGTCGTGCTATAAAGATGCTACAGTTGTTGACTGACGGTTGATTTCGAGGTCAACGCACATGGTTCGAGTACGGTCTCACGTCGTGAAACTGCTCTCGAGTCATCTGCATCCGAAGGATATGGAGGACATTGTGCTCAAAGCGATCATTGTTGATGATGAAGCACCAGCGCGCTCAGAGCTCACTTACTTGCTAGGAGAGGTCGGCGGTGTCGAGGTCGTGGCAGAGGCCGCAGGCGTGCGCGAGGCCATCGAGAAGCTCAAAGAGTATCCATGTGATGTGATGTTCTTGGATATCAACATGCCGGAGGCTACGGGTCTGCGTTTGGCGGAGGCTTTGCAGAATCTGAAGTATCCACCGGCGGTTGTCTTCGTTACAGCTTACAGCGAACACGCGATGGACGCTTTCCGCGTGAACGCGATCGACTATTTGCAAAAGCCTGTTGAGACTGAGCGTCTGGCGCAGGCTGTGTCTCGCGTTCGTGAGCAGGTTGCCCTTCAAGCGCAGGTTCAGAAGAGCGAGCGCATTCCTGTGGAGAAGGCGCAGAAGAAGATCCTCATCGAGATCGACAAGATCCGCTTCGTCGAGGCTCGCGATGATTATTCCTACATCCAGACCGATACGAACCGTTATTTCTCAACGGCCAGCTTGGCGCAGCTCGAGAAGCGCCTCGATGGGCATGGGTTCTTCCGCGTGCATCGTTCTTATCTCGTTAACCTTTCAACTGTGGAAGAGATCGAATCGGTCGAAGGGGGCAAGCTGCTTCTCACCCTCAACAATGTCGATCGCAAGATCGACGTTAGCCGTAGAAAGGCTTCTTCGCTTAAGAAGGTTCTCGGACTGTAACGTAGGTAATAATCCATCATATATCCAGCTGTAGGGGCAGGATCTCGATCCTGCCCCTTTTTCGTACTGATGAAATGCGCCGAATGCGCTTTCGTCTCGACGCGTCGTCGTCGTGAGCTAACTCGTGCAAACCCGGCACGAGTGGATCTCACGACTCCTTTGGCTTGAACCTCGACTCAAGCACATCAGGCGCATATATCTTGTATCGAAGGCTTATAGACTTCGATCCTGCTTTCTATCTATCGACAATAATGAGAATTCGAAACATGGCATGGAGACGTTCTTTGTTTTGATATTTCGGCAAGCCTTACAGACCTACGCGAGATATCAAAACTCCATAAAATCTCCACAACTCGTAAAAAAAATCCTTGACTTAGCCCGACTTCTTTAATAGGCTTTTGTACCTTGCGACTTTTTCGCAAAATCACCTCGATCATCAATCGATCATAAAGGAGGAAAAGCTTCGTGGCTAAAGCTAAGAAAACAGCTCCTACCAGCCTTTATAGGGACAGGCGGAGCTTCGCGAAGATCCAAGATGTTATGGACCTTCCTAACCTGATCGGCATCCAGACCGATAGCTTCAAATGGTTCCAGACCGAAGGGATCGCGCAGGCATTCGAAGACATCGGGCCGATCGAATCCAATACGAAGGATATGTCGCTTACTTATGTGAGCCACTCCTTCGAAGAGCCAGTCTATTCAGTGGATGAATGCAAAGAGAAGGATGTCACCTACCAGGCATCGCTTAACGTGGTCTTCAATTATGTGAACCGCGTTACCGGCGTTCAGGCCGAGATCCCGATCTTCCTTGGCGATTATCCGCTCATGACCCCGCGCGGCACCTTCATCATCAACGGTACCGAGCGCGTGGTCGTATCCCAGCTCGTTCGCTCTCCCGGCGTCTATTTCTCCAAAGAGCGCGACAAAACCTCCGACAAGACCATATACAACGCAAAGATCATCCCAAGCCGCGGCGCATGGCTCGAATTCGAGACGGACAAGCGCGATATCCTCTCCGTCCGCATCGACCGCAAGCGCAAGCAGCCGGCAACGCTCCTGCTGCGTGCTTTGAATCTTGCCGAGACGAACGAGGAGATCATAGAGCTTCTCGGCGATTCCGACATGATCCGCCGTACTCTTGAGCGCGATCCAGCCACAACGCGCGAAGAGTCGCTGATCGAGCTTTACAAGCGTTTCCGTCCGGGCGAGCCGCCAACGGTCGATTCCGCCCGTACCCTCCTCGAGGGTCTGTTCTTCAACCCGCAGCGCTATGACCTTGCGAAGGTCGGACGCTACAAGATGGATAAGAAGCTCGGCGAGGATCCGGAAACGAACGATTCCTCCACGCTCACCGATAACGACATCATCCGCACCATGCGCTACATCATCGGCTTGCATGCCGGTGAAGAGGGCTACACCACCGATGATATCGACCACTTCGGCAACCGCCGTATCCGCAATGTCGGCGAGCTTATCCAGAACCAATTCCGCATCGGCATCTCCCGCATGGAGCGTGTGGTTCGCGAGCGCCTGAGCATGCAGGAGGCTGAGGAGATCAGCCCGAATACGCTGGTGAACATTCGCCCGATCGTGGCGGCGGTGAAGGAATTCTTCGGATCCTCTCAGCTCTCGCAGTTCATGGATCAGATGAATCCAGCGGCCGGCATCACCCACAAGCGCCGTTTGTCCGCACTAGGCCCCGGCGGCCTTTCGCGCGAGCGTGCAGGCTTCGAGGTTCGCGACGTTCACACTTCGCACTACGGCCGTATGTGCCCGATCGAAACGCCTGAAGGCCCGAACATCGGCCTTATCGGTTCGCTTGCTGCCTATGCGCGCGTCAACAAGTTCGGATTCATCGAGTCGCCATACCGTCGTGTTGTCGACGGCAAGGTCACCGATGATGTCGACTACCTCACAGCTGATGAGGAAGAGAATTACATCATCGCGCAGGCGAACGATCCGTTCGACCCTGAGACCCGCGAGTTCGGTGAATATGATGAAGATGGCAAGTGGGTTCCATCCGCCAAGATCCTCTGTCGTACGAAGAATGCGGCAGGCGAGTTCGGCGAGCCGGACGAGGTCGACCCGATGCTCGTGAACTACATGGACGTTTCTCCGCGACAGATGACCTCTGTTGCTACGGCGCTCATCCCGTTCTTGGAGCACGACGACGCGAACCGCGCGCTCATGGGCTCCAACATGCAGCGCCAGGCCGTGCCCCTGCTGCGTCCGACGGCACCGCTGGTGGGCACGGGCATCGAGCATCGCATCGCCGTGGACTCCGGCGAGATCCTGGTTGCTCAGAATGCAGGCGTGGTCGATTACGTCGACGGTCAGACCATCATCATCCTGACCGACGATGGCGAGTACGACGAGTACCTCGTTCCCAAGTTCCAGCGCTCGAACCAGTCGGGCTGCATCAACCATAGGCCCATCGTGCGCAAGGACGACCGCGTGGAGAAGGGCGACGTGCTGGCCGATGGCCCCAGCTGCGATCATGGCGAATTGGCCTTGGGCCAGAACCTGATGATCGCCTACATGCCCTGGGAAGGCTACAACTACGAGGACGCCATCGTCATCAGCGAGCGCGTGGTGGCCGAGGACTTGCTAACCTCCATCCAGATTGCCGAGTACGAGGTGGATGCGCGCGATACGAAGCTTGGCCCCGAGGAGATCACCCGCGAGATCCCGAACATATCCGAGGACCTCATCAGCGACCTCGATGCCGACGGCATCATCCGCATCGGCGCCGAGGTGTTCCCCGGAGACGTGCTGGTTGGCAAGGTAACCCCCAAGGGTGAAACCGAGCAAACCGCCGAAGAGCGCCTGCTGCGCGCCAT
>CAYXZC010000050.1:0-13925 GCA_964469815.1 uncultured Eggerthellaceae bacterium | reverse complement strand
CTTGCTCGCACCACGCAAAAGTCCGAAAGAGAAGCTAATGAGATACAAAACACCCCATGACTTTGAACAAGCCTTGAAAGCGGCTGCTAGAAAATCTCCCCAAGACACAAACATCGCCATTAAGGATTTCTACGCGGATAGACTGCTTGCCCGTGTATTTACCGAAACGCCTCCCTCTTTCATCTTAAAGGGCGGGCGCAGCATGCTTGCGCGAACTATTAATGCCAGACGAACGCTCGATACGGACTTTGCATGCAATGGAATCAATCTAAATGAAGCCAAGGAAGAGTTAATCCGATTAGCATCAAAGGATCTTGATGATTTTGTGAGCTATAGCTTTATTAAAGATTCCGAAATAGGCAACGAGCAAGAATATCGCTCTGGAATTCGCATGCACTTCGATGTCTATTTCGGAACAACGAAAAAGGTCGATAGCATAAAGATCGATATCGTCTCTGATGTTATTCCTGATGATGATTACGAACTCATAAAGCCGAGCAACGTTCTTCCCATCCAAGGATTTGAAGTTCCAATCTATTATGTTTTCCCTAAAGAACACAGCATTGCAGATAAAGCATGCGCCTTGTTGCAGCATTTTAACGGCCAGAAATCAAGTCGTCCTAAAGATCTTGTTGATATAGTTCAATACGGAAGCACCGAAATAATAATTGGCTCCAAGCTCGAAAAGTATATAGAACTAGAAGCGAAGCTTCGTCATCTAGACACGACAGATGGCTTTACACTTCCAGATTCATGGATTGATCAATATAGAATCAGTTATTCAAATATGGCAAAAGAGTCACGCCTTGAAAGAAAGTTATTTGAGATCAGAAACGGATATGCATTGGCTAAGGATATCGTTGATCCAGCAATAAATCATAGCGTTTCCAACAAAGTATGGAATCCCATAAACAAAAAATGGGAGCAAAGTTAATAAACTAAAACCTCAACTGATTCTTTCAAGACTCGATTTATTTCCTTTTTTAAAACAATCAATTCAACAACATAATAACCGGCGACTTAAATACTGAAAGTATCATCAAAGCTCGATACCGATTTTCTCAAGCGCCTTCTCCGTCAAAGCAAACATCATGGGATTTTTGCCACGGGTCTTTTCAACAATCCCATCTTCTTCTAATTTAGATAAATACTTCCGCGCTTGTTGAGACCCCAGCCCAATATGCTCGGAGAGCATCGAGGCTTTCATGGACGAAGTAACGCCAAAAGCAGACTGTTGCAACAATGCATACAATATATCCAGTTCTTTGGTCTTATAGGCTTCAGAATCGCTAAGATCACCCAATAGATCGTTGATCATTTCCAAAGTTGCAATATTCTTCTCCAAACGATCAATAAGCTCATCTTGCGCTTTCAAGATAAGTTCATGCATCGTGATAACAAAGAAAGTGATCTCTGCATGATTCAATGGATCTTCAACATTTTGAAACGCATGATAGTACTGGCTCTTATTCTCTGCAATAACTCTTGATAACGATAAGGCAGTCGGTTTGGACAGAGGCGTCTCGAGATACATCGCCAGCAAATACCTGCCTGTTCGCCCGTTACCATCATAAAATGGATGCGCATATTCGAATATGTAATGCGAAATCAAAGCGCTGTACAATTCCGGAACATCGGATGAATTAACTAGTTTAAGCATTGCCTCCATTGCTTCAATAATGGCTTCTTCTGGATGCAGTCCATTATGTATAACTTTTACATCATCAGTGATCGTTACTGTATCTTTCCTGAACAACCTACCATCGGGGGGCATATCCAGATTCTCGCCCTTCATAACCTTGTCATATATTCCACGAATGTCTTCAGGTGATTGAGGCCTTTCATAGTCCTCAAGAATAAGATCGATATAGAGCTGCGCAAACTCTCTGAACCTTTTAACGCGAGTCTTGTTCGAGTCCTTTATTTCTAAAGCATCCTCAATCTGCTTACGTGTGCTATGAATGTTCTCGACCCTATTGCTCATCACGACTTCATCGAATGCCAGGCTTCTAAGCACTTCGCTTCCAGCAATGCCTGGCAACGACCGCATAAGATTGGATACCTTCCGCTCACGCCGCAAAACTTTTTGAGTCAATGCGCTCAATTCTCTAGGAACCGCTAAGAATAGTTCACCGGAAGGCAAAGAGAATCCCAAATTGAAAGTCGAATCGCTTTCCATTCGATCCCGAAGAATCTTTTGGATGGAGGACTCTCTGCTTGATGAAGAATCGATATGGTATAAGGTGGCAAGATCTTTATACTCCATGCTTACCTTCTTTTTTGTAGCGCTGACAATCTTTTAATGATTGCTGTAAACCGTAATTCAAACGTACTATTCTTTACTTTTCTGTAAATAGTATAATATACGGCTAGAAAATGAACGGCTATTTTATACTAATCCGCGTAAAGTATAAAATAGCGACGATATTTCTTGCCGTATTTTATACTGCACGACTATTTCATACGCCACAACTGAAGGCACGCATGCGAATTCGTTTCAGATTTATGAAACATATCTAAGAATCGACAGATTGTTTCATATTATTGGAAGAACCTGCTCAAGTTTGCAGCAAACGATCTATTATTTACCGGTTAGCTTATCCAGCCGCGCTTGGGAATTCACGCCAAGCAGATGCAAAGCGGATGCAAGCTTATAACGCTTCTCCCCTCGTGCTGCGAACTCGGGATACTTCTCGCGTAAAGCCCGGCGGAATTCTTTCGCACGTGCAACCCCACGCTTTCGATCCTTGTCGAAGATCAACGCTATGTTGTAATGCGTATTCACCAACAGATCCACCTTATGCTGCAGGTAATAGCGCCTGTTCTCATCGAGCAAACCGGCCTCGTCCGAATAGAAGCGCAGCATCTCCCACACCACGCGCTCATGATCATCCCATCGCTTCACATAGCTATCATCCGCCACGCTTTGATCGGGATTCCCAACGAGATACTGATACACTCCAAGATCAACGAACAGCACGCTCTTCGCATGAAGCGATGCCTTAGCCACATATTCGTAGTCTACATAGAAAGTCTTCTCAAGAAGCCTGATCTCTTCTCGCTTCAAAAGCGAAGTGCAGACGCTCATTCCATGGATGGTGAAAAGATCACAGATCTCGTCATCCAAGCAAATATCGGCAAAATCCAGATCGCAGCGCTGAGCAAGCCTGCCGGGAAATACTAGACTCGTTGCTTCCCCGGACACCATATCGACCTCGGTGCGTCTATCGACTACGATGTCGGTATCCGCCCGTGCCAAAACCTCTAGCAGCTCAACCAAAGCGTCTGTATCGACCCAGTCATCACCGTCCACGATGCGGAAATACTTCCCCTTCGCGTTCTCAATGCCGGCATTGACAGCAGAGCCGTGTCCGCCGTTCTCTTTGCTGATCAGGCGAAATACTCGCGGGTTCTTATGCGCATATTCAGTCGCGATAGCTGCGGTCGAATCGGTTGAACCATCATCCACGATCAGCAGCTCGACCTTTCCATCAATCCGCGGATCATCAAAGCTATCCAGACCAAGCCTTAAATATCGCTCGACGTTGTAGCTCGGCATCGCAACGCTTAGCAGCAAATTGCTCATGTCTACCTCTCCGACCTTAGGCGCGTGAACATCGAATAGAAGTTATTCCGGAAAACATTCATCGTTTTCGCCAGCGCCCGAATGAGCGCAGAATTTCCCGTTTTCAAAACCGAAAGACTGAGTGAAAGCGCTTTGCTGTTGTCCGCCTTAGCGCTCGGGATCAGGTTCGAATAGAGTTCGCTCGAAAGGATCTGCTCTGCGAATGCCTTCCTCTCGTGCGAATCCAGCCTACCTCCTCCATGATAGGTTCTCTCTAATGCCGAAAGGACGTATCTTCCGTAAAGACTCCCCAAGATCTCTTTCGCCCGATCATCGAATACATCCCATTTAATCAGCATCTGCATGATCGCAGAAACCCTGCGCGCATGTAACTTGTAATACTCTTGCGCAGAATATGAATTCGCATTCGTAAGGCTTCTGCCATCGATCTTCCGATAATGATAGGGCGCGTTATCCAGTACAGCTATCGTTTTGGCGGCCGAAAAGAAATCGATATTGAATAGAACATCCTCTATTAACCTGACAGTTTCGAAGGATAATTTGTTTTGTTTGACGATGCCTACCGAATAGATCTTATTCCAAGAGTAGCCGAAACAGGTATCTCGCTCATAATCGATTATCTTGCGATGCCACTCATCGCCCATGCCATGATAAGCATCCATTGCAACTTCGTGATCATAGAGATGGTTGCGCTTTTCATCAAAGTACTCTTCAACAAGCCCGAACATCACAACATCCGCATTTGTGACCTCGATCTCCTCATAGACACGCTGCAGAAGATCCCCATCGAAGAAATCATCGGAATCGGCAAACCAGATATACTTGCCACGAGCCGCGCGAATCCCTGTGTTGCGCGACTCGGACAGACCCTTGTTCGTCTCATGGTGAACGATTCGAAGCCGCTTGTCTGAATCGGCATACTGCTGGGCGACATCGATCGCTCCGTCCGGCGACGCATCATCGACCAGAATGAGCTCCCAGTCCGTGAAATCCTGCGCCAAAACAGACTCGATAGCATCTGCGATGAACTCTTCAGTACCATAAACGGGCATTATGACGCTGAAAAAGGGCGATGCGAACCCATTGCCCTGTGAGGGGACTTCGCTTCGTTCGATTTGCTTTTCTACAGGCTCTTCAGGCATCGACTATGACTTTCAAATCTAACGCGATCCGCAACGACTGCATCGAAGTGCAGCAGTGCTACGAGTTGCTTTCTTTATGTCGGTACATATTATCATCCAGCAGCAAACCCTAATAAGCATCCATGCATCAAAGTTCCTAGCAGCATTTACTGCAAGCAGTATAGCCAGCAGCCTTAGCTTCAGAAACGGTCATCGAGATCGTCCCTTTCATACGGCTGCAGTTGGGATTGGTATGATATTTGGAACCATTGCCGCTTGCCGCAACATATACCGTACCGCCTTCTCCAGCATTTGCCTGCGCTTGAGACGCAGCCTGGGCTCTTGCAGCAGCCTCCGCTTGAGCCTTAGCTTCAGCCTCCGCCTGCGCTTTTGCTGCAGCTTCTGCTTCAGCAGCTTTTTCCGCTTCTTTTGCTGCGGCGATCTCAGCCATTTTCTCTTCATCCAAAACTATTGGAAGCTTGACCACTTTGTCAGTCTTACCATCGAATACATAAAGCGAACTGGCGCCTTTATATGCTTTGTCCCCCGCAGGAGTTGTAAACGCATCAAAGGAAAAAGTGTATGTACCGGGCTCTAGATCCAGCTTCTGACTCACGCCCACTCTAACCTGCACTATATCGTTAACCTTTGCTCCATCTATCGAGGTTCCCGATATATTCACAGGAAGAGATTCAACGGGATCATTGACCGTGTCGCCAACTTCTATCGAAACTACGCCAACGGCATCCTGTGCGCCTGTTTCAGCCAATGGAATCTGGTCAAGCTCTGTTTTCGATGCGCTTGATGTTCCTGCACACCCACATGATCCGATCGCCATCAACAATGAGAGCACCATTGCGGCTACGCGCATGAAACGACGTTTGTTGATAAGCGCAGAGGTCGAAGAGGCCATAGCTTCACTCCTTGCTTTGAAAGATGATATGTATTGATTGTATCTGATTGAATGCTTATTCGAAACGGCCGCAATATCGAAAAGCAGTGAAGACCACGAGCGCGAAGAATCATCCATTCGCTAAAAAACAACCTGCTACATTATAGGATCCGCAAAAAGGGCAGGATGTGATCCTGCCCCATGTAGCCTTATTTGCCTTGCATCACAGATCAAGTTTCATGAGGGCGAGCGAGATCGCCCTCTACACGATGATCATGACAAAATTTCCGGTTGATGTGTAGTGGGCGGTTTTAACCGCCCACATGTGTTTATGAAACATTTCCGGTTGATGCGCAGTGGGCGGTTTTAACCGCCCACATGTGCTTACGTGTCGATTCGTGGGCGATCGGGATCACCCACTACACATCAACCTTAACCTTTTGCGAACCTACTCGCGGCCTTTATCTGTGCTGCCAAAGCGGCGGCGAAGCAGCAGCGCACCCACCAGAAGCGCGCCGGCACCAGTAGCTGCAACCAACAGCATCCACACGACATCGAGCGCATCATCGCCTGTCTGCGCCATGTCGCCACCTATCGTGCGCGCACGATAGCTCACATTCTCCACATCGAGAAGCGTATCGTACAAAGAGATGCTATCGCCTATGACCTCGGCATTTCCGCCATCCGTACCGCTCAAAACACTGACGTTGCCATAAGCATCGAACGAGAAGACGACGTCATCGGCCTTCGCATACCCATCAGGCACGCGCATCTCGCGCAGGATGTATTGCACCCCAACGTTCAGCTGACCCGAGATCACCTTGGTCTCAGCGCCCGTTATCCAAGACGCAACCACTCGCCCGGAGCTACGCTCGATGATGGCAAGCTCCGCACCTTCGACGAACTCATGCGTGTTCGTCTCGAGCTTGGAAACATTCAGACGTGTGAGCTCGTCATACACACCGTTATCGTATGCGTAGGTGAGCGTGCTGCCCACGCCGTCCCTTGCACCATTCGCAACATCTCTCGCACCCGCCTTCGCGCGCATCGAGAACGCAGCAGCCTTAGCAAAGCCA
Organism: uncultured Eggerthellaceae bacterium; assembly: GCA_964469815.1. GTDB lineage: Bacteria > Actinomycetota > Coriobacteriia > Coriobacteriales > Eggerthellaceae > MGBC163016. The sequence goes on along the minus strand of CAYXZC010000050.1, from coordinate 7,250 downwards.
CCGTTCGCAGCATCGAAGCTCGCCTTAGCAAAGCCACCCACAGGCTCGCCCTCGGCATCCACCGCATCTCCGCCAGGCGATTCCGAATACACCAGCGTCACGCTTCCATCGGCCGCATTCGCCAGCGTGAAGTACATGCTGCGATACCTGCTTACCGTATGGAAGTCAGGTGCCTCCTCCTCCAAGAAGTAATACCAGTTCCCAAACGACAGGTTCACGTCCTCGAAGTAGATATACCCGTCCTCGCCGGACTTGGCGCTGCCCATGTAGAAGTCACCTTCATCGTCCACGTTGTGCATCCAAAGTCCATAGACCGCGCCTTCAAGACCCTGCTCGCGATCCGCCGCGCTGGTCTTTTGCACGCGCAGATCCATGCCCTTCGCCTTATTCGTTAGCGTGGGATGCCATGTCGGATTCTCGGACTCATAGTATCGCTGGTTCACGCCGTTCTCGTCCAGATGACCGTAATACATATCCGTGCACTCAAGCGCGCCGTCAACATACTCGATCACAGTGGTGAAGGTGATGATCGTATCGTCGTAGTCCACCGAAGGATCGCGATCGTAGACCGGATCCTCGAACACCCTATAATGGTACGTTCCTGCAGTGTTGTACTCCAGACAGCTTGGATTGTCCGGATCTCCCGACACGTTGGCCGCCTTGTCGAAGTCGACCATGCCAAAAGCATCGTTTCCGGTGCTCGATATCACAGGCCCGCCATTCTGATTGTAATCATCCCCCACTTGGATCAGCTGGAACATGAACTGGTCGGGCTGAAGCGTCAGCTCCTTGCCGTTCGCATCCACGAGCTTCTTGTAGATCTTCGGGTCGACCAAGCAACGCTGCTCCAAGGCAGTGTTGCTCGCAGCGCTCACAAGGTAGCCGTTGAGCATCGCGCCTTCAGCTATATCCATGTTGTGGAAAGCGATCGAGCTGGATCCCGCATCCATCGGCTCAAGATCCACTATAGCGCTATCAGCAGAACGTGCGGCGAACAAGCCTGTAAGCTCCGCCTTTAACGAAATCGCTCCACCGGAAGCATCCGCACCATCGCGCTTATCAACACTCACGCCCACCTTCGCCACATAGACCTTCGAATCCTGCGCCGAGTCCTCGGATATCATGTAGTGATAATCGCCCGGCTTCGCATAACCGATCTTCGGGAAGGTGAAGGAAGCCTTGTTGTCCGTATAATCGCCGTTCTTGGTAGATACCGCTATCCGATACACGCCGTCATCAACATTGCTCGCTTCATTGCCATCAGTAGCCGTGCGCACCAAGCTACCGACAGCAGCATTCTGATCCTGTGAATTCGCGAATGGATCAGTGATGCCTTCCATAGTGAAGCTGAAGCGCGCATCCTCGCCGGTCAAGCTGCCGTAATAGTACTTATCGCCGCTAAGCGCGTTCTCCACGAGCAGATTCAGCTTGTTCGTGACCGTCAAGTCCGACCCGATGCTCTCGACCTTCTGCGCACCGGACGAATCGGCGCTTATCCTCACAAAAGCCTTCGATGTTACGCTTGGGGTATAACGCGTCACATAATTCTGCCCGCTGAGCAAGAATTGCGTCCGAGTCCAAGAAAGATCGAGCTTCGCCCCGTACAAAGCAGCATCGTATTCAACGCCATCTTCGGCCTTATCCTTTTCCTGAATGAGGAAGTAAACCGTCGTGTTCTTCACACCATCAGCTGGCTTGAAAGCATCGCTTGCTACCTGGAAGTTGACATGACCGTTCGCATCGTTCTTGAAAGTTCCGGAAAGCGCACCTTTGCTCCAATTGGCATCGCTGGCGAACACATCGAATTCGAACTGACCGCTGCCAACCGAAAGCTCTTCACCCAGACTGTTCTGGAACGCTTTCTGGATGTCAAACGAGATCGGTTCGGATTCTTCGCCTCTTTCAAGCTTTCCGATGAGCAATTTGCCATTGCATCCGATACCTCCGCCATGCGTGTAGCTGGTGTTATTGGTTATCTCCACCGAACGATTGTTGGTGAAGGAGTTGCGCGTTCCCTTTGGAAGAGTATTGGTCAGCGCAAGCGTCGCATCGACCGCAGTATATGAATTGCCCTTTGCCACGGCTATCTCGTGGCCGAACGAATTAGCACCACCCTTATAACCGGAATTGTCATAGGATCCCGCCGCATATCCTATCCAAGCATACCCACTATTCTGTCCGATATCGGATCCTTCAACGATGCTGGATTTCGTGCAGTAATAATCCTGAGCCACTTCCTTATAATGTGCCGCGAAATAATCCTTCGACCAGGCGCCTTTCTGCGCAGGATTGTTATTGCCGGAATATCCATAGGCATACATATCGCCACTATAGACCGTCGAGCTTCCATCTATCGCCTTCGTTGCCAAACAAGTAAGGTACTCATTCCTAGGCATACCCGACGATCCGCCCAGCCCGCTGTAGTTCGCAGTATTGCCGAATATAGCAGCACCATCGGATATCTTGCCCACACCGATGTACGCATGAGGACACCCGGAAACACCGCCGCCTAACCCGCCTGCCGTGTTATCGGTGATCAAGGATGAATCGAGCTTCACGACACCTTTGCTCTCCACAAAAATGCCGCCGCCTCCCCAGGAGTTCACTGTCTGGGTCGTATTGCTCAGGATCTTGCCGCCCGAAATGATCGCACAACTGCCGGCCAAAGCATCGTTTGCGCCCCTGTCGCCGGCAATGTAGATGCCACCGCCCTCGTATTTGGTGGCAGTGTTGTTCTGAACGACACCGCCCGACATGGTGAAGCCGCAATATCTGTCGATGAATATGCCGCCACCAGCTGCAGCCTTGTTGTTCTTTATGATGCCGTTATACATATTCAATGCGGCATTCGTCGCTGTGCTCTCGCAGGTGTGATTCCCATATCTATCGATCGTATGGCTTGAGATCGCTGAATTGCGCTGGACCAAGATCGCACCACCGGCAACATAATCGCTGCCGAAGTTGTTCTGGCCACATGCATTGACGAGCGATCCGGTACCGCCTGATATGGTCAGGCACCCTGAGTTCTTGTTGAGATTGAGAACGGAATTGCGCCCTTCAACGATGATGACAGAACCGCTCTTGCCCTTCAGATCGATCGTGCCATCACCATCAAGATCCAATGTCGAGCCATTGGTTATGCGCACATAGCTGCTGACGGTCTCACCCTTAGGGATGCTCATAGTGTGCTTTTTGCCATCTCGGAAATAGATGGTGTTCCCGGAAACGATCCCATCATGCGCCAAGCGAAGCTTCTCGTTACCCTCTTCGATCGCAGGTAGGCCTAAAGTGCCATCCTCGTTAACATCGTAGCGCACATCATCGATGAAAACACCGCCTTCAACCTCAGCTTCTTCAGCATCCGTTGCGTCTTCGCCCTCGTTAGCCTCTTCGTCGCCGTTTCCACCGTCAGGCATGCCGCTTCCGTCAGGATCGGTCGCATCGGAGCCATCGCCATCAGTACCGCTTCCATCGGATGAAGGAGCATCCGCATCGGCCGAGCCCGAGCCGGTCGAGTCCGAATCGCTCGCTGAGCCGGCGTTTTCACCATCCGAGTCAACCCCAGAGGATGCACCATCGCCCCCTGCATCGGCATCTGTACCTCCGCCAGCTCCGCCTTCGACCGCCTCAGTCTCCGTTAGCGGATGAACATCTGTCTTATCGGTTCCATAAGCCATCCCGGCGATTCCCAGCGAGGAGATTACCAGAACCACTGCAAGAAACGCGCAAAGCAAGCGCTTGGCAGGTGTTGCTTCCATAAATCTTGCCATGTTATCCAATCTCCTATCTGAGGTTCGACCTTATCGAATTCAATTCGTTCTGCTCGCGCCTACGAAGACGAAGCATGTATATGGCGGCTAGAACTGCGACAAGCCCTACAATACCGCCCGTTATCCCGACCATCATGGGAAGCGGATCGGATGCGCCACCTTCGACAGCAGCTGCCTGTGCGAGCGGATTCTCGTTGTCGGCTATCACGCGCTCAGTGACGGTGTCTTCGCCATCCAAGTTCGCCAGAGGAGTTGCGTCATCGGTTATAACAGCCGTACCATCGCCCGCCGTAACGCCCGTTTCAACTGTTGCAGGCGCGCCTGCTACAGGCGTCGCCGTTGCCGCAATGGTCGTAGTAGTCGGCGCAAGCGGTGTATCGATCACCTGAACGCGATTGATGACCGTGTTGGCATTCAGCACATCGTTCACATCGCGATAATACACGGTGTATGTGCGTGCGCTCGTATAGTACGAATGGTTGAAACCCCTATCCTGACCGGCCAAGCGCACATAGGTGTTGCCGCCATCGGTGAAACGCTCCGGCCCATTCAGGTTGATGTATCCCGCCTGATCGGCTTCGATTGTAACGGTCTGTGTCTGGATAATGCTGCTGTTCGCAACGTTCATGTACTGAACATCCACCGTGTATGACTCGGTGGGCGTATAACCCTCGGGAACATAATACGCATACTGGAGAAGATCCATATCCGTTCCTTTGGCTATATCCTCCCACGAACATTCCAGCTTCTCATTGCCCGACCAAGAGACATAATCAACGCCGCTCTCCTCGGCCAAAGCAGAAGCTCTATCCTCTGGGGTATAGACCGCCTTTTGAGTACGTGTGATCGGAAGCGTCGTTGTCTCGATCATTTCGTTCGTCGAACCATCGATCTCGATCACGGTCAGCGCCTTATCAACATCCTTGGACGTGTACTTGGCTGTAACAGCACGCTTCCCATTCACCATAAGGAAGTTCGAATCCGCATCGATCGTCCTATCGAAGACGATAGGATTCGCAAACTCAGCCGATCCGGTTGCAACTATCGTCTGGTCGGCTTTGTTGGCAGGAGCTATCTTGTTCGACACCCCTTCGAGCTTGAAATACTCAACACCATCGGCATCTGTCATGGAGAAGGTTTCCGGAAGCGTGTACTGATAACCGTAGCCTTTGACATCGATGCTGTCTTCCCAAAGGTATTCGTTATCATCGCCCACATAAAATACAGTGACCGAATATGCGCTCTCAGAAGCGCCTAGCACTTCGACCACTCGAACGGTTATCGTCGGATAATCTGAAGTGATCATGCGCTTCGTTCCGGACAGGTTAGAAAGAGTGCGATAGTATTTACCATTCTCGGTGAACTGCGATTCGATGTAGACCTCTTTGCCTGCAGAGGTGACGCCCGAGACGCTCTGTTCGCGAACCTTGTTGCCGTCCGTATCCACATAGCGAACCGTTCCGGTCACAGAATCCATAGGGCCTGCGTTGTCGACCTTTACGTACTTCGCAACGAAGCTGTTGGTGCGAAACTCAACATCGCATCCGTTCGAGCTGCGCTGTAATGAATAGGTCTCAAGTGAAGAGCTCGATCCATTCCCGTTTTCGGATGAAAGATAATAGGCATCCCCGACTCCGACATTCTTGTTCACCTTCAGTTCAGCATCATTGGCTGTGCGGATGCCGATGAGCCTATGCTGCTGCGCAACGCCATCGGCTACAAGCTCTGCATAGATAGGATAGATCGCGCCTTCATAGATCGGATCACCGCCGAAGAACGACTTGTATGCTGCGATCTTATATACAGGATCGTTGCCGTAGTTTCCGAAGACATCACTGAGGCTCTGGTCGTTCAATGCAAGCGTGACGATCTGAGCCAACTCGAAATCGGTTCCTTCAGGTCTATCCTTCTGGTTGTATTCCTTCAGTTTGAGAAGCTGGGTTGTATTGCCGTTGGAGTCAGTCAACGATAGATCGATGAAGATGCTCTTATCCTCAAGATTCTCCGCTTTAAGCACCTCGAATTCCGTAGATGAGGTCTGCAGGAAATCAACTCCGCTAACGCTTGCTTCTCTATCCGTATCAGCCGATGCGAGCGAAGGCGTTCCCGCAATGAGCGCCGGCAATGCCAAAAGAGCCATCATGATAACAGCGAGCATACGTGCAGCCATCAGGCTTGTGGTCTTTTTCATATGCTTCCCAACTTCTTCTCTCAATTTACAATCTAAACTAATATAGGGTGCTGAAAGACCTTTTACTACATTTTTTTAACGTTTACAGATTTTCTCCAGATATTTTCATCTTTTTATGCTACACGCATATTACTTGCTTCAATGAGCATCAGATTTACTACCGATATGATCAGGATCCGATTTGCCGTGAAGTGCTCAGATATCAAGCGCGAATCTATATAATTAGTGTTGATCATATAATCCGAGCAGAGAATCTAAGGCATGGAAGAGAACAACAAGGACAACCCATTGCAAAAGCAAGGGACGCAAGTCGACACGATGAAGGAACACGAAGAGAAGCACTCGTTTCTGGATCTGATCAAAGGCCCAGGGGTGCGCTTCCTATTCGTCGGCGGCTCCATGACGCTGCTCGATCTATTGTTGTACCAGCTTTTCGCAAATGTCCTTCAGATATCCCTTTTTGGAGCACCTGCCAGCGTAAGCGCTGTTTGGATAGGAACCCCCATTGTAATACTGGTGAACTTCTTCCTAAGCCATCGTTTCGTATGGAAATCAAGCACTTCGAAGCGCAAGACCATCGTGCCGTTCTTCGGCTTAAACCTATTTACCGGAGTAGTCGTTCAGTCGCTGGTCATCAGCGCAGTTCTTTGGGGACTGTCCACTCTTGAATGGGTGATCATAGACTCGAGCATAACGAACCTGTTCGCAAAATGCTGCGCCGTCGGTATTGGCATGATCCTCAATTTCATCGGAGGAAAGTTCCTGTTCAAGTACGACTAACATTATTAATGCCTATTCTAGGCATTAATAATATGACGCTGCGGTTCCGACGGGCACCTGCCTTTGCCCCTTGTTTTGGGCTCATCGAGTGGCGAAGCACACTCGGCCCAAAGGCGGGGCAATTGCAGGCACCGGTCGGAACCTCGCTATCTTTGCGGCTACCTGTACCTTTTGAATTTGATTATTAAAAAGATAACATCGAAGGGTTATGCCCTTCGATGTTAAACCAGAAGAGCATTCAAGTTGAAACCATAGAGAAGTGAGTTATGCAAGAAATAATCTCTAGGCTAAGCTTCATGAAGGGATGTTCAAAGGGGTTTTTGATTTGCTCTGAACACCAAGTAGAAAAAGAACTCCCGTAAGGGAGTTCTCGATCAATACATGAAGGAGCGAGCCGCTGATACGAAGTATCGAGAGCGAGCGTCAAATATGAATGCTGCCCTCTTCCTTCACGCAACAAGCAAAAAAGCATCCTGTGCGAGCGGAACGTCCTAATCTCCCATGGCCTT
>CAYXZC010000049.1:0-14036 GCA_964469815.1 uncultured Eggerthellaceae bacterium | reverse complement strand
CGCCCCCGTAGCTCAGCGGATAGAGCGTCGGTTTCCTAAACCGTGCGTCGGAGGTTCGAGTCCTCTCGGGGGCGCCAGGTTTCAGGTGATGGCTTCCAGCCGATCAGTATTCTGCTCTCATTCATCTTTGTCGGGCGCAAAGCTTCGCATCGCTTCGATGGTTCGGGCGAAGAGCTCGTCCAACTCCCAACCGAGCATCTCAGCACCGTTGCGGATCACATCTCTGTTGACCCCTGCAGCGAATCTCTTATCCTTGAACTTCTTCTTCAACGATTTGACCTCGAAATCCATGACGCTCTTAGACGGCCTCATGATAACTGCAGCGCCTATCAATCCGGTCAACTCTTCCGTTGCGAACAGTATCTTCTCCATTTGCAGCTCTGGTTTAGGGAGTTCAGGATTGAAGTCAGACGTATGGCTTTGGATCGCTCTGATCAATTCCGCGCTTCCGCCAGCATTCTCGATGATCTTAGCCGCGTAGACCGTGTGGAGCTCAGGTTCATCATCATGCTCTTCCCAGTCAAGGTCATGCAGAAGACCGACGATTCCCCAGAATTCCTCGTTTTCAGGATCGAATTCCCGGGCGAAGTAGCGCATCGTTTGCTCAACGGTCTCGCCATGTTCGATATGGAATCGATCCTTGTTGTGCTCTTTCAACAACGCAAAAGCGTCGTCTCGGCTTATTCCCGCATCAAGTGCCATCTTTTCCTCCATAAGGTTTCGATCGGTTCTGTTCAGAGTATAACCGTACCGATATGCTCGCAGAAGGCATTTATGGATCGATCGTGCTCCACGAGGTCTTCTCTTGCCTTAAGGTCTATCATCGAACATAACGATATTGCACTGCTTTGGTGAACCATGTGATCCGTAAGATGTATCGTAAGGTAGAATGCGGTGTTAAGCCAAGCAATGCCGATAAGCCGAGCAAACCTTGCGATTCTGAACCAAAAGAGGCTGGCAAGCCTGTCGTGTCTCGGCGAAAGATGTTAAATGAGGAAGGTGCTCATGGCTGATATACAACTTCGTTTTAACAAAGATATGCTCGTGGTGTCCTCACCGATCTCGAGCGAGCTTAACCGCTTAGACATGACATCTCCCAACGATCAAGCGTATGCACTCCTTTTCGAGCCGGAGGTTCTTGAGGAGCTGTACAAGTTCGCAGCTATAAGCGGTGCACAATGCATGGTTGCCGATACCGCAATGTTGACGCAGGCTCGATTGGCGAAGTTGGGAATGAGGGGAGATGCCGAAGCGATGGCAGGCAATGCCATCTCGCTTTGCGCTTCGGTCAAGCCCCAGCATGTTCTGGTGGAGATCGGGCCGTGCGGGCTCCCGATCGATGCAGCCTCTAAAGCATCGCTTCTGGAGAATAGGGATCAGTACGCCGGTGCGGCAAGGCTTTTCACGCAAGCGGATTTCGATGCCTTCTTCGTCAATGGATTCAACAGGGTCGCAGATCTGAAATGCGCTCTCATGGGAATCAGGAAGGTAAGCGATAAGCCGATCATCGCATCCGTTGCGCTCGACAGGCAAGGCATGCTGGACAGGGGGCGCTATTCATCGAGCGATCCCACGGCGAAAGGCGCATTTCAAGAGACCATCGAGGATGCTTGCGCTGCAATGCAGGATCTTGGAGCGGATGTTGCGGGCTTTTCAACCGATGGCTCGATCGGCACGGCGGTGCAGCTTTTGAATCGAGCGCATATGTCATGCTCGCTTCCGATGCTCGTGCAGCTCAAGGTTCGCTCGCGCGATCCTGAGCAAGCGGAACCGACTGAGGACAATCCGTATTTCGAGCCTGATACCATGGTGGATGCTGCAGATGCGCTCAGAGCGGCCGGAGCGCAATTCCTTCGAGCCATAGGCGATGTCACTCCTGCGTACACAGGTGCTTTGGTGGCTGCCACGGATAGGCTGGATGTTGTCGGCTTGGATAACACGGACGATGTCGCTTTCGATGACCAAGGAGACATAGGCTCTATTGCGGAAAGATTGCGTGATCGTGTGTCTTCGGCTCTTGGTGTGCATCATGAGCAATAAAGATAGAAGCCCGCATTACGGGGCTCTTCAAGCGATCGTGGATTCGCTCTTCCGTGACGATGATGCGCCGTATATGGATCAAGTGGATGAGAGTCTGGCGTTCAAGGTCTCACGTCTGGATGTGATAATCGCAGCTGAAGCGGCAGATCTTCCTGAAGATCTCATGCGCATAGTTTCGCTTCTTCCTCCGGGCAACTACACACGCACACGCCTTTCCAATCAGATCAATTCTGCGATCAATGGGCACGCCTGGGGACAGGTTTACGGAACCGTTTCCTAGCTGCGAGCGCTTGACCTGCGCTCTTTGATATTCCGGAAAAAATTTATCGAAAACGGAACAATTCTGCCGATATTCTATTGTCAAAACCCGAAGATGCTTATACTATATATACTCACCGAGTGATACACGAACCACAATATGTTGTGTATAACTTAGTTGAAACCCTGTGGAAAAGGTGTTGAATAACATCGAAATCCAAAGGTGGGGATAAGAAAAGCGCAAAGGGCTGAATAATCAACAGATTGTGCTTTTCGAACCTCTTGAAATGAAAAGCATCGGAAAAGCGCTCGAAACTACTAGAGAAAGAAGCTGAATCATGCCACAGACCATCATCAAGCGCGACGGACGTATGACAGAATTCAACGAGAGCAAGATAGCATCTGCTGTAGAGAAGGCATTCCAGGCGTGTGCAGCAATGCAGGATCGTGCAACCGCTGATGAGATAGCGCGTAAGGTATCCCAAAAACTTGATGACGGCGCTATCGAGGGCACTCCAACGGTCGAAGGCGTTCAGGATCTTGTTGAGGAAACACTGATCGAGAGCGGCTTCGTTCAGACCGCCAAGGCATACATCCTCTATCGTGCGGAGCGCAGCCGCGTGCGCGATGTGAACTCCCGCCTCATCCAGACGCTTCACGATATCACCTTCTCGAAGGCGGCCGATTCCGACCTCAAGCGCGAGAACGCGAACATCAATGCCGATACGGCTATGGGAACCATGCTCAAGTACGGTTCCGAATCTGCGAAGCAGTTCTATGAGATGTGCGTCATCGATCCGCGATATGCGAAGGCTCACCGTGAGGGCGATATCCACATCCACGATATGGATTTCTATACGCTTACGACCACATGCTGCCAGATCGAGCTGAAGAAGCTATTCAAGGACGGCTTTTCTACGGGTCATGGTGTTTTGCGCGAGCCGAACGATATTTCAAGCTATACCGCTTTGGCCTGCATCGCTATCCAGTCGAACCAAAATGACCAGCATGGCGGACAGGCAGTCTGTGATTTCGATTACGGTCTGGCAGACGGCGTTCGCAAGACATATCGCCGAATCTTCAAAAAGCATCTTGCGGAGGCCATCGACCTTCTTACCGATATAGAAGACGAGCGCACCTTTACCGAGAACATGCTTGCCGGCATCGAAAGCAAAACTGGTGTGGTGGCATCGTTGGAGCTCGATCCTGCATTCGAGAGCGAACTGGTGGCTGCGCTTTGCGATCAGGGCATCTCCAAGGATGTGGTCGATACCGTTCTTGCCTACACGAAGAAGAACGCTGAAAAGGATACGGATCGCACTACTTTCCAGGCCATGGAAGCGCTCGTGCATAATCTGAACACGATGCATTCCCGCGCCGGCGCGCAAACTCCGTTCAGCTCCGTCAATTACGGTATGGACACCTCTCCTGAAGGGCGCATGGTCATAAAGAACATGCTTCTTGCAACGGAAGAAGGTCTTGGAAACGGCGAGACGCCAATTTTCCCAGTGCAGATCTTCCGTGTGAAAGAGGGAGTGAACTACAATCCTGAAGATCCGAACTACGATCTGTTCAAGATGGCGATGCATTGCTCTGCCAAGCGTCTGTTCCCGAACTTCAGCTTCCTGGATGCGCCTTTCAATGCGCAGTATTACAAAGGAACGCCTGAAACAGAGATCGCCTACATGGGTTGTCGCACACGCGTTATGGGCAATGTGCACGACCCCGAGCGCGAGATCACTCCTGGAAGAGGCAACCTTTCGTTCACTTCCATAAACCTTCCGCGTTTGGCTTTGCGCGCAAAGGGAGATGTCGAGCTGTTCTTCGACCTTCTTGATTCCAAACTCCAGCTGGTTACAGGTCAGTTGCTCGAGCGTTTCGAGATCCAAGCTCGCAAACGCGTGTACAACGCTCCGTTCTTGATGGGTCAAGGCGTTTGGATCGATTCCGAGAATCTCAAATACGACGATGAGCAGCGCGAAGTGCTGAAGCATGGCACTCTTACCACGGGTTTCATCGGTTTGGCCGAATGCTTGAAAGCGCTCACTGGCAAGCATCATGGCGAAAGCGAGGAAGCGCAGCGTTTGGGTCTTGAGATAATCGGCCATATGCGCAGCTATTGTGATAGGATCTCGCAGGAGCGCAAGATGAACTTCACACTGATCGCAACACCCGCTGAAGGTCTTTCCGGTCGCTTCGTGCGTCTTGATCGTGAGCGCTTCGGGAGCATTCCGGGTGTCACCGATCGTGATTACTACACCAACGGCTTCCACGTTCCGGTCTACCACAACATCGCCGCATTCGATAAGATCGATATCGAGGCTCCCTATCACGCTTTGACCAATGGCGGCCATATCAGCTACATAGAGCTTGATGGCGATCCGACCGAGAACTTGGAGGCATTCGAATCCGTCATCCGCTACATGAAGGAAAGCGGTATGGGATATGGCTCGATCAATCATCCTGTCGATCGCGACCCTGTTTGTGGCTATAACGGCATCATCGGTGATACCTGTCCGAAATGCGGACGCCACGAATACGAGAATGCGCAGGGTGAGGCAACGGGTGAAGGGTTCGAGAGGATCCGCCGCATTACCGGGTATCTTGTAGGAACGCTTGACCGCTTCAATGATGCAAAGCGTGCAGAAGAGTCCGATCGAGTGAAGCACAGCGTGCCGAAGCTCTAGTCGAATAAGAACAACACAGTCCATCGCAGCCGCACTTTGTTTGCATCGACCAAGCAAGTGCGGTTGCTGTTATGTGAGGAAACAAGATGAACTTGGATTCATTGCCGGACGAGTTCAAGAACATGGTGCAAAGCATATTCCATGTGGGATGGTTGAGCACGCTGCTGACCGCGCTCATCACCATACTGATAACCGCGTTCGTGGCCAAGCTGGTCTCGAAGCTGTTGCGCAGGCTTTTGCATATGTCGCAAAATCCGCTTCCTTCTTCGAGCATCTTCATAAACATCGCGCGAGTGTCGGTATGGTGTGTCGGAATATGCGTGGTTCTGTCCACCTGCTTCAATGTGAACATCAGCGCCGCTATAACAGCTCTGGGAGTTGGCGGCATCGCTGTTTCCTTAGGTTTCCAAAGCACGCTATCGAATCTCATAGGCGGCTTGCAGATAAGCGTCAGCAAATTGGTCGAACCTGGCGATCATATCCAAGTCGGCACGAACACGGGAATCGTCCATGACGTGTCATGGCGTCATACGGTCATAGTCACCGCAAAAGGCGATAAGATCCTCATACCGAATTCGGTGATCAATACGTCCGCTTTGATCAAGATGCCTCCTCAAAACGATGTGCGTTTGGACATCCTGGTCGATCGCGTCGATGGGAAGACTCCCGAGGATCTGGCGAAGATCATCGAGGAGAAAGTGGATTCGGCTGTAAGCAGCATCACGCTATTGAAGGCTCCGTCGGAGATATCGTATTTCGGTGCGAACGACACAGGATATAAGGGCACGCTATATTTCTCAGTCGGCACCGGCATCCATATGGGAGCTGTGAAAGACGTTGCCATCAAAGCTTTGAGCGGTTATGGCAAGCGAATCTCCACTCAGGACGGAAAGCCCACGATGGCCAAACGGATCTCAGAGCATAACGAAGAGCTCATCGAGGATCACAGGAAGCGCAAAGAACGCAAGCGCGAGGAGGAAAGAGCCGAAGAGAAGAAGGCCAAAGAGGAAAAGGTCAAAAAGGAGAAGGAGCAAAAGAAGGATGCTCAAAAGATGGAGACAGCAAACGATCTGCGGCCTCAAGAGGGTGATCATGATTCGAACGAGAAGAAGGCAACCAGATGACCGTGTCTGATAAAAACCCCAACGAACATGGACAGGGCTCCATAAGGATATTCGGCTTAGCCGATGAATCCATTGTTGATGGGCCGGGTCTTCGCTTCTCCGTCTTCGTGCAGGGCTGCACGCATGCATGTCCAGGATGCCATAACCCGGAAAGCCATTCTTCCGACGGAGGAGAGTTGCGAAGCGTCGACAGCATCGTCCAGCAGATCCATGAGAACAAGCTCATCAAGGATGTCACTTTATCCGGGGGTGAGCCTTTCGAACAGGCTTGCGAATGCGCCTGTTTGGCTGAACGCCTCAAAGATGACGGCTATGGGATCTGGGCGTTCACTGGCTATCTTTACGAAGACCTTCTTAAGATGTCCAGAGAAGATGGTTGCATCGCCGATCTTCTAGATCACATCGATGTATTGGTGGATGGGCCTTTTGTAGAGAGCCTGAGATCTTTGGAGCTTGATTGGCGAGGCTCTTCGAATCAGCGGGTAATAGATATGGCTAAAACCCGCGAATCCGGAAAAGTGGTGGAATGGAAACAGCCTTCAATGTGCTTCGAGAAACCTGCGAATTGGTAGATGCAGCGCAGCCAGACCCTATTCTCCAATGAAGCGCATGGCGTTGTTGTAGAGCATGTTCTCTAATTCATCCCTGGTGAAATCAAGCGATGTGAACATATCGTATTCCGTCTTTGGACTCCACATCGGAAAATCGCTCCCGAACATTATCCTATCTGTGCCAAATAGCCTGCACAGCTCCTTGGTGCGTTTGGGGCCGAGAAGTGCTTGTGCGCTTGATGTATCCAAATAGCAGTTCTCATCCTGAAGGATCTCAAGCGCATAGTCATAGATAGACCATCCACCGAAGTGCGCCGCGTTCACGGTTAGGTTCGGAAATGCCTTCAGGATCCTCTTCAAGCGTCTTGGATGCGAATAGTCGTATCGATAGTCGCCACAGTGGATGACGATGGGTAATCTGCCCTCGATAATCTCATAGATGCGCATCAGACGAGGGTCATCCATGTTGACCATCTGCGTATCCGGATGAAGCTTCACCCCTTTAAGCCCCAATTCTTCAGCACGTACTATCTCAGATTCCGGATCCTCGAAATCTTGGTGAAGCGTCATGAATCCGACGAATTCGGGATGTCGTGCGCATTCCGATGCTATGAAGTCGTTGATGCTTTTCACCTGTTCAGGTTTTGTCGCAACGGAATATACAAAATTCTTTTCGATAGGTACGTCCTTTGATGCCTCGATCAGGGTTTCGGATGTCCCATCATCTAGATCCATGTGAATGCCGTAGAATTTGCCAACGCTTTCAACAGCTTTCTTCGCGATCTTCGGTGGGTAGATATGGCAGTGACAATCGATCGCCCGCATAGTTCATAATCCTTTCGATATCCTCACACTGATTGTACCTGTCTAGCGTTTCGAGTTTGTTTTCAAAAAGGTAAGCGATTTGCAGGCAGCATAGTTACGAATGGAAGCTCGACTATACTTGAGGGCAATGTTGACGAAAGGGGAAAGGCATGTTGTACAAGAACATTATGGTTGCCTATGATGGATCCGAACCATCTACGGAAGCTTTGGTCGTTGCAAAGGACATGTTGGGTGACGATGAGAATGCTACGATCCATATCGTATCCATCATCCCTCTTGGAATGGCAGGCATCGGAGTCGAATCCCCGGTCTCCCCGATCACAGGAGTTTCGCAGATCTTCCCGGATATGGAGACCTATGAGGTCATGATGCAGAACTCCCGGGAAAAGACGATCGAGAGCGTCCGTGATCAGATAGGGGATATGTTCAACGATGTGAAATGCCATGTGACCATCGGTGCTTATGCATCCGCCAAAGCTTCAACCGGAATCTGCGATTATGCAAAAGAGCATGACATCGACATGATCATTATGGGAAGGCGCGGGCTTGGAGCCATACGGGCTATGATGGGAAGCGTCAGCTATGCCGTTTTGCACGAAGCAGATATTCCGGTGGTGACCGTTAAATAGCGAGTGCCGTGCTTTCTTTTCGGTATCGTTCAAATTTGGCAACCAAACATTAACGAATGCCTGTTCAACACATCTTCTTTCTCAAAAAGAGAGATTATTATCTCAAGCCTTGCAAGACCCTATTGCATGGGTCTTGTTCGGAGAAGAGGTCAAACATTTGAACGAGAAGGGTGAAGATCATGACAGAAGAGAAATTGGGCAAAGATATTGATTTTGAGTCATTCGAAAGCGATACCATGGAAGAGATCTCAGTGGACAAGGCCAAGGAGCAAGAGGCCGAAGCCAAGAAGGTGCGTGACGAGGACGAATAGTCTTTGCATAGATTCGGAAGCAGGCAATGCTTCCAAGTGATCAGTTGCCGGTGTGGGATGTTAAGCCCGCACCGGCGTCTTTGCATTTGATGGCAATGCTTGTTCGCATTACTCGGCTATCTGAAGGATCTCAGGGAATGCGTAGCAGAATATGCCTACTTGGCTTTTCTATTCGCGATCGGAAGCTCGCTTCGCAATGCGATGCTTAGATAGAAACCATCCGGTGAGAAACGCCTTTTGTAAGCAAGGAAGCAGACCATAACGATCGTCATAGTGGTGGCGGCCGACATCATCAACAGAACGACTATCTGATATTTTGCAGCGATGACCGGATCGGCTCCGGCAAGGATCTGTCCGGACATCATGCCTGGTATCTGAACTATCCCAGCAGCCGACAGAGAAGCAAGCGCCGGTGTCATCCCCGCACCTATTGCGGCTTTGATCGAGGCGAAGGCGGCCTCTTTGGGAGTGGCTCCAAGTGCGATCATCGAATTCATCTCATCGGTGCGCGCATCGAGGTCTGCGAAAAGACGCTCTATGGCAACAGCAGCCGCAGAAAGCGTGTTGCCAAGTATCATTCCGGTGATAGGAACGAGCTCACGTGCGGAATACCAAGGCTCGGCATGGATGATCCCTTCGATAACAATGAAAGCGATGACCATTGATGAGATGAAGATCGAAAGGAACGTATCGAGCCAGATCCCTTTCACAGTGCCCTTGACTCGGCTGATCGCTATCTGAGTGGCGGCGATCGACATGGCAAATATCACGATGCCAACGAGCCACCAAGTTTGATACCTGAAAAGATAGAGCAATAGAAATCCCATGGCCAATAGTTGGATGAAGGCGCGTATCGTTGCGACGATGATATTCTTTGTGAGGCCAAGCCTGAGCTTCAAAGACACGGCTCCGGCTACCAGCATGAGCAGCGCTGATGCAGCGAGTTCCAGATTTCCGATATTTATGACCCCAGTGCTCACAGGCTCCTCCTATTTGCTTGACAGGTGGAAAGCGAGCAAGGCTTAGGCAGTTCCGAAAGGCATTCATAGCGACCTGTTCTCAGCTCTTGGAAATGGTCTGCTGACGGCGCATTCAGGCTTGTAAGGGCATTCTGTTCATATGAAAGGCTTCCGTCATGTAAGGAGAATTCCCCATATGCATATCCATCTTGCGCTCTATGGCGGATCCTGAGGCACGTTGTGCAGTCGTCCACCATAGCGCGGATCATCTCGCCCACGGCTGCTGCCGCTTCATCATCCAGAGCAGCTTCAACCTCATCAAGGAGCAGAACCGAGGGATTGGTAGCAAGCGACCGCAAGAGCGCAACGCGCGCCTTTTGACCGCCTGAGAGCTGTGAGGCATTCGTGTCCAGCGTTAAATCGTCGAGAAGAGCCAGTTCGAGCATCGATCGAAGGGTCTCATCGTTTGGGCTCGATGTCTTATCGTTTATGGAGAGCCTCCATGGAAAGAGGAGGTTGTCCCTTATGGTTCCGGGAAACATAACAGCCTGTTGTGGCACAAGGCATACGCGGCGACGCCATTGTTCGGGTGAATAGCACGATGAGCTGACCCCTTTAAGGCGCATCTTCCCGCTCTCACGACCTATCATCAGCGAGCATGCGCTCAAAAGAGTGGATTTGCCTGCCCCTGATGGACCTGTAAGATCGTAGATGCATCCGGCTTCAAGAGAAAACGATGCATCTTTCACCGGATAGAGAAGAGGCCCTTCTCTCATGTAGCTTACGCTCATATTTTCGACTTCGAACAATGCCATTTGATATCTGGTCTGCCCGCCTCGATCTACAGCTTAGATATCCTTTGCACCCTTGCGAGCGGCAACGGCGAAGTTCATGAAATACTTCTCAAGGGCATCGGCATCGGTATCGAAGGTGCCCTCGAAGAATAATCGGCAGTACTCATCTCGCGCAACGAGCACTTCCTTCAAGCGGTAGGATCGGTTCTTGACAAGAACCTCTATGGTGGCATCGAACAGATCGAGCGCGCGATCGAATGCTCCCTCGTGGCGTTTCATGTTCCCTGCCCTATATGCATTGATCGATCTTCCGACCTCGGCACCTATATTGCCCATTTGCTCGAAGATAGTGAGATTTGCCCAGTAATCCCTATCGATCTGATAGCTAGGCATGGACGATCTCACTGACTATCTCTTTGATTCGCTGTTGAATAGCGGGGTCTTCAACACCTCTGGTTCTGTTGTTTTGTACAGGTCGGATATTGATTATGGAATCAAATTCTATAAAACCATCTGCTCCGTATTCAGTCGGATAAAGGTTGATTCCCCACAGATCTTCTTGTTTGGATCCCATTTCTAAAAGAACGCGCTCTTCATCGGCGTGCATTCCGGCATCTACCATCATTATGCCTTGCTCTATATCGACAACCGCCTTAACAAGCTGATCATACATCGTTTCAGACATCTTCATTAATGTTTCGACGGAGATAGAGCTTGTAAGTTCCATTTGATTTCCTGAAATGAATGCCAGTAATAAATGTATAAAAGGCTGAAAACTAAAAGTTTTCAGCCTGTTAGTTTTGGTCGCGGGGGCTGGATTTGAACCAACGACCTCCGGGTTATGAGCGAGTCCAACCCGAGCATCAGGCTTAGTCTAGCTTCCCGCCACAGTTCAACCACCCAGGATGAACTGCTGATAATTATATCAGGCTTTGTCACACATCGTCTTGTTTTCCAAGTTTTTCTACCTACTTTGGTGCCAATTTGGTGCCAAGTAAGGTGCCAAATTGGTGCCACTCGAAAACTGTGGAAAACAAGGTGAGCCATGCGCACCGCTTCACATTTTCGTTGGTGGCTCCTCTTGGCTAAATGCATAGAGAAAGGGCCATCGCAATGAAGTACAAATCCAGAGGACTGAGAAAACGCGGAGACAATTCTTGGCAAGCGCGCATCTCCCATGCGGATCCTGTAACAGGAGAGCAAGTCACCACCTATCACACAATTCGAGCAACATCTGAGCGTCAGGCAAAGGAGAAGCGAGATGAGCTTCTCTACCAGCTCGAATCCGGAGGGCTCGCCATGGGCGACGGAACAACAGTGCAGCAATTCATGCAGAGTTTTCTTGAGTACAAGGTTTCAAGCAAGACCATAGAGCCTTCAACCATTCGTGGGTATAAAGGCGATTCAAAGATGATGTGCAAGTACATTGGTGCAGAGCGAATTTGCGACCTGAACATAGCCACGATAAACCTATGGATGGCAAAGATGTCCGAAGACGGATACTCACCCAAGAGTATCTCCAAATGCTTCAGGCTGTTGAAGCAGGCTCTCAACTACGCCATCGCTCAGGAGCTTCTCACTAAGAACCCTTGCAACTTCTGTAAGCCGCCGAAACGTGTTAGAACACCCATCAACTCCCTCTCGCGTGAGGAGCGAAGCCGCATGCTCGATCTGGCACGCCGCGCGCAGCCCGGCGCACTTGCAGTCGCAATCGAGATTATGCTCACGACCGGGGTGCGCAGAGGCGAAGTCTGCGCTTTAAGGTGGAGTGACTTTGACGAGTCAAAGCAGACTATTACCGTTTCCCATTCTCTGGGTAACGGTGAAGGGGGTTTCTATTTGAAACAGCCCAAGACAGAGGAGATAAGAACCATTCCCTTGACGCTTCATGCTTTCGAGATGCTGAGGAACATGCGCGAGGATCTGAAGTGGATGTGCGGGAAAATGAAGGTAAAGCTTGAGGACTCCTTCATCCTAGGTACCCTCGAATCAGACAGCAGACCTTATAATCCCACGCAGCTTGGAAAGGACTTCGCCGCTTTCTGCAAGATGAATGGGTTTGATTGCACGCTGCATGACCTACGCCACACTTTCGCTACCTTCATGATAGGAAGCGGGGCAGATGTTCGCACCGTCGCCGACTACCTAGGTCATGCGAACCCTTCCATGACACTTGATATTTATGCGGATGTGGATCCCGAAGCCAAGCAGCAAGCAGTCAAATACATCGAAGGTGCGTTCGATGACACCTACAGCGTCTTCCAGCGAGAGGTCGAGCAGCGCAAGGCGGAGATGGAAGGGCATACCGCGAGGTTCGACCCAAAGCGGATAGAGGGCATCACTCCAGAATCCATCCCGTTCTCTATCGAGGAGCTCAGAGCAATGCTCACTGTTCTTGAAAAGGCAAGCTAACAACTTTCGAATGGCACTGGGACACATTGTCCCAGTTGCTTTCGTTTTAACGCCAAGATGTTAGAGTGTTTGAACAATTGCAAGTTCACAAGCCTAATAAAACCTTGAATTAGTCCGATATCTCGTAAAGAAGACAAATCCCAATTGGGCTCCTGTTCATCTCGCGATTAAATCAACGCTTTCCGGTAAAGTGTGAAATCCTTCTCTGTGAAGACGTTGAATACGACTTCTATGGCTCGCTCTTGCGACGCAAGCCAATCTTTGACAGTTGTGACGGCGATCGCTGCTGCCTCATCTTGTGGGAAGCCGAACACCCCCGTGCTTATGCAGCAGAAGGCGATCGACTCGCATCCTGCCTCCACCGCAGCATCAAGGCACGACGTGTAGCAGTTGGCCAGCAATGCCTTGTCTGTGTCGGTCGCGAATCCCTCTGCGATGGGTCCTACTGTGTGTATCACGCACTTGCTTGGAAGGTTGAAGGCATCGGTCACCTTCGCCATGCCCGTGGGCTCGGGGCGGCCCTGCTTCTCCATGAGGTGCGCGCACTCTAGGCGCAGCTGGATCCCTGCGAAAGTGTGGATGGCATTGTCGATGCAGTGGTGCCCGGGCACGAAGCAACCGAGCATCTGGGAGTTGGCTGCGTTGACTATGGCGTCCGCCGCCAGCGTGGTGATGTCCCCTCGCCAGAGGCGGATGCGCGACCCTTCCCCGATCGGCGGTATGTCCGCAAGGCGCGTTACGCCCCGGTAGGCAAGGATGTCTTGGAGAAGGGCGTCCTGAAGCTCCAGGAACCCATTCGACGCTGGCGCGGGCGGCCGCGTGTTGACCAGTGCGCGGAAGAGCGCCCATTGGTCGGCGGGGTCTTCAGGCAGTTCGGCATCCTGGCGTCGCTCTTCAAGAAGCATCGCGCACAGATCGGGCAGCCCTCGCTCGATGCGTGGGAGGAGCTCGTGGTTCTTGTCGGTATCGATCATCGCTATTCGCTCCGTTCGGTCAGCCTCAACTCATTGAGCACCCTGTCGATATCCCCGTCGATCAGGATGGAGCGCCCCCGGATTTCCTCGGGAGCATATGTCTCGCCCAGGTTCACGCATGCGTAGGTCGCTGACTCGTCAAGGGATGACATGCGCCAGAAGGGGTACTTGATGATGACAGGGGTGTTCGAGCCCACGCCGAGCTCCAGGAGAAGGATCGGCTTGCCGGGGTCTACGTGCTCTTGGACGTAGGCTTTGTACCTGTCGGACGCTTCGTACCAGCCCTCATCCTCGACGAAGTTTGAGTCAGTGCGTAGGTTCATGGTCAGATGGAGAGGCGGGGAGCGGCAACGCACATCAATAACAGTCCTGCGGCGTATTCCGATAAAAAACGACAAAAGAAAAACCGCAAAGGCTCTATGACCTTTACGGTTATAGGAGATACATATTCTGTTAAGTGGAGATTCTACTT
>CAYXZC010000048.1:0-14296 GCA_964469815.1 uncultured Eggerthellaceae bacterium | reverse complement strand
GCGGCGACGGCACCGTTGGCGCCAACAAGAACTCCATCAAGATCATCGGCGACCATACGGATAAGTATGTGCAGGCTTATTTCCAGTATGACTCCAAGAAGACGGGCGGTGTGACGATCAGCCATCTGCGCTTCGGCGATTCGCAGATCAGAAGCCCTTATTATGTGAACCAGGCTCATTTCGTGGCATGCCATACGCCTTCATATATCACGAAGGATTTCCCGATCGTATACGACATCAAGCCAGGTGGAACGTTCCTCGTCAACTGCCAGTGGGACGCCGAGGAGCTTGCGCACCATATGAGCAAAGAGGCCAAGCAGTACCTGCTGGATAACGATATCGCCCTCTACACCATAAACGCCATAGACCTTGCAGCCGAGATAGGCATGGGCAAGCGCACGAACACCATCTTGCAGTCGGCGTTCTTCGCTCTGGCCGATATCCTCCCGGCGCAGGATGCTATCCGCTATATGAAAGAGGCGGCCACGCGCTCTTATCTGAAGAAGGGCCAAGAGGTCGTCGATATGAACCACAAGGCCATCGATGCGGGTGCTACGGCTGCTGTGAAGATCGAGGTCACGCCTGAATGGGTGGCCATAGCCAACGAGGTCGAGGAGCCTGAGCTTTCCGGCGATGAGTCCCTTGTGAAGATGGTCAAGGAGATCATGGAGCCTGTGGCGCGCATGGATGGCGACTCCCTTCCGGTGTCGGCCTTCACCGCACATGCGGATGGCCAGTTCGAGCAAGGCGCTTCTGCCTTCGAGAAGCGCGGCGTTGCCGTGAGCGTTCCGAAATGGCAAAGCGACACCTGCATCCAATGCAACCAATGCGCCTACGTTTGCCCGCATGCGACCATCCGTCCGTTCCTTCTCGATGCCGATGAGGTCGCAAAGGCACCGCAGGGCATGCAGATGGTGGCTGCGAAGGGCAAGAATGCTGATGGTCTGACCTACGCCCTTGCCATCTCTCCGCTCGATTGCATGGGTTGCGCGGTGTGCGTGGGAACATGTCCGACGGATTCGCTTTCCATGGAGCCGATCGATGATATGCTCGATGAGCAGCCCGTGTTCGACTGGTGCGTGAGCGATGTCTCCGAAAAGCCCGAAGCGCAGGATGCGACCGTGAAGGGAAGTCAGTTCAAGCAGCCTCTTCTCGAGTTCTCCGGTGCGTGCGCCGGTTGTGCCGAGACCACCTATGCCAAGCTCATCACCCAGGTTGTGGGTGATCGCATGTTCGTTGCGAACGCCACAGGATGCTCCTCGATCTGGGGAGGGCCTGCAGCTACTTCTCCTTATTGCGTCAACAAGGATGGGCATGGACCTGCATGGTGCAACTCGCTTTTCGAGGACAACGCCGAATTCGGATTGGGAATGCTCTTGGGTTACGAGGCCGTTCGCAAGAACCTCATCGAGAAGACCAATGCCCTTATCGATGGGCCGGCTATATCCGATGGGCTTCGCGATGCTGCCAGAGCATGGCTCGATACTTTGGATGATTTCGATGTGTCAAAGGCTGCTTCTGCCGATTACGTCGACAAGCTTGAGGAGGCTGCCGGCGGAACATCTGAGTCCTCCATCTTGGCCAAGGAGATCCTCGATAAGCGCGAATACCTGAGCCAGAAGTCGTTCTGGGTGTTCGGTGGAGACGGCTGGGCATACGATATCGGTTTCGGTGGTCTCGATCACGTGCTCGCATCGCGTGAGAACATAAACGTGTTCGTCTTCGATACCGAGGTCTACTCGAATACGGGCGGTCAAGCTTCCAAGGCCTCGAATATCGGACAGGTTGCGCAGTTTGCTGCCGCCGGCAAGGATATAAAGAAGAAGAGCCTGGCTGAGATCGCGATGACGTATGGCTATGTGTATGTGGCGCAGGTCTCCATGGGCGCCAAGCAGGCTCAGACGCTCAAGGCGATCCAAGAGGCAGTGGCTTATGACGGGCCTTCTTTGATAATCGGCTACTCGCCTTGTGAGATGCACTCGATCAAAGGCGGCATGACCCATTGCCAAGACGAGATGAAAAGAGCTGTGGATTGCGGGTATTGGAACCTGTTCAGGTACAATCCGGCGGCCGAGGAGGGCAAGCGCTTCACCATCGACTCCAAAGAGCCGAAAGAGGGTTATCGCGACTTCCTCATGAACGAAGCACGCTATTCCAGACTCACACGCGAATTCCCTGAGCGCGCAGATGAGCTCTTCGAGCGAAGCGAGGAGGAAGCGCTCGCCCGTTGGGATCATATACTGAAGCTCAAGGAAGTCTACAACTAGCAGCAGATCAAAAGGCCTCCGAAAGGAGGCCTTTTGCTAGCTATCGTTCAGATGAAAAGATCATAAATAACGAGCTTTCGATCATATAAAACAAATGTTCTGGTATCATTGAACGAAAGATGATGGAAGGTTCGCTTTGGATAACACCTCTCATGTCATATTGGGAATAGATCCCGGCCTTGCGAATACCGGCTGGGGTGTCATAAACGTATGCAAGAACAGGTATGCCTGTGTGGCCTATGGATGCGTATCAACCCCCTCAGATTCCGAACTGTCCACTAGGTTGTACAAGATCTATGACCAGATACGTGCGGTGATAGCAAGATACGAACCAACGAGCGTAGGAATAGAGACGGTATGGTTCGGGGATAATGCCACATCGGCCTTCGCCACCGGGCAGGCCAGGGGTGCTGCGCTCGTTGCATGCGCAGAGCGCTCCCTTTCGGTGGGCGAATTCTCCCCATCGCAGATAAAGCTCGCCATCGCTGGAACGGGTTCGGCGGAAAAGCATCAGATGCAGTATATGGTGAAACAGCATCTTGGGCTGAAGGACATTCCCAAACCCGATCATGCCGCAGATGCGCTTGCTGCGGCTATTTGCTACACATCTTGCATAGGTGTGGGGCACAACGCCTCTCGGTTGGATAAGATGATAAGAAGCGCGCTCGAAAGGGATAGATCGCGGCGCGCTGCTGTGGATGGAACCGAGGTTTTGAGATGATCTCCTTTTTGAACGGGGTATTGGCAGGCAAGAACCAGACCTGCGCCTACATCGATGTATCCGGTGTTGGCTTCGAGGTGAACATGCCCTCTGTGTCCTTATCCCTTCTGCCTGAAGTGGGTTCCAAGGTCTCGGTGCATACATATCTCAATGTCAGTGATTCGGGTTTCTCTCTCTATGGTTTCTTGTCCAGCGATGAGGAGGAGATGTTCAAGAGCCTCATCAGCGTCAGTGGTATCGGACCCAAGATCGCTCTTGCTGCTCTGTCAACGTTCGATGCGAAAGAGCTCCTTTCAGCCATCACTGCACAAGATGTCTCCAGGGTCTCCAAGATCCCGGGTGTGGGGAAGAAGAGCGCGCAGCGCATCATCTTGGAATTGAAGGACAGGCTATCCGATGAGGATACGATCGCTGTCTCGGCATCCGGATCGGATGTTACGGCCTCGGATGTGAAGGCTCTTGTCAGAAGCGCATTGCTCTCGATGGGATTCACTGATGCGGAATGCAGTGCAGCATTGGTGAAGGCTCCTGCGGGTCTGGATGAATCGGAGTTGCTACAATATGCGCTGAAGAAGCTTGGATCATAGGGCATGATCCGTATTTTGCTCATTGCGGAGGGATCTTGGATAACGGATCGGAAATAGAGGGATTGGTGTTCGAGGCGCAGGGCGCGCAAGCCGATGCGGTGAACACCGGATTGCAAGGCTCTTCGCGTGCGCTGGCTCCGGAATTGAACGAGGAGGATCTTGTCATCGACAGATCCTTGCGTCCGCGCCGTTTGTGCGACTATTTAGGGCAGACCCGCGTTAAGGAATCGCTTTCCATCCTCATCCAAGCAGCCAAGGAACGCCATGATGTTGCGGATCATATCCTTTTCTCAGGCCCTCCGGGATTGGGGAAGACCACTCTTGCCACAGTAGTGGCAAATGAGCTGGGAACCAACATCAAGACCACGTCAGGTCCTGCTATCGAGCGAACCGGTGATCTTGCAGCCATCCTCACCAACCTTGATGAGGGAGACGTCCTTTTCATAGATGAGATCCATCGAATGAACCGGATGGTCGAAGAGGTTCTCTATCCGGCTCTTGAGGATTTCTCCTTGGATATCGTGGTCGGCAAGGGACCGGCGGCTCGTTCTATCAGGTTGGATCTGCCCAAGTTCACCCTCATCGGTGCGACCACGAGGACCGGTCTTCTCACAGGTCCTTTGCGGGATAGGTTCGGCATCGCCTTCAGGTTGCAATACTACACCTCGGAAGAGCTATCCGACATCGTTTTGAGATCATCCGAGATATTGGGAATAGACATAGACCGGGAAGGGGCTCATGAGATAGCCATGCGCTCTCGAGGAACCCCACGTCTTGCCAACAGGATGCTCAAGCGTGTACGCGATTGGGCGCAAGTGCGTGCGGAAGGCTCCATCACTAAGGATGTGGCTTCGAAGGCATTGACCTTCTTCGAGGTGGACAGCCTTGGGTTGGATGCCATGGACAACAAGATACTCGAGCTTTTGTGCGTGCAGTTCTCTGGACGGCCTGTAGGGCTTACCACCATGGCGTCAGCTCTCTCGGAGGAGGCCGACACGCTGGAAGATGTGTATGAGCCCTACCTGATGCAGTCGGGTCTTCTTATAAAGACCCCGAAGGGCAGGCAGGCTACAGCCAATGCGTGGAAGCATCTAGGACTCACGCCTCCTGAAGCTGTAACGGATCAGTTAAAGATGCAGGTTTAGATACGCTTGGGATGCTTAAAGGGCTAATATTCATATCGTTGGCGCATCGTGTTTCATCTTTCGTTCGCATCCCAAGCTGGTTTGAGGATTCGGATCTCATGGAAAGGACTGTAGAAGATGGCGGATACAGGTGTATGCAGACAAGTCGGAAAGATCGCGAACGGCGAGGTTTTCCATGGTGAGTCTTTCACAAAGGGCGATCTGATCATTTCCGGTAAGCAGATCATAAGCGATGTCTCCACATCCGAAGGCGATGTGATCGATGCATCCGGCTGCTATGTCATCCCGGGTCTTATCGATCTGCACTTTCATGGCGCAGATGGCGCGGACATGAGCGATGGCGATATAGAGGGTCTTCACAGGATGGCGCGATATGAGGCATCAAGGGGTGTAACGGCTATCTGTCCCGCGACCATGACCATATCGCACGAACAGCTGATGGATGCAGTCGTATCGGCTGCAGACTTCATCCCTGAAGATGGCGAGGCTGACCTTGTGGGCATAAACATGGAAGGCCCATATATCTCGCCTTCAAAGATCGGAGCCCAGAATCCCGACCATGTTCGCATTCCTGATGCCAGCGAGTTCGAATCCCTTCAGGAAGCATCCGGCGGTCTGATCAAGATAGTCGATATCGCTCCTGAGGAAAAAGGTGCTGATGAGTTCATCGAGAAGCTGGGGGATAAGGTGCGCATCTCTGTTGCCCATACATGCACCGATTACGACATCGCTGCGCATGCTTTCGATCTAGGCGCCAAGCATATCACGCATCTTTATAACGCTATGGATCCCATGCATCACAGGAAACCTGGCCCTATCCCGGCTGCAGCGGAAAGGGATAACGTCACTGCTGAGATAATCGCCGATGGCATCCACATTCATCCGGCGATGGTGCGCCTTGCATTCAATATCTTCGGCGATGATAGGATGATCCTGGTCAGCGACACATTGAGGGCTGCCGGGCTTGATGATGGGATCTATGACCTAGGCGGACAGGATGTCGAGGTCAAAGGGTATGAGGCCAGGATCGAAAACGGTGCTTTGGCCGGTTCTGTGAGCGATCTCATGCGCTGCTTCTACGTCGCTGTGCACGATATGGATATCCCGCTCATAAGTGCCATCAAAGCTGCAACCGCAAATCCCGCCAGGGCTCTTGGGATCGGTGAATCATATGGTTCACTTGAGGTGGGGCACATCGCCAATGTCGTATTGATCGACAAGGAAACGCTCGAGCCAAAGCATGTGATCTTGCGTGGCAAGCTCATCCGTTAAAAAAGATACATGGGTATTTGATTGTTTTATTCTTGATAGATGCGTTATGAAAAAGATCTAGAAGGTGGAGCGAAGGCTGCGGAGCTTCTGAACGTAATCTTCTAGATCTTTTTCATCCGGTATATCCTAACTGCATTTCTCCAGGACTATGCGGTTCTGCTAGCTGTTCTAAACCAGCAGAACCTTTCACAGTTCTGGCAATGATGCCGCAGCAACGGATTGGCCTACGCGCCGCATCTTCTCATCAGGAAGCGTCACGTCGATCTTGGAAGCCAATTCAGGATACTCTTCAGCAAGGATACGATTGCATTCGCTGATCAACAGGTCTCCACCTGCACCCGATGCCACTCGTCCAAGCACGAGCAGGGTCTCTATCTCATAGAAGGTGCTGTAGAGCACGAGCGTATGTGCAAGATAGCATCCGATGGAGCGATAGATGTCAAGCGCATCCTCGTTTCCTTCGTTGGCCAAAGCCTGTACGACCTTCAGCTTCTCTGCAGGTGTGTCCTCAGGATCGAGGATTATGTTCGCAGCAGGTGCCAGCTTGATGACGGCATCTTGGCTGAAATACTTGCATCCGACCCCGAAATCGGTCGACCATTCGTCCTGCATGGCTCTTTCGGAAAGGTCAACGGGAGCGAATGCGAGCTCATTGATCCATCCGAGCACATTGCCCTCGGCATTCACATATCCCACGGCTTCGGATGTTCCCATTGCGATGCCCAGAATATCGCCTTTGCCTGTGCTCATGAAACCTGCAAGGGCAGTGACATCTCCGTCATTTGCAACAACGAGGGGCACATCACCGATCTCTGCACCGGCTCTGTCGTAGATGCTCTTGACCTCCTCGCGGCGATCACGCGGCACTTTGATGAACAAAGAAGCCACCATAGGGGAATTCCCCACGAAGGTTCCGGCAGAGGATACGCCTATCGCATCCACACGCGGCATCTTGGATGCAGCGGTCTTGAATGCGGTGACGATCTCGTTGAAATGGTATTCAGGATCCTCCGTTACCTTCGGATACCACACGACCTCCTCGGAGTACACCGGTTCACCATCGATGACCGCAGAGACCTTGCGATCCGAGCCTCCCGCATCGAATCCGATGCGGCATCCATCCATGTGGCCACCGATCTGCTTTGCCGCTTCATGTGCAGAAGGGAAGTCCTCGCGCGAAACCGCCAGTATCTCGAGCGGCTTCTCGTAAACATCGCCGACGAACTCGTAATCGAAGGCGCGTGCTCCGTCTGGTGAATAGGCTTTGGCAAGCTTGGCAGCGATCTCATCGCAACCGCAGATGTAAACGCGGAATCCGCCTATGCTCCAAAGCTCGAATTTGACGAAGCGTTCGATATAGCGATAATCAGCTTCCGAGAATTCGCCTCCACGGATGAAGGTGTCGCGAACGGAGATGAGGCCGCATTCGCGCTCGACAGCGATCGAGACCGGGATATGAGCTTCCTTTAGGTACTCGCGCATCCAAACTCCGAAGGGAATGAATCCCTCATCGAGCACAGGGGTGTTCTTGATGTCGTATTCGATGCCTAAGTATTCCATCTATTCTCCTAATATCTCTTCGATGATCTGTTCGGTCATGCACAGCGCGCGCGGAACATGGAACGGTCCTTTGAACGTGGAGCCTTTTGTGGGGGGCATGGTCGGAAGCCCATCGCGTCTGAGATATCCGTACCATTCACCATATTCAGGATCGGCGAAATGCTCGCGCACATAATCCATCACGCGGAATAACCAGTCCAAGTAGTAGGGATCCGACGTGTCCCGATAAGCTTTGGCCGAGGCTATCATCGCTTCGTTGTGAGGCCACCACAGCTTCATATCGTGCTCGTATGCTTCCGTGGGCTTTCCAAGCGCATCTATGAAATAGAGTATGCCTTCGTATTCTTCATCCCAACCTGCCTCTATAGCCAGTCGGAATATCTTCTCGGCGCTCTCGTGTATCGAAGCATCGTTTCTATAGTTGGCCTCATCCATCAGAAACCAGCTGCATTCTATATCGTGCCCGGGATTCACTACACGTCCTGCGGTATAGAAGAGCTCCGGTTGTCCTTGGGCATTCACGCTCTCGAGGGTGCAGCCAAGATCTTCCCGGAAATGCTCTTTCAAGATGCGCTCGGTGCATTCTTTTGCATGCATGTCATATTCTTCGGTATGTGCCGGATCGACCCTGCGCATGATGCCGATTATGTTGAGGAATATCATCGGATCGCCTAGCGACTTCGTGGATCTGGTGGAAGCGATGGTCTTCGAGCCCATTCCCGTAGGATCCTCGATGATCCCGTTGTTCAGGTCATATATCAGCTTATAGGCTCTGCGTGCTCGCTCAAGGTGTGCCGCTTCGCCTGTAACACCGTAGTATTCTGCATTCCCGATGCAGTAGAAGCCCTCTGAGAAGTTGTACCTTCTTTGCCTGAGCGGCTGGCCTTCAGCGGTGACCGTGAAGTAGAGACGCCCGCCCGCATCGTGGTTGATGCAATGATCCTCCAGAAAATCCAAGCAGCTCTTCGCTGCCTCAAGCCATTCGGGACGCGATCCGTAAACATGGCATAGATAAGAGAATGTCCATGCGCATCTTCCCTGCATCCAAACGCTCTTGTCGGTCGAATAGATATTCCCTTCGCGATCAAGGCATGTGTAGACTCCGCCATTGACGGGATCCATGCCATGCTCGAGCCAAAATGCTATACAGGTTTCGAGCTGATCCTTTATCCAGTCGCGTTCGCGTTCGAGCCGCATCCTAACTTCAGGATCCATCAAGCCTCCTTGTTCTAAACGAATGCCCGCACGATAGATTTGCTTCAATCCGAATTATCTTTATACCCAAAAAATACGTCAAGATGGATCCGGATCGAAAATCGTTGATACGTTGATTATTACGAAGCGAAGAGAGCGAGCGGTCATATGGTAGGGGGTGCGAGGTCTTAGCTTCATCTTCCAGATCCTTAGGGATGCGCATATCAGGCTATCCAAGATCCGAAAAGATCAAGTGGTTCAAATTTTTGTTTGTTACAAGCTTTCATATGTGATATCTTGAAGCAGTCCTTTGATTCTTTATAAATCCATTAGAAATCAATCCGTTTTGGCATTCGCATGTCTTTTAGACCCTCACGTGTGCAACTGGGTCGATGTGCTAAGGAGGTAGAAGGTTGAAGTTTTTCTTGGACACAGCCGATCTCGATGAGATCGAACAGGCGGCCAGCTGGGGAGCGCTCGCAGGCGTCACCACCAATCCTACGCTCTATTCGAGGGTGGGCGGCAAGCTCGAGGATTTTCACGATCATATAAAGAGGATATGCGATATCGTGGGTCCGGAATGCCCGGTGTCAGCCGAATCGGTCGCCATGACGCGCGATGATCTTGTGCGTGATGGCCGCGAGCTCGCTTCGATCGCAGAGAACGTGGTCGTCAAGATCCCTACGATGGTCGACGGCCTTGCCGCTACGCGAACGCTCGCCGATGAGGGCATACGGGTGAACATGACGCTTTGCTTCACTGTTCCTCAAGCTATGTTGGCTGCACGTGCAGGTGCCAGGTATATCTCGCCGTTCATCGGCCGTTTCGATGATATCTCTGAAGATGGCATCGAGCAGGTCGCCAATATCGTGGATGCGGTCTCGAACTACGATTTCACCGATAGCACTGTGAATGGAGAGCAGATCGAGGTCATCGCTGCCTCGATAAGGAGCGCAAACCATGTAACGCAATGTGCGCTCATGGGTGCAGATATCGCCACGGTTCCCTTTGCGGTCTTGAAGAAGATGGTGAGCCATCCTCTGACCGACAGGGGGATCGAATCGTTTTTGAAAGATTGGGAGAAAGTCAAGTAAATGAGCAAGACCGAATCAACCGAACCAACCGAGCCGACTGCGATGGAGATGAGCGAGGAGCTACAAGAGGCTCCAAAGCCGAAGCGCGGACGTCCGCGCAAGACCGATACCGACAAAGTGGCTGATACCAAAGCCAAGAAGACAACGAAGGCCGCTAAGGATGATGAGCCTGATGAGGCAGAAAAGCCCAAGGCGAAAAGGAGCCGCAAGAAGGCCGAGGAGGTCACAGAGGCTGCAGAGGCCGCAGAGGCGCCCTCTGCTCCGACCGACGATGCTGAGGTTGAGCCTGCAAAGCCAAAGCGCGGTCGACCCCGCAAGGTGGTATCCGATGCTCCTGTAGAAGACGCAGAAGCTGTTAAGGCGAAGGTTGAGAAGGATGACGCATCTTCTTCGGGGGATTCGCCTGCTGATGTCAAAAGCGCAACTGAAGGCGCATCCGGCGCATCTGATGCCAAGAAAGAGGCGAGCGCGGATGACAAGCCGTCATCCGATGACGATGAGAAGAGAGCATTCGCCAAGCGCCAGAGAACGCATCAGGTGAAGACCTCACGCAACGACAATCAAGCATCCCGTCACCAGAATCAGCAGAACAATCGCAACCAGCAGAACAATCGCAACCAGAACCACAGGCAGCGCCGCGGCCGCGACAACAGGCAACAGCGCGAATACGTTCCATCTGTGAGCCGTGAAGAGCTTGAGGAGCTGAAGCTGCCCGAGCTTCGCGAGAAGGCAGCGGAGCTCAACGTCGACGCCTCGGGCATGAAGAAGGCAGAGATGATCGATGCGATCTATGAGGCTCTTGCCATAGCTGAGGGCTTCATCGAAGTGGGTGGCATTCTCGATATCCTGCAAGATGGATATGGTTTCTTGCGCACGAACGGCTATCTTCCAAGCGAGCGCGATGTCTATGTGGGACTCTCCACGATCCGCCGCAACGGCCTTCGCAAAGGCGATTACGTTACAGGTCAGACCCGTCCTGCCCGTGAAGGGGAGAAGTTCGCTGCCATCCAGAAGGTCTACACCATAAACGGGGTTGCCATAGATGATGTGGGGCATCGCCCGAAATTCGCCGATCTCACACCGGTATTCCCCGATGAGAGGCTCATCATGGAGCACGGCAAGGACACCATAACCGCGCGTGTCATAGACCTTGCAGCTCCCATCGGCAAAGGCCAGCGCGGGCTCATCGTGTCCCCGCCAAAAGCAGGCAAGACCACCGTCCTGAAGGATATAGCTGCCTCCATCAGCGCCAACAATCCCGAGGCGCACCTCATGTGCCTGCTCGTCGATGAGCGCCCCGAAGAGGTTACGGATATGGAGCGTTCGATAAACGGAGAGGTCATAGCATCTACATTCGATATGCCCTCCGAGAACCATATCGCCGTGTCCGAGCTCGTCATAGAGAGAGCCAAGAGGCTGGTCGAGAAGGGAGAGGACGTCGTCATCCTGCTCGATTCGATAACCCGTTTGGCCCGTGCGTACAATCTTGCGCAGCCTGCATCAGGGCGCATTCTCTCAGGCGGTGTGGATTCAACCGCCCTCTATCCTCCAAAGCGCTTCTTGGGAGCCGCCAGGAACATCGAAGGGGGAGGATCTCTCACCATATTGGCATCCGCGCTCATAGATACCGGATCCAAGATGGATGAGGTCATCTTCGAGGAGTTCAAGGGAACGGGCAATATGGAACTGAAGCTGGATCGCAATCTGGCCGATAGGCGCATCTTCCCTGCGATCGACCCCATCGCATCCGGCACTCGCAAGGAAGAGCTTCTGCTCGACAATCAAGAGGCGCCTCTCATCTGGGCGGTCAGGCGCATACTTGCCAACACGAACAACACAGAGCGTTCCATGGATATGCTGATCAAGTCCTTGAAGCAGACCGAGACCAATCAGGAATTCCTGCTCAAGACGGCAAAGCGTGCGCAAAAGCAAGGCAGGATAGACGAGAATATGGACTTGTGATGCCGGTTGATATAATCTGATGGTCTCATCGAAGACCTTAAGAGATCAGAAAGGAATCGCATCAATTGACAGAGCAAGATCAAAAAGGCGCGGCCAATCCCTACGATGAGGCCTACGCTGCATCTGCGGGAGATACCCAACAGCCATTCGAGCAAACGGGCGCTCCTTCGCAAACACCTCAGATGCCCGGCTACGCGAATGCTCAGCCTTCTTACGCATATGCAACGCAGCCGCAAGTTGCTTATGCGGCACCTCAGAAGAAGAGCCATGGATGGATAGTGGCCATAGTAGTTATCGTGTGCGTCTTCCTTCTCATCTTGGGATCCTTCATATCATGTTCCATGGTGGCGGGAAATGTCGTGGCCTCCATGGATCCGTATTCCACAGAGGATGCGGTAGGTGAGCTTCATGAGCCGGCGATAGGCGTTATAGAGCTAAACGGAACCATACAATACGATGGCTCGGCATGCTCTCCCGAAGGCCTTCAGATATTGCTGGATCGCGCGCAGGATAGCAACTACATCCAGGGTGTTATCCTGAAAGTGAATTCAGGCGGCGGTGTCGCCACTGCCGGCGAGGAGATGTCCAAAGCGGTAAGCGAATTCGAGAAGCCCATCGTCGTCGTCAGTCAGGCGACCAACGCATCGGCAGCATACGAGATATCCTCGCAGGCGGACTACATCTTCACGGATCGGACCACAGCGATAGGTGCCATCGGCGTCATCATGTCCGTGACCGATCTGTCAGGTCTCTACGATAAGCTCGGGATATCCGTGGAGAACATTAAATCGGCCGATTCCAAGGATGCAGGCTCGGGTAACCGCCCTCTCACCGAAGAGGAGAGGGCTTGGTATCAGAACATGGTCGATCAGATAAACAACGTGTTCATCGAGACCGTGGCTAAAGGTCGTGGCATCGATGTCGATGATGTCAGAGCGCTTGCCAATGGTCTTCCTTACACGGGAATAGATGCTGTGAGAAACGGCCTGGCTGATGAGATCGGAAGCACCGAGGATGCTGTTGAATACATAAGCGATATCCTAGGCTATGACGAGCCTCTTCCCACCATCGATATGGTCGGGCGCGCAAGCGAGCTTGCGAGCATCCTTGACCTTCTGGGTAGCAATTCGGATGAATTCGATTCCGCAAGATTGAAGGGCCTCTTGAACGAGCTTGATGGGGGTAGCGTTGCTCAATAAGGATATAGAGATCGTATGGCCGAAAAGAGCCATCGTCACAGCGGGCATGCCCTACGGGAACAAGCCGCTGCATTTCGGGCATATAGGCGGTGTCTTCATCCCTGCAGACGTATTCACGCGCTTTCTGCGCGATAGGATCGGCAAGGATAACGTGCGCTTCGTGAGCGGAACCGATTGCTTCGGGTCTCCCATCGATGAGGGATATCGCAAGGCGGTCGACAACGATGGCTTTTGCGGCACCATTGCCGATTATGTCATGCAGAATCACGAGGCTCAGGCCAAGACCCTCCAGGATTTCGATATAAGCCTGGATATCTTCGAAGGATCCGGCATAGGTCATGCCGGGGAGGTTCACCAAGAGCTCTCATACGCCTTCGTTCAAGGATTGCATGACAGGGGCTATCTTCACCTAGATTCCACCCTGCAATTCTTCGATGCCAAGGCCAATACGTTCTTGAACGGTCGACAGGTGCAAGGCAGATGTCCGGTTCAGGGATGCAAATCCGAGCATGCCTATGCGGATGAATGCGACATGGGGCATCAATATGCGCCGGAGGATCTCATCGAACCTCGCTCCAGCATCACGGGCACCAAGCCCGAGATGCGTCCTGTGAAGAATTGGTACTTCGACCTTCCGGCATTCAGGGAGTTTTTGCAAGAGCATGTGGAGGAGCTTCGTCGCGATGAGGAGGTGCGTGATGTCGTTCCCCAGACGATAGAGGAGTTCCTGAACGCACCCGTCATCTTCGTGAAGTGCGAATTCGAAGAGGAGTATTCAAAGATCGCGGATTCTTTGCCGCCGCATACGTTTCGTGAAGCGCAAAAGGGCAAGCAGAGCTTCGAGATCGAATTCGACAGCATCGAGGAGCGCGATACTGCCAAAAGGCAACTGCAAGCGGCGAACATCAGATTCCGCACCTCGAAGACGCTCGTGCCATTCCGGATAACCGGGAGCATCGAATGGGGGGTGAAAGCCCCTGTTATGGATGATGTCGAGGATCTTACCATTTGGTGTTGGCCTGAGTCGCTTTGGGCGCCGATATCCTTCACGATAGCCTGCAACGATCAGATAGGACTTCCCCGCAATGCTTGGAGGGATTTCTGGTGCTCATCAGATTCGCGTGTCTATCAGTTCATCGGGCAGGACAACCTGTATTTCTATGGCGTAGCGCAACCTGCGATGTTCGAAGCGCTTGGGAATCGCGGGGTGTTCGGAGGTGCAGATGCCAGACGCCTCGAGCAAACATATCTTATCGCGAACCATCACTTGCTCTTCGGGAAGACGAAGGCATCGT
>CAYXZC010000047.1:0-14733 GCA_964469815.1 uncultured Eggerthellaceae bacterium | reverse complement strand
CTTCGAACCCTGCGCCCCAAGGGATATGGCGGTCACGATCACGAACAGCGAGACCATGATGTATATCCAGTGAGATGCAGGCACGAGCGGATTCATCTCAGAGATGTAGTCCCTATACGATGCGGTTCCAAGGGATCTGACGACATAGAGCGCACCGTCGATGAAGTACGGATTGGCAAGCAGCGCAAGGATGCTAGCCACTGTGACGATCAGAAGCGGGATGCGCTTGTAATCCCATTCGATACATCCGATCTTGAGCAGATACCCTCTTTCATGGAGCGGCTTCAGAAGATCCGGGATCAAGTAGCACACCATGATCACGATATCGAAAGGCGCCATGGATGCATGGAAGTTCACATGAAGAGCGACGATGAAGGGCAAAGGCACTATGTAGGCAAGCTTCGATGTCCGGCGATAAGCGGTGAGCAAGCCAACGATCCAAACGAAAGCGATCATCGTATAAAGATGAGGCCTTACTGACGCGTAGGTCGAAAGGATGGGAACCAACGGCAAGAAGACAAGCATGATCATCTCGGAACCGTAGGAATCATCACGGATCATCCTGGACACCCTATAGAAAGAGAACACCAGGATGGCGAACAGGAAAAGCGTCCATATCCCCAGCCCTACGAATCCGCCTGCGCCGTATATCAGATATGAGATGACACAGCTCAACCACTGCTGGACGACAATGCCCATTCCTTCATGCAGCGAGAAAGGATTGGTGTATGGGATCCCATTCTTGACGATCTCTTCGCCTGTGGCCATGATGAACCAGATATCGTTGTCATAAGCCGTACCGAAGATGTCCCAGGCCGCATAGAGCGCCACAGCAACGAGGAATACGACCGTCAGGAAGACGTTGTTCTTGGGTTTATCCGTCAAAGGGGGAAATGCGGCTTTGGAGGCTTGCTTGGTTCGCGAGGCGGACAAGACCGCGCTTTGAGGGGTGGCTTCGAATGCATCCCCTGCGATCATCGGCGCCGATCCGTCCCCCGCCTCTTGGGCATCGAAGCGCGCGAATTCATCTTCAGCCGGCCTGGCGCCCACTTCCTCCAAACAAGTGCTCTGCATCCCGAATATCGGGTTCGCAGCATGTTTTGGTATCGGTGCATGCTGCTGGCTCGCAGCATGTTGCGCAATAGGCGCATTTTGCTCGCCCGGAGCTTGCTGCGTCACAGGCACATGCTGCCAGGCCGACACGCCTTGCTGCATTTGACCGCGTTGCTGCACAGGCGCATGTTGCGGCACAGGCGAACCTTGCTGCGTAGATATAGGTTCCTGCTGTGGCATCGGCATATGATGCGCGCCATGCACGCTATCGGCATCGTATGCGGATGCTCCCATATCGCGTATTCCGAAAGAGAGAACGGCATCACTTTCATGCATATCGTCTTGCAACATAGAAGGATGAGCACCCAGATACTGGGATCGATCTTGGTTCGTTTCTTGTTCGTTAGGCATTTCGATCCATTTCAAACCGGTCGATCCATGGATGGTCATGGGCAAGGTCAGAGCACATGGATCGATGTCGTACTATTCAAATCGCTGGTCTATATCATAGCATCGCTTGGAAGCGTGTGACTTCGCATGTATAGCGAAATGATCTCTTGCGCGGATTCTTCCACGGCTTTTCCATTCGTATGTATGACAAAGCATCCGAGCTTGCGCATCAGCGTACGGGCGCGCTCGAGATCATCATAGATGTACTCCAGATCCGCATAGTTCTTCGCGATGTTGGCTGCCGCTCCGATCCTACGCGAGCGGATGGGTTCGAGCACATCAGGCGTGGACATCAGTCCGAATATCCTGGTGGGATCCACCTCGAAAAGCTCATTCGGAGGTTCGGTATCGGCATCTAGCGGGATGTTCGCCACGTGGAATCCATGCTGAGCCAAATATATGGAAAGCGGCGTCTTCGACGTGCGCGACACACCCACCAATACGATATCCGCCTTGCAAAGATCCTGCGGATTGCGCCCATCATCATGCTCGATCGTGAATTCGAGCGCCTCTACACGATGGAAGTAGTTGATATCGGCAACGCGCAATGCCCCAGGAGATGAATTCGGAACGAGCCCCGAGATATCGGCGATAGCATCGATCGCGCTCGTGAGCAGATCCACACCATAGATGTTCTCTTGATCCTCTATGTAATCCGACACCTTATCGCGCATCTCACCATGCACGAGCGTATAGAAAACGAGCAGCCTGTCATCGCCAAGCTGCTCGATATGGTATTCGCTATGCTCTTCAAGATATTCCCTGACCTGTTCGAAGCTCTTCACCTTACCGAGAACCTCGATCTTGGGATTGGTGACGCCGAATTGCGCAGCAGCAGCCTGAGCCACAGCGCGTGCCGTCTCTCCCAAGGAATCGGATATCACATGGATCGTCGGAAATGACTGTCCCATCGAGAAGACCTATTTCGTCTTCACCATCAAACCGAAATCCGCCACGTTCGCAAACACCTCGACGAAGCGGTTCAATAGCTTCATCCTGTTCTCTCTTATCCGGGCATCCTCATCCATGACCATGGTGGTCTCGAAGAAGTTGTCGATCGGCGCGCGAAGGGATGCGAGAGAGGTCAATGCCGGTTCATACAGGCCGTCAGAAAGATATTCCTCGACCTCGGTCGATGCCTTGGCGATAGCCTCTGCCAACTCCTTCTCAGGATCGGTGAGAAGCGCTGCCTCGAAATCGATCCCCGCATCGGCATCGCGAAGATTGTTGGCACGTCCATAGGCCACAGCCAAGTCCTCGAAGGTATCAGGCGATTGGCACCTTGCGCTCTCAAGCGCGGACACACGATCGATTATCACAACGGGCTCGACTACGCCCACTGCAAGAACAGCATCTATGGCATCGAACGGCAGCCCGTCATCGTGCAGCATCACGCGGCATCTAGTGACGAAGAAATCCACCACATCTGCGCGGGTCTTCTCGCGATCGAATTCAAGTCCGCTCTCCTCATAGATGGCAAGGCAGTCATCGATGGCTCTCTCAAGGGATATATCGAGCCCGCTTTGCAATATGGATATGATGCCCAAAGCGGCACGGCGCAATGCGAACGGGTCGGATGAGCCGGTAGGAGCCTGGTTGACAGCGAAAAGGCCGCATACGGTGTCGAGCTTATCCGCAACTGCCACGAACTTGCCGACCACATCGGCAGGCGGTTCATCGCCTGCGAAACGAGGCCTGTAATGATCCGCGATGGCTGTGGCAACGCGATCGGTCTCGCCTGATTCCTTGGCATAATAGCTGCCCATGATGCCCTGAACGCTGGTGAATTCGATGACCGCATTGGTCACGAGATCGGCTTTGGCCAGCAAAGCCGCACGGGAAACATCCTGCGCAATGGACGCCTCTGCATCGGCATCAAGGCAAAGACGCTCTGCGAGCTGCTTAACGCGATCGGTCTTGGCACGCATGGTTCCCAGCTGCTCTTGGAAGACAACCTCGTCGAGATGGCTGACATACGACTCGAGCGGGCGCTTCAGATCCTCCTCATAGAAGAACTTCGCATCATACAGACGAGCTGCGACGACACGCTCATTGCCATCCACTATGGTGGCTTCATGTGCAGGATCGCCGTTGGAGACGATTATGAACTTGTTCGTGAGCACACCATTGCTATAGAGCGGGAAATACCTTTGATGCATGAGCATGGCATCGACGATTATCTCCTCCGGCACCTTCAGGAAAAGCTCATCGAAAGTGCCCACCATGACGGTCGGGAATTCGGAGAGGTTTATGACCTCCGTGAGCGTTTTCGGCGGAAGGACAGCGGTGTATCCGGTCTGCGCCTCAGCCGCACGAACACCTTTCTCTATGACAGCCTTGCGTTCATCCTCGGAAGGGATCACATGCGACGATCGTACGACATCGAGCAGCGCGTCGGCATTCTCGACCTTATGCTTGCCGGGAGACAGGAAACGATGCCCATATGTGTGATCCGATGCGACAAGCCCTGCGAACTCGACCGGAAGGATCTCATCGCCCAAATAGGCAACAAGCCAGCGTACCGGTCTTGAGAAAAGAGCCTTTTCCGTTCCCCAGCACATGGACTTTGGCCAAGATATCGATTCGATGATGCCTTTCAGGACATCCGGAAGGAGATCTGCGGCATCACATGCAGGCTTGGATGTGGTAGCGAAGATATATTCGATGCCATCGATCTCACGACGCTCGAGATCCTCCACGGCAACGCCTTTGCCTCGGGCGAACCCAACAGCAGCCTTCGTCGGATTGCCCTCATCATCGAAAGCGATCTTGACGGATGGGCCTTTATGCTCTTCGACAACAGCTTCCGTGCTCGCAGCCACATCATCGACCATGGTGATCAGACGCCGTGGCGATGTATAGACCTGGATCTGCCCATGTGCAAGGCCTATGCCATCAAGCGATTCTTCCATGAGCTTTGGAAGCTGCTTGGTCGCATTTTGAAGATCGAATGCGGGGATCTCCTCTGTACCTATCTCGAAAGCAAGCGTCCTAGTCGTCATTGCTTGCCTCCTTCCCCTCATCTTCGCTGCGCTTGGCATACACGACATTTTCCATATAGGATTCGCAGCAGGCTTTCGCAAGCGTGCGAACGCGAAGGATATAGGCCATCCTCTCGGTGGCCGATATTACACCGCGCGCATCGAGCAGGTTGAACGCATGGCAGCATTTCAAGACCGAATCATATGCAGGAAGGGGCAGGCCAGCCTCGAGCGTTTTCATGCACTCTGCCTCCCTGTCACTGAATTCCTTGAACAGGAAATCGGTATCGGCAACTTCGAAGTTGTATTTGGAGAACTGCTTCTCGTTCTCAAGATAAACGTCGCCATAGGTGAACACGATCCCGTCGCTGCCCTTGGACCACACGATGTCGTAGACCGAATCGACTCCTTGGACGAACATGGTCAAGCGCTCCAAACCATAGGCTATCTCAACGGGAATGGGGCTGCACTCGAAGCCGCCGACCTGCTGGAAGTAAGTGAACTGCGTTACCTCCATGCCGTCGATCCAGACTTCCCAACCTAGTCCCCAAGCACCAAGGGTCGGAGACTCCCAGTCATCCTCCACGAACCTTACATCGTGCGCAGCCACATCGATGCCGATGGCCTCAAGGGATCCCAGATAGAGATCTTGGATGTTATCGGGCGAAGGCTTTATGAGCACTTGGAATTGATAGTAGAACTGCAGGCGGTTCGGATTCTCGCCATAACGCCCATCGGTGGGGCGGCGGCACCCTTGAACGTAGGCGGTACGCCATGTGTCAGGCCCAAGCGCGCGCAGTGTGGTGGCAGGCGCATTCGTACCGGCTCCTACTTCGTTATCGTAAGGTTGCAGAACCACGCAGCCCTGTTCACCCCAATAACGCTGCAGGTTCATGATCACATCCTGGAATGTCTGCGCATCCTTCTTGGCGCCCGATGTATCAGATATGCCCATCTATGCCCCGTTTCCTCTTCTTCTTGCTTTTCTATACACAGTCTCATGTGACCTTATAGGCAAGGCCTCTTTGTTCACCATATCAGCTAAGCGGTGCCATGTTGTTCAAAGGCCAATAGATGAACACCGCTTTGCCGGTCACACTCTCCACCGGAATGGATCCGAAATACCTCGAATCCTGGGAATTGGTTCGATTATCCCCCATGACCCAGATCTCACCTTCAGGAACCTTGTAGGGATAGGTGATGGTGGTGCCATATGCAGTGGTCAGCGGATATGAGGGCTTGCCATCGGTGTAGGGCTCGACCAATCGCTTGTTATCCACATACACATCGCCGTCTATGAGGTTCACCGTTTGGCCGCCGGTGGCTATGACGCGCTTGATGAGCGTCCTTGATGGTATCTCCGGATCGGTGAATGTGACGATATCCCCCGGTTGAGGATCCGACATGTGATAGGTTATCTTCTCGGAGAACACCATATCGCCCGTCATGATCGTATCTTCCATGGAACCGGAGGGGATCTCGTATGCTTGGAACACGAAAGTGCGAAGCCCCCACGATATGAGAAGGATGGCGGCAAGCGTCAGCAGTATCGATATGAGCTTCCGACCGAATGAGGATCTCTTCGGAGTTGCGTGCTCTCCTTCGAACATACAGCTATCGGTTCCTTTCCCTGTTATATGACATAGTGCCGAAAGCTACATGTTAGAGTGCTTGATACGGCAAAGTATACGAGTTTGAAAAAAGTGCTCTAGCCATGATAACGCAAATAGCCTTCACGCTTTTCCATCTAGCATTTTTTTCAGGAAAATAAGATCACTTTCGGTGAAACGATCCTCATCGAGCATCTCCTCGATGAGATCAGGGCGAAGGCTGAGCGTTTTCGAAAGGCTCATCTCATGCCGCCATCTCTCGATATTGGCATGATGTCCCGAAAGGAGCACTTCAGGCACATCCATTCCGCGAAACTTAGCCGGACGCGTGTATTGGGGATACTCCAGAAGACCATTGGCGAACGATTCGTCAAGAGCACCATCGGCAGCCCCTAGCACACCGGGAAGCTTCCTCACCACAGCATCTATCACCACCATCGACGCGAGCTCCCCGCTCGTGAGGACATAATCCCCGAGGCTTATGCGTTCATCGGCCAATTCGTAGACACGCTCATCCATGCCCTCATAATGACCGCAAACGAAGATCAGGCGCTCGCATTCGGCAAGCTCCAATGCATAGGCATCATCAAACGTGCGCCCGTGCGGCGTGAGGAAGATGACGCGCGAAGAGGGATCCGCGCCCTTTGATGAGGGAAGGCTTTGTGTTGGCAGATCCAAGATGGACTCCATAGCCTCATACACAGGCTCGCACTTCATGACAAGCCCGCTGCCTCCTCCATAAGGATAATCATCGGTGGTTCTGTGCCGGTCGTGTGTCCAATCGCGAAGGTCGTAAGCGTGGAAATCTATTATTCCATGCTCTATTGCGCGACGCATCATGGATGACCCCATGACAGAGCCATACATTTCCGGAAAGGTCGATAAGGTGTCTATTCTCATGATGGATATCCTTAAACAGAAGGCTGAAGCGATGTCGCACTATCAAAGATCGAGCAAGCCCTTTGGGCATTCAAGGATGATGAGCTCGGAGCTCTCGTCGATATCAACGATGATATCCTCGATTAGGGGGATGAGCTTGCACCCGTTGCCCTCAGCCGGATCCTCGAAAGGTTCGACCTCCAGCAAGATCTGCTCGAAACGATCCTCAGCCGATATCACCTTGCCAATGCGTCCTGCATCGACATCTTCGACCGTCCAACCCACGAAGGATCGATCCACCGCATCCTCAGACCACGCATCCTGTGGCAGATTGGCCTCATCTATAAGGATGTGGCATCCTTTCAATGCCTCCGATGTATCGGCATCTTCGATCTCGTCGAAACGGATAGCATCGCTTCGATCCTGCGTGCGAACCGTTGAGGACAAGTGTACACGACGAGGAAGATCGAGCCTGG
Organism: uncultured Eggerthellaceae bacterium; assembly: GCA_964469815.1. Taxonomy (GTDB): domain Bacteria; phylum Actinomycetota; class Coriobacteriia; order Coriobacteriales; family Eggerthellaceae; genus MGBC163016. The sequence goes on along the minus strand of CAYXZC010000047.1, from coordinate 7,284 downwards.
GAGGAACGAGGAAGAGTTCCTGACCCTTGTCCAAAACGCAAGAAAGACCGGCACTCCATTCGAGCACCAGTCCTCCATCAAGTCCTTTTCTATTAACAACAGTGGCGATATCGCACCAAGTGCGCACTAGTCGACCAGCTCCACATCGACCGTTGCATCCTTGCGCGATGCAGCCGCCCTTGTCAGGGTGCGTATCGATTTTATGACCCTGCCTTGACGACCGATGACCTTGCCCGCATCATCCGGATTCACACGGATCTCTATGAGGATATTGCCGTCCTCCTCGTCGATCCCATCGATCTCGAGCTCATCCTGATGCTCGATCAAAGGCTCGACCACAGTTGCAACAAGTTTCGAAAGGTCGTTAGCTACTTCCGACATGATATTCTACGCGCTCTCTTAAGCCTGCTTGAGCAAACGTGCCACTGTATCGGAAAGCTGTGCACCGTTTGCCACCCACATATCGATCTTCTCTTTATCAAGTTCGATCATGTGCGGGTCGGTGCAAGGATTGTAGCGACCTACCTCATCGATGAACTTGCCATCGCGAGGGCAGCGGGAATCTGCCACAACAACACGATAATACGGACGCTTCTTCGCACCATGGCGAGCGAGACGGATCTTAACCATTTGAGCTGTACTCCTTCTTCATTACCTATATCTATGCCCGATCACTGACGAGCATTTGACAGCGGTTTTCAATCATACGTTGAAATCACCTCTTTTGCAAGTTCTAATATTCCTTTCGGGTAAAAAGTCAGGTGAATCAGCTTCTACCAGGAAATCGAGAGTGAGCGCGGTTGAATTGATGTTGATTATGGCTTGTGCCTTGAACGGCGATTCTGCAGGGCAAGAAAACTGTGGTATAAACCACCGCAGTTTTCGCAGTCCGAAGCCAAGCCGGAAAGGTATAAGCCATAATCGAAGGGATAATACGAAAAGGGATACGTTCGAGCTTTTACAATAGCATCAGGCTTCGTTGCGTTCCTCTTCGGTATCAGGTTCGATATGCACGAGCACCTCGCAGATGTTCGGATTCTCGATCTCTATCGCCTCTGTGAGCTTGTCGCCCACCCTGTGCGCATCGAGTACGCTCATGTTGGGATCGACCAGGATATGAAGATCGCAGTAGACACATGATTCGGTTCCTCGCGTCCTGATGCGATGTATCTCGCGGATCTCTGGGAATCTTGAAGCCAGAGCTTCAATCTTCGATGCGGGTATGCGCGAGTGGTCGGAAAGCGTCTTCAGCCCGCGTCTGAATACGCCGAAAGCTGCTACGAAGATGAACACGCATACGATCAGCGCTGTGATGGAGTCTGCTTGAGGGTATCCAAGCGCCACGAAAGCAAGCCCGATGATGACACCTATGGACACGAATGCATCCGATAGGGTATGCGAAGCATCGGCAAGGAGCATCTCACTGGACAGCTTCTTTCCGGCGTTTCTCTCATAAGTGCTCACCCCGATGTTCACGAGAAGCGTTAGCACCATTATCACGAATGAAGCGGTGGTCACCTCGGCTGAATATGTTCCATTAGCCAGATGATCGATGGCGTTGGTTCCCACCTGGAATGCAGCCATAAGAAGGAGCACGCCGATGAGCAAGGATCCATATGTTTCGAATTTGGAATGTCCATAAGGGTGTTCAGGATCGGCAGGTCGCGCAGCTATCGCCACTCCTATGAGCGCTATGACGTTTCCGAGCGAATCGAACACGGAATGGATGCCATCAGCCTGCATGGAAGCGCTGGCTGACAAGACGCCCCAAATATATTTTGCGCCCGCAACGATCAGGTTCAGGGCGAATACGATCCAAAGGATGCGCCTGACCTGATCGGTCCTGCTGTTCGGCTGCATCTGCTAAGCAGAGATCTCGCGAATGAGATTCACCATCTCGATGGCGGCCTCTGCGCTATCCGAACCCTTGTTGCCTGCTTTGGTGCCGGCTCGCTCGATGGCTTGCTCGATGGTATCGGTGGTCACGATGCCAAAGATGATGGGAATGCCGCTCTCAAGGGAAGTATGCGCTATGCCCTTGCTGGCTTCTGCACATACCAGATCATAGTGCGAAGTAGCACCCCGAATGACCGCGCCCAAACAGATGATGGCATCGTATCTTCCGCTATCGGCCATCTTCTTCGCGATGAGCGGAATCTCGAACGCACCGGGTACCCAAGCTACATCGATATCGGATTGATCCACATCGTGGCGTACGAGAGTATCGATTGCTCCGCTCAAGAGCTTTGAGGTTATGAATTCATTGAATCTGGATGCGACTATGCCGATCTTGATCCCGCTGCTGACGATCTTGCCTTCGAATACGGTCATGACATCTCCTATTGTTCGATCCGTTTCAAGTGATTATAAACGTTTAAGCTGATCGCGATCCCGGTGTTTTTTCGTCCATCGCTCCATTGGCCTTGTCCATGTTTCGCATGATGTTGCGTCTATGGGCGCGCCGCATCAGGATGCCGAACACGATGGAAAGAAGCGAGATGACGCATGAAGAGGCGAACCAAACAACGCCCATTCCTACCCAAAAGCCTATAGGGTACATCTCGATGAGCAAGCTGTTCGCCGGGAATGTCCAATTGCCTTGCGGGAAGAATATCGAATGCAATGCGGAGAACATGCTATCGAATGAGAAGAGCGCCCATGCTCCGAGCGACAACAGTACGACCAGAGCAGCGCATCCCGCGTATAGGAGCGCATGAGCTGCGCAATCGTAGCCATAATAGCGAACGCCGACCATAAGGCAGAAAGCGGCCAACACCGCGATGCCGAGAAGGGGCATGAAAAGACGCGATATCAGATCGTTCACATCGTTGAGATGCGCTATGGCATCTTCGTTCAAAGAGTATTCGGATCCTGCCTCATAGAGCGCTTCGATCGTTGCATCCGGTGAGGGATCGGAGCGATCCAACACGCTGAGCGCTTCAGCGGACCATCTATCATGGGTATCGGATGAAGGATCGGCCGATGATCGCGCTCTTTCCAAGATGGTCGTTGCAAGGTTGTTCTCAGCTCCTGCCTCTCCGAATTCGCTTCGACCGTAATCCCCTGTGGTGAAGTCTCGCGTTTCCATCGCAAGAGCCACAAGATCATCGTGGTCATACGGCGATCCTTCGAAATCACTCGTCATCAGCGATAGCTTCTCGGTTGTTGCCGGTATTCCCGCGCAGACTGCAAATCCGCATGCGATATATGTTAGTAGCAGCATGATCGCTGCGAGGATAGAGACGAATCTTGATTGCGCTGCCTTTCCCATCTATAGCTCCAGTGGATCATCTGTGCTCGCATCGACCCAAAGCGTAGCGGCGGTCATGCCCTCATTCTGCTTGCTGATCGTCGGATGCGGCCCAAGTCGGCTGAAGACTCCTTGGAAATGCCCATCGTAGAGATATAGGCCGTTCAGGTTGTTATAGAGCACAGGGATGGATGAGATATCTCCATCAGGCAGATCATCTATGCCCACATCGGGCGGCAGCGTCTTCGTCTTGAAAGGACGGATGTAGCGCTGCACTATGAAGGCGTAGCCTTCTTTCGAATCCGCGAAGCGATCTATGAGGCTCTTCCATTCAGGCTCTGACACCTCACAGCCAGCGTATACATTGTCAGCGCCATAATGATCGGCTGGCTTTATGATCCATTCGTCCTTGTTGGCTTTGATCTGCCCCAGATTCACATAGCTCGAGTCCAAAAAATCGGTTTGAGGGATGGCTTGTTCCAAGAGATCGATCTCTTCCGCATCAAGGAAAGAGAGCGTCTCGTCCATCAGCAGCACATCGAAGATCTGCTTGTCATGGACGATGTGCCCCGCGAAGCTGCCGATGAGAGCCACTTTCTCCTTGCGAAGCGCATCTATGAGCGCACCGGATTCGCTCCAATGATCCAGAACATCGTTCGTGACGCAGCGCCTCCAGATGGCGTTTATCTCAAGCCCATCCTTGCTCCTTAGAACATCCCCATCGAAGACGAGATCGCGCACATCGCATACGATGCAGTCGTACCCGGCCTCTTTGAAGATGTCTGCGAATACATAGAACTCATCCACGACACCGTTCTCAAGATAGTCGCAGATGGCGAATCTTGGATTGTCCACTTTATGTATGTAGGTCGAATAGATATCGATGAACCTATCGACCCAAGGTCGGAAGAGGTCGCAACCTTCTACCTTATGATGCTGCATGAATGTTCGTAGAGTATCGCTATCCTTGATCGAATTCGTGATCTCGCGATTCTCGTTCATGCCTGCCGATCCATCGCCGTTGAATTCGCAGAAACGGATAGCATATGTATCTTCATCGAGGAATGTGTCAACACGTGCGAAAGGAAGGATGGAATCGTAGCCTCGCGGGAGCAAGATGAGCTCTTGCAGGCGCTCATCGAAATCGAAGAGCTCACGGTATTCCGGATCATCAAGGTAGCGTTGCATCACTTTGCAAAGGATGCGATGCGTCATCTCGGCAGTTCTTTTCATGGTGGCATAGGTTCTTTCGTTGAACAGCCGAGGTATGAACGAGCTTGCGACGACCTCATGATGAACGATCGCTGTGGAGTCGAGCATGTAGTTGAAAGCATCGCGCCTTGAGCGTATATCGCCGTCAAGATCGTCCAAGATGTCGAAGTATTCATCCGTATAGTCGGAATTCCTTGTTTCAGCCATGATGGGTCTCTTTCATGCGTGGATTATCGAAACTGTGAAAAGTTTATCATTTGCGGCGACACCTAAGAGGCGGACGCGGTTTTGTTTACATTCCGTGTGAGTTCGACAGCGATAGGCTGAGCCCGAAGCAGCATAACCTGCTGGGCAACAGCTCGAAGGTATCCCTTTTCGCATTTGGCGCTCATAAGGCACTCACAGGTTGTTGTGTAGGGGACGGTTTCATCCTGCCACTACGCATCAACCGGATACATTGCCTAATCACAACGTGTAGTGGGCGGTTTTAACCGCCCACAAATCGCCCTCATAAAGTTTTGTGATACTAGATGCAATAGGAGCTAGAGTTTCTCTAGCACGTGGGGTGATGACCTCAAGGTTGAGTCTTTGTGACAAAGAATTGTTAACTGTTTAAAGAGCGCCCATCTACCAACCCTGCATAATATAAAATCATGGGATATTCTTATGCTCTATTATCTCCCACTTGCCATTCGTTTTTTTGATCTTCAAGATCCAATCAGCTTGATAATCTACAGGTTCGCTATCAGGGTAGTTGTCCTTCATAAAGATATGCACTTTCATCGTTCCTTCATCACCCCATACCCATAAATTATCTCTAGTGATTCTTGTGACATAAGAAACGATGTTTCCCTCATCATCCGCTTCTGGAACCAGTAACCAGAAATCATCTTTGAACATCTCGCGACTATTGGGTGGTTCTTTGGTTACCTGCTCCAATTGATCCATTACAGGTTCAGTATCGAACCATATGTAAACCAGATAGCCTATGAATGTCGCGACAAGAACAAGAACAACGACTATAAAGGATCGCAATATGTTTTTTCGCTTTGCAGATTTCATCTCTTTATTTCTCCTGTATCATTGATTCGAACAACCAGAAAACCATATTCAGATTCTTCATCTACAGCGGTTTTGAGTTTTTCATCAAATCTGGCTGTTGTATTCGCGGTGTAATATATAGCACCATTTTCAACTTTGGAAACCATTGTTGAATGGTGGACGCCCTCTTCGTTATAGAAATACAGCAGATCACCCGGTCGAATATTCAAAGAAGAAAGCTGGTCATTCAAATTTGAATAAGGAACTTCTATTGCACCATTCAAAACTGGCTTGTTAGGCAACGTTATATTAATAACATCGCCGTTAATATATCCGTTATCAGGATTGCTAAAGTATTCATATTGATTTGTAGCAGCCGTCCAATCAGCGGTTCGATCCCAGAGATGATATACGTTCCTATATGAACTATCGAATGGGGTGCCTTGCATAGAAAGAAAGGCTACAACCACAGCAGGTGTTGGTAGCATATGCCATTCCTTTGTCATTGGGATCCCACCAAAGAACAATGCTTGTGATGTGAAGTTTGCACAATTTCCAGGATAAGAAGTTGGGAACAAGGGATTTCTATACCCAAAAGACATAAGTGAGTAGTAGTAGTCTAGGGTTGTGTCTGTTGAGTGGGTTGTATCATTAGAAAAGATTTGTGCATACCGGATCGCTGCAGCACGGTTATAAACATAAGAACCAATCTTTTGAGCATCACCGCAATAGAATTTATAATACTGCTTTCGTGCTTCTTCGGCTTTTCTAAGCTTTTTGTCGAATTTAACCGCGTTTCTTTTGTCGCCGATCTTGACGAATAGATCGGTTACGGCTTTTGCTATAAGAACATTGATCTTAGTAGTTATATTCTTGGCTATGCGCCCGATGTTCGTTAGCCTCCCAACACTCACATGCCCACTGGGGTCGGTGTAGTTCACAGGATTGGCAAGGCAATAGAGATAGCGGTTCAAGGTGAGCGGGCTGAAGATATTGCCAAGATATGTATCCTGTACCCCGAAGGTGGATGTTTTGGCCTCGTAGTAGCGGAATCGCATGTAGGTAAGACCGGTTCTTGGGTGTTGCTCCTCTGCGTTGTAACCGTAGCTTGGAAGATCACCCAAGTTGCTTGAAGCCTCCACTTCTCCAAAGGCACTGTAGCTTCGCCAAGATGTTGGCTTTCCCTGTTGGCTCACAGTTTGTGTGACAGAGCCTCTGCCATCGTTCAGGAAAAAGGTTGCGCTTCCGTTCGTATTGGCGGCAAGGCGGCCTACCCCGTACGTCTCGTTCGCAGTTCCCGATCTTGTGGATACGCTTGCCATCACCTGAGCGTTATCGGTAAGCGTCGAGTTAACATAAGCCACCACATCGAAGACTTCTTCTGTGGATGTGAGGCCTTTTGGTATGAGGCCTAGAGCGGATGCGATCGCATCTCGCTCTTTGCCTGTGATGGCAGATGAGTCCATAACAAGGCTGGGAATGCCATGCGGTGCACCTTCAGATGCGGGGGCTGAATCGATCAGCATCCCGAGCATCACATCTAGCGCCCATGGGATGGTCGAAGGGTTCACAGATGTCGCGAATGCAGTTGCTTGCGCAGTGATACCGAGCAGGAAGGCAGACACGCCAGCGCGCAGGACAGATCCTTTATCGAGCGCAGAATCAAGGTCTATATCGAACACGCCATCAAGACCATCTGATTCCGCTTCAAGCTGGCGATCACGACTATAGAGACTTGACTGGGTGGTTCGGTTGCCATCCCCATCGTATGTTGCCGCCAT
>CAYXZC010000046.1:0-15244 GCA_964469815.1 uncultured Eggerthellaceae bacterium | reverse complement strand
GGGCTTTTCTTATGCAATGGCGTTAAATTACTTACGCTGATGAAGGGTGATAAGGTGGTCGAATTGCGTGAAAAACGACCCGATTTCTTTTTGTTCCTTAATTGATGGAACGCGAACCGTTTGCTCTAAGAAATGGGATGAATCTAGTTTATTTGACGAGTTTCCTGAAGATGTTATTGCTCTGGCAAAAATAGGAGCCATTATTCTTTCAAGCTGAATGGCATGTTTCCAATAAGCGTTATCATAATCAGCTTTATGTCGATACACAGGGAATAGTTCAGAAATAATTCCATCCCCTATATCATTAGCAACGAATCTACCGAATTTGAATTCGCTATTAGGGTGTCCTTCAAAAGCAATATCACCTAAACGCATCACATAGGTTCTAGTATCTAGATTATTTGATTGGACAGCATCTGAATCCTGAAAATACATCTTTGCTACAGAGATCCAATGCTCTTTTCCAAATGATCCATCATTTCGCTCATTTACTCTATTAAACTCATCTCCCAACTTACGCTGTTCCCAAGTAATCATACTTTCTCGTTATGGCCAAAAAAATTCAACTCGTATGCATAAATGTAGAACTTGGGAACAGCGTAAGTTCTCGGAAACGCTTTTATTTTTGCGGAACAATACGTTATCACGCGCAGATCTTAGTGACTTAAAGGGCCAAACACGTAATGTTCATTACGGCGATATTCTTATCAAATATGGCGAAGTGTTGGATGCTGGTGATGATTCTCTACCAAGAATTGCAGACGATACTGTGGCGGATGGTCTTTCTTGTCCGTACCTATCCAACGGAGATGTAATTTTTGCTGATACAGCGGAAGATGAAGCGGTTGGGAAATGCTCTGAACTGCGTGGATGTGAAGATAGGTGTGTGGTTTCTGGGTTGCACACTATAGCTTGCAGACCTATGTTTGAATTTGCACCCGGCTATCTCGGTTACTATTTCAACTCTGTCTCATACCATAATCAGTTGCTTCCATTGATGCAGGGAATCAAAGTAATATCTGTGTCGAAATCAGCTATTGAAGCTACTGACGTACGATTTCCATCATTAAAAGAGCAGCAGCAAGTCGGCACATTCTTTCAGAGCTTCGACACCCTTATCACCCTTCATCAGCGTAAGCGCAACGGATTTAGATCAAGCTGGATAGAGATCTCATTACGAGATCAACGTCCTTATTCTCCAATTCTTGGATGATGTGTAAGTAGGTCTTTTGGGTTGTATTTATGCTTGCATGTCCAAGCCTTCGTGCAACACTTGCAATCGAAACTCCTGCGAAGAGTAGCAAGGATGCATGAGTATGGCGCAGACCGTGAATTGAAATGGCGGGGATCTCCGCTCTTTTGCAGTGGCGTTCTAGAACGGCATTTGCAGTAGAGTTGTAGATCGGGCCTTTAATGAAAATCGGATCATCAAGAGGAAGCTTTCGTGTTAATTCGGAAAATTGGATGATCATCTGCCAGTCTAACTCGACTTTTCTTACAGATGATTGATTCTTTGTGGGGACGAATCCTGAGTTATTCTTGTAATCCCAGGTTTTGTTCACAGAAAGGACTTGATGAGAGAAATCGAAATCTCTTGGAGTGAGGGCAATGGCTTCGGAGAAACGGAGTCCTGTTTTGGCAATCAAGAGTATCAGCCAATCCCAACTCAGATCAGATCCAAGCTCCAGATCTCCTAATAGTTTATGCAATTCAAATTGATTGAGGTATTTTGGCTTCTTGTTCTTCGGCGTTTTGCCTTTTACAATCGCTTTTCTGGTTGGATCACGGTCTATAAGTCCTTCGTCAACAGCATCCAGGATCGCTCCTTTTAGTTGATGATGGAAATCCATAGTTGTCTGGCGTTCATGGTATTCCGCATAATCATTCAGGAGTTGTTGATAGGTAACCCGAGTCAGCTCACAAAGCGCCATTTCAGGAACGAGCTTTTCAAGCCACATTTGAGTGAGCTTATATTTTTTCATCGTGACATCGCGGATCGCACCCTCTTTATAGATGGATACCCATTTTGAGTAGTAATTGCAGAACGAATCGGTTCTTTTCATCTCGGTAAGCATATTGGCTCCTAAAGTTTTGCGCGCTTACGCTGATGATTTATATGGACTGCATTGAGGGTGCGTGCTTTTCAAAGGGCAAATAAAATGAGTGAAAGTAGTATAGAAGATGAGCCGAGACTTTTATCTTGCGATCAACGACATTTTTATGAACTAGAATTGCATGAAAGAAATACGCTCTCTGAAAGGTTTCCAATGCCCATACCATCTCAAACTGATTTTTTCTCAATCGTTTTACCACTTTATGCTGATGGACGACAGTATTCGCGAAGGGATATTGAAGAAAAAGCCGCCGATTTTCTTGGATTAGCAGATGAGGAGCGATCCCAAAAAACATCAAGCGGTAAACCGGTTTATGCCAGCAGAGCGGCTTGGGCAGTTTCATATCTCTCGCGAGCGAATTTGATCACGAAGGTGTCCAGAGGAGTTTACGAGATCAATGATTCCGGAAAAGCTCTTTTAGAAGAAGGTCTGAAAGGGAAGTGTTTTTCTGATCGAATACAACTGATCATTGCGCAAGAAAATCCATGGGGAAGGGAAGATCCGGATGCTGAGAAAAGTGAATCAAGTGAAGAATCTATGCCTTCTGATGAGGGTGTAATAATCACCTTGGATAAATCACCTTTTGAGGTTATTGAGGATGCTATAAACGAACTTAACACCTCTCTTTCTCAAGAATTATTGAAGAACATTCTTGATCGTGAGCCAGCATTCTTTGAAAAGCTTGTTGTGGATCTGTTAGAGAAAATGGGTTATGGAGTTGGCAACGCAACGCAGCTATCCCATGATGGCGGGATTGATGGGATCATTACTACGGATTCTTTAGGATTTGATCCTATCTATACCCAAGCAAAACGCTATAGTCCTGACAACCGAGTTGGGAAACCTGAAATGCAGGCTTTTGCCGGAGCGCTTGGAAGAGTGAGTCGTGGTGTGTTTATCACGACATCATCCTTTGTTCCATCAGCAGTTGAGTTTGCAAAAACTTATCCACATGCAACCATCATACTGATCGATGGAAAGCGGCTAACAGAGCTTATGATCAAGTACGATGTAGGAGTTTCAACCGAACGCAATTATGCTGCCAAACGTATCGACATCGACTACTTCGAAAACGATGCGTGAAGATGGTATGAAAAATGCATTTTATTTATCAAAAGTCTTAATACGAATATTTAAGGCTTTGAGAGTGTCGCAATGATTTTGATCTAAACGAAATGTTCAATTGTGGCATCAAATAGGCCGTGATACACTGAGAAATCTGGAAGTTCCGAACGGTGCATATTATGCCTACCTCAGGAGCTTTACCTTTGATTCATAGGTTATATTTCAAACCATATTATTTAAACACCTGTATAGCGAAGTAGAGACTATAGGGATGATGAATCAAAACGTTTGGCCTCAAAAGGAGCTCATAATGTCATCCGGACTTTTTTCGATAGAGATTACGAATCCAATATGGATCTGCGATAATCCCGATGATCCATATGATCTTTGCTCGCATGGTCATGTGACGCTTCGTTATGGAGATGAGGTTTTTGCTGAGGATGATGTGGCCACAAGTGCTGCGGCCCTCATGCTGATGCGATCATTGGAAAACGACCACATCCCGAAACCAAAAGAACCTCCACAGCTGTTGCCGCATTGTGGGCATACGATGTGGCCGCAAGAGGATTCTGATGATGTGATGCTATTGGGTTGTCCGAGTGGGATCGATCCGGAAGTTCGTCATATTGAAGGGAAAATCGCTTTGACTTTTGCAGATGGTCGCATTCTTCGGATCATCAAGGAGGAATACGCTGCAGCTATTCTCGGATTCATCCATGAAGTCGAGAACTTCTACGCCGCGTGTTCACCGAAGATATTGCCTAATGATGATTTCGACAGGCGTGGCTATGAGATATTTTGGGAAGAATGGCATAGAAGGAAGCGCCAACTGTTTGGCGAGTGATCAGTGGCGTGGATGAGAGGATGAGGCCCTCTACCAATCCGCTCTCTTGTTTCACAGATATCGTGCAAGAAGCAATCGCTCTTCCAAGGAATAATCCAAACAAGAGATCAGCTTGTCAGCTGGGCGATATTGGATCTCGAAGGGTATTCCTGCGTCGAATAATGAACAAGAGCCTACTCCGTTTATGATTGAAATGCAGACTCGTAATGGTTAAACGCCATTTACGCCTATTGCTGCGAGTTTGCTACAAGCTCCAGCGCTTGTTCTGCTGTCATTTTGGGAATGAAAGACCCTTTGAAGGCTTTCTTATCATAAGTGATGATGGCGTTCACTTGCAGTGCTTCGGCGGATGCTCTGATAAGGCCATCCTCGTAATCGCGCTCATCGGAATCCAAAGCTTCGAACACTAGGATTCCCGTTAGATCGACAAGGTCGAACAGTTCAGCAATGCAGCGTATGGAATCCCGTGCATCCTTTTCGCTCATGTAGTGACGGTGGAGTGCGTAGTATATATCGTTCAGCGATGACGACAGTGCATAGATATTATGGCCTTGCGAAAGGCTCTCCTTTAGAAATTTCGAGACATCCTCGTGAAAGGGCGAGCCTGGATACAACCAATATACAAGCGCATTCGAATCAAAGAGGAAGGAGCTCATCGGCAATGCCGTCCTTTCCCTCTTGAAGCATGTCTTGTGCGCTCATGTTTTCCGGCCATTTTTTGATGCGCTTCATGCGGTTCTGTATTCGATCCTGTGCTTCTTCGAGAATCGAGAGTCGGTCGCGATCATCGCATACAGAAGTTATTACGACTACGCCTTTTCGCGGAGACTCTATGCGTAAAAGTTGATCAGCATCTAAAGCCGCTTCTGTGCGCAATGATTTCGGCAATAAGACACCCATACTGTTGCCTATTTTCGATAAAGTGGCTTCTACCATGTATGCCTCGATCTATCGTATAACATGTTATAACATTATATCATGCGAGGAGAATGCGCACTCTTATGATTTAGACACGAAAGCATGGAATGAGCATGCCATGTTACAACGTAAAAGGCTTGAAGTCCTGCGCGACGCTTCTATCCGCTAAACAGTATCATGAGGAATCCGTATTCATTGCCCATCATTTGAGGAGTGCGATGTGCTCTTCGGCATAGCGACGTGCAACGCGTGCCTCAGGTCGTAGCCGTATAATTATCGGATCATGGTGACCCAATCAAAAGATACAAATAGCAAAGAGGCGCCGGTGTTAGCAAGGCTATTCCGAGAGCATTGGATGCTCGCCATTGCTGCCGTTGCGGCGATAGCTTCTATGGTGGCTGTTCCGCCCGATCGGGTCTACCTTGACTATTTTGACTGGGAGACGATAGGTTGCCTATTCTGCGTGCTAGCGGTTGGATGCGCTTTGCGGCGTATCGGCGCTTTCGATCGCGTTGCGCGCACGATCATCGGGCTCAACCGTCAACCGCGAACTATCGTGTTCGCCATGGTCGTTGTAACATCTGTATTCTCAATGGCGTTCACCAATGATATCGCGTTGATCATCATGCTTCCGCTTTCAGCATCAGTGATCGTTGGGATGCGTCAGGTCGTCCTTTTGCCGACCGTGTTCGCCCTGCAGGCGCTGGCGGCAAATCTCTGCGGAATGATCATGCCGTTCGGCAATCCACAGAACCTCTATCTCTATTCACGCTATCAATTGGAATTGGGCGAGTTCTTTGGCATTATGATGCCGCCGTTCTTCGTCTCTCTTGTCGGAATCATGGTTGCAACGTGGCTTTTGACCTCAAGAGCGAGGATTCAAATGCCAAGCGTTGGTATGAATGAGGACTCAAGGATGCCGCTAGATAGTCGACGGCTTCTGGCATATTGCGTCCTCTTCGCTATAACATTGCTTGCCGTATTTCGGGTGATTCCATTATTGCTGGCCGTTGTCGTGATCGCAGCAACGATCGCGATCAGCGATCGAAGAACCCTTGCGGAAGTCGATTATGCATTGCTTGCAACATTCCTATTCTTTTTCATCTTTGCGGGAAATATGTCGCGTCTGCCTTTTTTGGAGAATGTCCTGACGCCGCTGATGAACGATGCTGGCTTGTTGACATCTGCTCTGACCAGCCAGGTCATCAGCAATGTGCCAGCGGCGGTCATTCTTTCGCATTTTACGGAAGGGTGGCAGGCTTTGCTCGTGGGCGTCAATATCGGTGGTGCCGGGACGTTCGTCGGATCGCTTGCGAGCCTTATCGCGATCCGATATTTCAGTCTATCGCGAAAGGTGTTCGCACCTTTACGCGAACCCGGCGCGCCGACCATGGGACGGTTTCTCATCAGGTTCGGGCTTTTGAATGCGGTCTTCTTCGTGGGATTGCTCTTGCTGTTTCAATTTGTGCTTTGAGATATTAGGGCGAGAAAGGGGTAGAGGCGCAGCTCGATGTCTCGTTTTGTGATGTAAACGAACCCTATGGCAGACCTGAAGGCCTGTGCTACGGTCAACCTGTACGACCCAAGGGGGATGGGCATTAGAACATCGGAGACGTAGCTAAATATGTCAAGTATCCGAGTTCGTGTTGCTGGCATCCTTCTTTGCAAGATCTGTGCATCTTTTGACGAAACCCGATTTAGCCTGCGTATATGCATCGCGATCATGCTCATACTTCTTCCAAAGTGAGAACTTCAGTGCTTCGTACTCCCTCGCAACATCGGGATGCTCTATCAGATAATCGCGAAAGAGCACCTCATCGGCATCATCCATCAGCCGCAAGTGCACATGGAATACGCGATCAGCGAAGCCTTGCGGGGTGTAGCCTTTGTTGAAGTCGTCTTTCGACATGCGAATATAGCCGTTGCATGAAAGGCGTTCCTTCGCATTAGCAATAGCCGCACTGTTGGGAAGTTCGATCAATATGTCCACGATCGGCTTTGCCCAAATGTCGGGAACAGCTGTGCTGCCGATATGACTGATCTTACAGGGAATATCCGATGCAAGCAGCGCTTCTAGCTCTTCGGCTTCCTCGGCGAACCATTCCTTCCAACATGGCCTATGCTCGGTCAAAACGATAGGGAACAGCTCCCATAGTTCCTCGAGGCTCATATCGTTGAGTTCTTTCGCCATAACTTCTCTTTGTGTCTCTATATCTTGACCGCTTTAAGAGTATTCTATGGGATAGGATCATCCTTTCAAAAGAATCCACCGAATCTAGATCAGGTTCGTTGGTAACTGGGAACAGCAGCAAATCTCGAAGGCATGCATAATGGATAAGAGTGAACAGGAAAAGATAGAAACGCTTCGGCAATGGATCGGAGACTGCCCGAAGGGCGGGATGGTGTTCTTCGGGGGCGCGGGGGTTTCCACCGAAAGCGGCATCCCGGATTTCCGAAGTGCGAACGGCCTTTACAACCAGCGTGCCAAATACCCCTACCCTCCGGAAACGATGATCTCGCGCACTTTCTTCGATGCGCATCCTGATCAGTTCTATGACTACTACACAAGCGAGATGATCGCGCTCGAGGCGAAGCCCAACCAGGCTCATCGCAAGCTTGCTGAGCTCGAACACGAAGGTATCTGTCAGGCGGTGATAACGCAGAACATCGATGGACTGCATCAGACGGCAGACAGCAAGAATGTGCTCGAGCTGCATGGAAGCGTGCACAGGAACTTCTGCATGGATTGCGGTCGTGCATACGATCTGCAGGAAATACTCGCGCTTCGCGAAGATTCGAAGGACGGTGTGCCTCGCTGCGCATGCGGCGGTATCGTCAAGCCCGATGTGGTTCTATACGAAGAGCCTCTCGATCAGACGACCATGGAGGCTGCGATAAAAGCCATCAACACAGCGGATCTGCTTCTCATCGCGGGAACGTCGCTTGCGGTCTATCCAGCTGCGGGGCTGCTTCACTACTTCAATGGCAGTCATCTTGCTATCGTGAACAGGGATGCAACGCCTGTAGACAGAACAGCCGATCTCTGTATTCGCGCGAACATCGGCAAGGTGCTGGATTTTTAGGCTTATGATCATTCATTCGTAGTCATGATCAAAAAAACCTAGAGATGCTCCAAGCATCTCTTACTGATCCGTAATATGGTTTTCCGGAAGGAAATCTTGGCTGTTCGGATAGTATGATGTTCTTATTGTCTGTAAAGATTTCGATCGGGAGATCACCATGAAGATCCTTTTAGTCGAAGATGATCCATCCATCGTGAGTGCACTCACGAGTCTCCTCCAAAACGAAGGATTTTTCGTCAGGTCATGCGCAACGCAGGCGGCCGCTTGCGAGGCTTTGGGCGAAGAGGCGTTCGCTATAGCCCTTCTGGACGTGACGCTCGCCGAAGGCAACGGTTTTGCGGTATGCGCTGCCGCGCGTGAGGCGGCTCCGGATATGCCCGTCATCTTCCTTACGGCATCTGATGATGAATACTCCACGGTGGCAGGACTGGACATGGGTGCGGTCGACTACATCGCCAAGCCTTTCCGCGCCCGGGAGCTGGTTTCGCGCATCAAAGGCGCGCTTCGTCGCACGAATGCGGCTGAAAACATTCTTGTAGCCGGAGACATTCGCCTGGATGCAACGTCTGCTGCGGTCACGAAAGCGGGTGAAGAGGTGTATCTGTCTGCGCTCGAATACCGGTTGCTCCTCTATTTTCTGCAGCATAAGGGTAAGCTCGTTACGCGCGAGGTGCTTCGCGATGCCATTTGGGACACGGCGGGCGAATACGTCTCGGATAACGCTCTGAACGTCTACGTGAAGCGTCTGCGCGAGAAGATCGAGACCGATCCTGCTGAGCCGAAGATCATCATGACGGTTCGCGGACTTGGGTATAAGGTGGGTGAGTAGCGTGGGATCATCGATGACCATCGCACGGCAAAGCGCATTTTGGCTCGTGATAGTGCTCTGCATCTTCTTGATATCGCCCATCGCCGCTATGCCCTGGGTCGTCCTTACCGGTATGGCAGCGTTCATCTTCTTTCTAGCCATCTCGTTCTACCGGCATCATCAGGTCAAGCGCCTTGCTTTCGAGATAGATGAGGTGCTTCACAACGGTCGGCGTGTGGATTTCTCGACAAGCAAAGAGGGCGACATCGCGATCCTTTCCAACGAGCTCGCGAAGATGGTGGCGCGGCTTTCTCGCACAAGCGAGCAGCTTGCATCCGAGCGAAATGCGCTTGCCGATTCGCTGGCCGACATCTCGCATCAGATACGCACTCCGTTAACAGCCATCACGCTGATGCTGCCTGCGATCGAGCGCTCGGAGGATCCACATGATCGCAAGATGGCTCTTCGCAAGCTCGAATCTATGATAGAGCGTGTCTCTTGGCTCGTGACGACCCTGCTCAAGATCGCGAAGATAGATGCGGGTGCGATGCATGTCGAGCGCAAGACGGCTCCGTGTGAGCAGGTGGTAGCACGGGCGGTGGCACCGCTTGAAGCGGCGCTCGATCTGCATGACATCCGGCTGGGCCTTGCGATCGATGATAATGCCACCTTCCAAGGGGATGTGCTTTGGACGGCAGAAGCGGTGGAGAACATCGTGAAGAATTGCATGGAGCATACACCTTCCGGCGGGTCTATCACGATAAGCGCGAAGGAGGACGTTCTGGCCACGACGATCGAGATAGAGGATACGGGGTGCGGCATAGATGCAACCGACCTTCCCTATGTTTTCGATCGGTTCTATCGCGGGCGAGCGGATTCTTGTGGAACGGCGGGAGAGAGCGCCAGAAGCTTCGCCCCAAGTGGCTTCGGGATCGGATTGTCGCTTGCGCAAGCTCTCGTTTCAGCTCAAGAGGGAACGATCCGTGCTGCCAATCGCGAGGAGGGCGGTGCGCGATTTACGATCGCGTTTCCCAAGGTCGTGGTATAGGAAGCCAAGTTGCATCCGCTTTTGATCCTTGCGACTCGTAGTGCAGATCTTCAGATCTGCCCAATGCGAGATCAGTAATGTGAGATTAGGACGGTGCTAAACTCACACTAAGTTCGCATCTGAGATTAGCCCCGTCCTAATCTCACACTAAGCTCACATCCATCGTCGGCTTACAATAATGTAATCTGCGCGTTATGGGCGAAAAATGCACGTGATCCATACTTTATCCCAGCATAGGAACCAAATGGGAGAAAGGCGATTCGATATGGAGATCTTGAAGGTCAACCATCTGACGAAGATCTACGGGCAGGGCGAGACTGCCACGCGTGCGCTCGATGACGTTACCTTCAGTGTGGAGGAAGGTGAATTCATCGCCATCGTAGGGTCATCGGGATCCGGTAAATCCACATTGCTGCATCTGATCGGAGGCGTGGACAGACCAACTTCGGGAAATGTCCTTTTGAACGGCAATGATGTTTACTCAAGAAGCGACGAGCAATTGGCCGTGTTCCGCCGCAGGGAAGTGGGACTGATCTATCAGTTCTACAACCTCGTCCCAGTTCTCAATGTGGTCGAGAATATGACGCTTCCTGTGGCGCTCGATGGTCGACGCGTGAATGCCGAGCGTTTGAATGGGCTTCTTGACAGACTTGGGCTGCGTGATCGTGAAGGGCATCTTCCGCGCCAGCTTTCCGGTGGACAGCAGCAGCGTGTGGCCATCGGACGTGCGCTCATGAATGCACCGGCTGTGGTGCTTGCCGATGAGCCCACAGGCAACCTCGACACGCATAACAGCTGCGAGATCATGCAGCTCCTTCGCGATTCTAACAAGGAATTCGGTCAGACGATGATCGTCATCACGCATGACGAGGAGATAGCGCTTGCGGCGGACAGGATCATCGCGATCGAGGACGGCAGGATCGTACGCGATGAGAGGATCCGCCGATGAGTGCCATGACCAACTTCACGCTAAAATCCTTGCGTGCGAACCGGGTGCGAACGTTCGTTACCATCATCGGTGTGGCGCTTGCAGCCGCATTGCTGACAGCCGTTATGACCTCCTACACATCTCTGACAGATTTCCTCTACAGGACAGAGGCCGCAACAAGCGGCACCTGGATGGCGATGGCGTCCACAGATAGCGAAGCTGAGCTTGACGCTGGCCTTGCGAATGCCAAGGATGATCCGAGCATAACCGATATCGCAACACTTCGCGATGTGGGATTCGCAGAGCTTACCAAAGAAGAGCAACAGGTGATGGGACGCTACCAAGCGATCCTATCAGCCGATGGGAACATAGGGGATATCCTCGGAATACATGCCAGTGAAGGCCGCATGCCCGAGCGCGCCGGTGAGGTGCTCCTCTTCGATCGTTGGAAGACGGATGATGGCATCGATATCGGCGATACCATAACGTTCGATGTGGGTCGTCGGGTGGCCAAAGCCACAGAAGGGCACGAAGATGCCAGCATGGAGTCGGGTTGGAGCCGTGTCGGTGCGGGTGATTCGGGCGTCGGCATCGAGGCCAGCATAGAGGACGGAACGCCGCTCTCCTCTGCGATGGGTTATCTCGATCCAGAAACGGACAACGGATACTTCGAGGAGAGGCTCATCGATAAGGAAGAGCGAGCCTACACCGTCGTTGGCTTCTACGACCGTGTGAACTATGCGCTCTACAGCGGAGTGGGAACGATCGCTCTGACAGTGGACGAGCCGCCGATGACCGATTTCGCTGAGACGTTCCTCGTCATGGATGGCGTTCAGAATTCGGATGAGGTGCGCGATGTGGCCGAAGAGGTCTTTCCGGACAGCTCCATAGAGCTTCATGTCGCGATGTTGCGTTTCATGGGCATCGCAAGCGACACCTCGATCTGGACGA
The DNA here is from genome assembly GCA_964469815.1 of uncultured Eggerthellaceae bacterium. Lineage (GTDB taxonomy): Bacteria > Actinomycetota > Coriobacteriia > Coriobacteriales > Eggerthellaceae > MGBC163016. The sequence continues at coordinate 3,485 of CAYXZC010000046.1, read as the reverse complement.
CATTCTATGGGCTCATCATCATACTTTCCGTTGTCATCATCTTGGCCTGCATATCGCTCATCTTCAATGCGTTCGCCATATCCGTAGCTGAGCGCACGAGCCAATTCGGTCTGCTCTCCTCGGTGGGAGCAACACGGCGTCAACTTCGACGCGCTGTTATCCTCGAAGCGCTCATCGTGGCTGTTGTGGGCGTGCCGCTAGGCCTTCTCATCGGAGTGGGCGGCTGTGCGATAACGTTCGCTATCCTAGGTCCGTCGATCGCGCAATTGGCAGGCAATGGTATCGTGCCCTTCGAGCTCAAGGTAGAGGGAATGGTGATCGCGCTCACCGTTGTGCTCACTTTGATAACCGTGCTATTGTCGGTTTGGATCCCGGCAAAGCGCGCGAGCAGCACGAACATAATCGACTCCCTTCGTTTAACGAATGGTTCGCGTGTGTCGAAGCGCGGCGAGAAGAGGGCGCAAAGCGCAACCGATCCAAGAAAGCTTTGGCGTGCACACGGTCTAGCGGATAGGCTCTTCGGCGTTGGCGGCAAGCTTGCGCTGGTCAACCGAAAGCGCGGATCGTCCAAGGGGCGCACCGCAGCGATATCCCTTGCACTTGCCATCGTCCTGCTCATGACGGCCGGTTCCTTGAATGCGTTTCTCTCCACGCTCGTGGATGCTGCAACGGGCGGATATACAACAGCAGGTGAGGTTGGCGTAACGGCGCAGTTCGAAGCACAGGAGCGAGACCTCGTGCCGCCATTCGATGCCGAGCAACTATACGATGCCGATAACACGCAGTTCGCAAAAGAGGTCGATGCCTTCGAGGGTGCATATGATTTCCTTTCCGGATCGGAGAACACCATACCTAAAGGGTGGATGCTCTACTCAACGGTGACCGCAACGCTTCCCGCCGATATGGCAGGATCCGGCCTGGAAGAGGACAATGCGGGAACTGGCATAGGTTCCAGATCCGATGAGGACAACTTCTTGGCTACAACGCTGATCTATTATGTGGATGATGAGACATTCGATGAATACGCGCGAAGTCTGGGCATCGATCCGGCTGAATATCACGATGCGCAAGACCCGCATGCTATCGGCATAGCGAAGGGATACGGCAACAACGGCTCGACATATCTGCTGAAGGAAATGCTCAAGAGCACCGGGCACATGGATGTCATCGCAAGCGCCACGTACATGGATCGGTATCCCGCGTATCCTTCCATCATGACGGAGAGCACGCCTGAGGGTGCCATGTCCTATGTTGCTCCACAGATAATGGAGGATGGTGATGATTCTGTATCGCGCAAGGATCTGACGCTCGCTGATGTGGATGTGGAAAAGGTCGGCATCGAAGTATCGGCACTTGCTGATGAGCCTCCGCTAGTTGTAGGCGGGAACAGCTCGTATCTTGGCTTGGTGTTCCCGATGTCAGTGGCTCATGAGCAATCGTTCGGCATGACGAACCCGATCTTCAAGAGCCAATTCGATGCGGTCGATGGCGATCATGCCGCTCTAGCGGAGACCCTCTCATCTGAAGGATCCAAGTATTTCCATGATGATGTGCCGTTCGGATTGGCGTTCTATTCGTACAACGATTATATCTCCGAGATGGATACTGCGCAGATGATGGCCACTATCGTGAATGTGTTCTGCCTTCTGTTCACTGTGATACTCACTCTTATCGCAATGGCCAACGTCTTCAATACAGTTACCAATTCGCTGATCCTGCGCCGTCGTGAATTCGCTGTCATGCGATCGATCGGGCTTTCGACGAAGCAGTTCCATCGCATGATCGTTGATGAGTGCATGCACTTCGGGATCGCGGGGCTCATTCCCGGGATGATCGTATCGGTCTTCATATCGTATCTGCTCTATTCGGCGATAGGGCAGTCCATGAGCGGGTTGGCATTCACACTTCCATGGGGATATGTTGTGATAGCCATTGCCATGACAGCCTTGGCAGTGGGAATATCGGTGGCATACGGCATGAGGCGTTGCAAGGCGGATAACGTTGTGGAAGCTCTTAGGGCTGAATGATCTATGAATAGATCATTCAGGTGATATTTCGGTTCCGAGAGTCGTTCCAGGCTTTCGGAACCTTAAACTTCCCAAGACATGAAAGCCCAGGTGGCGGTTCGAGGGTTCTCAAGTGCAAGTCCTTCTCTTCCATCTGAGATAGGCATCTTCACCAGATTGGCATGAAGCCATTCATCGAGCCGCTCCAATGCAACATCCTTGGAGATATCCGAACCATATTGCGTGATCGATGCCTCGACCATACGGGAATATTTTTCCATCGCAGCAGCGAAGCCATCGAAGATGTCGACACGGTCGGTCTCGATGTAGTCCACTTTCGGATAGAAACCTTCACCTTGAAGGATCGCAAGCGTATAGGCATCATCGTAGCTGGGATGCACCCTCAATCCGATATCACGCATTGCTCTGTCATCGATCCGTGGTGAGGAATCGCATGATAAGGTGATGCAGACGTATCTTCTTGCAACCGAGCTCAACTTCAATAATGATTCTCGGATGTCATGCGTGATGATCGATCTTGATGCGATGCATGCATCGAAGCTATCGGGTTCTATGCCTGCTTTTCCCCAATCGTCTTCCCAGGATAGCTCGCGTACGCAAATGTCTTTCAATCCCTCTTCTTCGATCCGTTTGGTCAGTTGCGCGAGCATCGCGGTGGAAAAATCCGCAGATAAGACCTTGTGCCCATTGCGAGCGAGTGGGATGGATAGATTGCCTGTTCCGCAACCCATATCGAACACGCTGTCGCCTGGCTTGATGTCGGCAAGCGCCAAGAATCGATCAGTGTATGACCCCGGAGTGTCCTTGTTCGTGAAGCTCTTTGCACGAGAGTTCCAAAAGTCGGCATCGTGGTTCAGTTGATGCAAGGATTGCTTTACGTTCCATAGTTCGTTCCAATCCTGTGAGGTCAACGGTGCTTCATTGGTTCCGGTCTTGATCATATCCCACCTCGTTGCTGTATTGCGCGTCATGTAAAGCGCGCTACGGTTCGATCCGCCATCTATATGCAAATTATACGTAAATAAGGATATAAGTTCTCGAGATCATGTTCTTATGTAGAGCATCCTATTGAAGGTAGGGGATGTAAAGGCGTGCATTTGATGGATATATTCATGTCAAATACCGTCAGCATCACAATACTGTTTGCAAATCGTTATAATTGGATGCAATCAGGGTGATTTTGCCGAGAGCCGTTGATCGTCCGGTAATGCATCGATCACGGCAGGAGCACTGCTGGGAGCATCATATGTATCAAGCCACTATATGCGTATATATTTTCGGAACCGATAACGATATCGTGAATGTTATCGATCCTGTGGATAGCTATCCTGATCTTCCACGCAAGATCGTTGTTGATGATCCGTTCGATCTTGAAGTTGCAAAAGGATCCGATCTTATCTTGCTGGATTCCGACCCATCGGATGCAGCTGCAGCCCTGGAGCTCCTCTCGCAAACCGA
>CAYXZC010000045.1:8992-15444 GCA_964469815.1 uncultured Eggerthellaceae bacterium | reverse complement strand
TGCAGCGCGGGCATCATTTCGCCGTGGTCGACGAGGTCGACTCCATCCTCATCGATGAGGCAAGGACCCCGCTCATCATCTCGGGCGCCGGAAGCCGGGCGGCAGAGACGTACAAGAGGTTCGCCGCCGTCATGCCGCGCCTCAAAGAGGGCGAAGATTTCGACATGGACGAGGCGAAGCGCACGATCACTGCTACCGAGGTCGGTCTTGAGCGCATCGAGAGTATGCTCGGGATAGACGATATCTACAACGACCCATCCGGCCAGCTGGCCAATCACCTTCAGCAGGCCTTGAAGGCGCAGTTTCTGTTCCATCGAGATGTCGACTATGTGGTCATCGATGGTGAGGTAAAGATCGTCGATGAGTTCACCGGCCGCATCATGGAAGGCAGGCGCTATTCTGAAGGCCTTCACCAGGCGCTCGAAGCGAAGGAGAAGGTGAAGATCCTTGATGAGAACCAAACGCTTGCCACCATCACGTTGCAGAATTACTTCCGCTTGTACGACAAGCTCTCCGGCATGACCGGTACCGCTATGACAGAGGACGCCGAGTTCCGTCAGATCTACAACCTTCCGGTATTCGCCATCCCACCGAACCGCCCGGTCATCAGGCAGGACCTGAACGATCTTGTGTACCGCACCATAGATGCCAAGTTCAATGCGGTGGCAGATGATATCGCCGATCGCTATGCGATGGGTCAGCCCTGTCTTATAGGTACGGTTTCGGTGGAGACATCCGAGCGACTTTCGCGACTGCTCGACAAGCGCGGCATCCCGCATGAGACGTTGAATGCGAAGCATCATGAGCGCGAGGCTCATATCGTTGCCCAGGCAGGGCGCGTTGGAGCGGTGACGATCGCGACCAACATGGCCGGCCGTGGTACCGACATCCTCCTCGGCGGAAATCCCGACATCCTTGCCGAGGACATCTTGCGCGAGCGCGGATACGACCCGGATGCGTCAGAGTTCGATGAGGATGGTGAGGCCAACGAGCTCTTCGCGAGCGAAGAGGTTCGCGAAGAGGCTCTTGCCGAGGCTAAGGAGATATGCTCTGAAGAGCAGGCGCGCGTCAAGGAAGCAGGCGGTCTGTGTGTCATCGGTACCGAGCGCCATGAGTCGCGCCGTATCGACAATCAGCTCCGCGGTCGTGCCGGACGTCAGGGCGACCCGGGTGTCACGCAGTTCTATCTTTCTTTGGAAGACGATCTCATGCGTCTGTTCGGCGGAAACCGCATGGACACCATATCCTCCATGATGCAGAAGACAGGTCTCGAGGATGATATGCCCATCCAAGCATCGATGGTATCCAAATCGATCGAGAGCGCCCAGCGCCAGGTCGAATCGATGCACTTCGCTGCCAGGAAGAACGTCCTTGAATACGACGATGTCATGAACCTCCAGCGCAAGGCAATCTATGAGGAGCGCAATGCCATCCTCGATGGTAAGAGCATCGAGGAGCGCATCCCGGTCATCGTATCCGATGCGGTCGATTCGCAGGTATCCGAGATGCTCACCGATGATGGGGCAAGTGACGATTGGGATACCCGCGCGTTGGAGCTTTGGGCCTTCAACATGTCCGGCCGCGAGGATTTCAAAGTGGATGAGATCGATCACGATGATGATCCGGCCGTGGTCGCAGAGGCGCTCACGGATTATCTGCTCGGCGTCCTGCAGGAGAAAGAGGATGTGATCGGCGAGGATGCGATGGACAAGCTATCCCGCCAGATCATGCTGCGCGTCATCGATGTGAAATGGATGGCGCATCTGCAGGAGATGGATTATCTCAAGACAGGCATAGGCCTCCGCGCGATCGGTCAGCGCGATCCTCTGGTCGAGTACAAGAACGAAGCGTATTCGGCATTCCATAACATGACATCTGTGATGTATGATGATTTCCTCCGAACGCTGCTTCGTTTGCAGATCTCGATCAAGATCGAGGCTCCGAAGAAGGAAGAGGAGGATCGCGATCTTACTTATTCGTCTCCTGAAGAGGCTCTCTCCGAGGGCAATACTGCTTCGAAGACCGTAAGGGCAGCTACGCAAGCCGGCATAGACGCGGCGGTTCCTCCAACGCCGAAGCCTTCGCAGAGCAGCGCCGGTACCTTCGTGAAGGACAAGGAAGATCCTTTCGCCAACGTAGGACGCAATGACCCGTGTCCCTGCGGAAGCGGCAAGAAGTACAAGAAATGTCATGGGGCTTAAGATAGATGGCTCAACCTAAAGAACTCATAGAACTCGAAGAGCGAATATCCGATGCAAAGGGTTTCTTGCATATAGACCAGCTTTCCGAAGAGCTCTCTTCGCTCGAAGAGCAGATGTCGCGTTCCGATTTTTGGGATGATGCATCCAATGCTCAGGTCGTCTCGAAGAAGGCTTCGGACATAAGGGAATTGCTGGCGAAATACGAGGATGCATGTTCGCTTCTCGATGATGCAGCTACCGCCTTTGAGCTTTCGGGTGAAGACGATGCCTTCTTGCAAGAATATGAATCCACCATCGCTCGTCTAGGCGATGCCCTTGATGCTTTGGAGGTCGAATCGTGGTTCTCGGGTCGTTTCGATTCCGAGGATGCCATCCTTTCGCTCAATCCCGGTCAAGGCGGCCTTGAGGCCCAGGACTGGACCGATATGCTGTTTCGCATGTACAGTCATTATGCTGCCGACAAGGGCTGGAAGGTCACCGAGCTCGATGTGGTTCCGGGCGAGGGCATTGGGCTTGACAAGGCCACGATCCAGGTCTCAGGACGAAATGCGTACGGCATGTTGAAGAGCGAGGCGGGGGTTCACAGGCTTGTGCGCATCTCTCCCACAGACGACAAGAAGCGCAGGCACACCACGTTCGCTGGCGTCGAGGTTCTTCCTGTATTGCCCGATGATATCGAGGTGGAGATAAACCCAGCAGATGTGCGGGTTGATGTGTATCGCTCAAGCGGCCCTGGGGGACAATGCGTCAACACGACGGATTCAGCCGTGCGCTTGACGCATATGCCCACCGGCATCGTTGTCACCTGCCAGAATGAGAAGAGCCAACTGCAGAACAAAGAAGCAGCATTCCGGGTTTTGAAGGCCAAGCTCTATGAATTGGAAGAGGCTCGCAGGCAGGAAGAGATAGACGATCTTCGCGGAGAGCGCATGGATAATTCGTTCGGAAGCCAGATACGCAATTACGTGCTGTATCCGTACCAGCTCGTGAAGGATGTGCGCACCGGTATCGAAACGGGTAACGTCGATGCGGTCCTTGATGGCGATATCGATGAGTTCGTGCTCGGATATCACAAATGGCGGGCTTCTCAATAGCCTGTCATAGCCAAGATTCCTTTTTATTTCGAGCAACTCTATTCTATAAAGGCCGAAGGTATCCCTTTTCGCATTATCTTTTCGATTATGGCTTGTACCTTTCCGGCTTGGCTTCGGGCTGCGAAAACTGCGGTGGTTTATACCACAGTTTTCTTGCCCTGCAGAATCGCCGTTCAAGGCACAAGCCATAATCAGCATCAATTCAACTGTGCTCACTCTCGATGCTTCGCATCAGCGGTTCGCTCCCTCATGCATTCATATATTGCTTTCTTGCGAAAGCATATTAAAGATAGTGTTCAGAGCAAATCGAAAAGGGATACCTTCGACCTTCATGTATATCTTGGGTTTGCAAAGTATAAGACATAAATGCAAGTGACAAGCTATGCATCCGCTTGTCGCGCATTTCGGGATATTGTTGTGCGTGGGTGGCTGTGTTGAATCTATAATGTATTCGGTATTCCAAACACATCGTTAGGGGCTATTCTGCATGGACGATCTTGCTTATGCATCCAATGAGATGCGCAAAGACATCATCCGCATGATCGGAGAGGCTGGAAGCGGGCATCCCGGTGGATCCCTCTCCTGTATAGACATACTCGCTTCGCTCTACATGGGCGGCGTTTTGAACCACGATGCATCCGATCCTGAGATGCAGGATCGCGATCGCTTCATCCTTGCGAAGGGTCATGCCGCACCGGCGCTTTATTGCGTGCTGGCGCACAGCGGGTATTTTCCCAAAGAGGAATTGCAAACATTGCGCAAGCTTGGAAGCCGGCTTCAAGGGCATCCCGACGCATCCCTTCTTCCCGGAGTGGAGGTATCGACCGGTTCTCTCGGACAAGGGCTGTCCATCGCTTGCGGGCTTGCTTGCGGCCTTCGCTTGAAGGACAGTCCGGCAACCGTTTTCACGCTTCTAGGAGATGGCGAATGCGAGGAGGGGCAAGTATGGGAAGCTGCTATGTTCGCTGCCCACCAAAAGCTAGATAACCTTATCGCCATCATCGATAACAATTCGCTCCAGATCGACGGTAACATCGAGGATGTCTGCAACCCTGAGGATATCGGATCGAAGTTCAATGCCTTCGGATGGGATGTCATGCACATGGACGGCCACGACATAGATGCGATCATAGAAACCCTAACGAATGCCAAGAAGGCCAAGGGCGGCAAGCCCGTTGCCGTTATCGCCAAGACCGTCAAAGGCAAAGGCGTTTCATTCATGGAAAACGAAGCAGGTTGGCATGGTAAGGCACCGAATGCCGATCAGGTGAGGCAGGCTCTTGAAGAGCTTGACGCGATCAGCGCTTAGGAGGAGATCGAATTGGTGAAACTGGCTGACGCCTCTAAGCGTGATCAGAAGAAGGCAACACGTGCAGCTCTAGGCGTTACGCTTGCCGAGCTTGCCGATGAGGGCATGCCGATCGTTGCTGTGGATGCCGACCTTACGGGATCGACGACAACTGCGAAATTCGCCGCTGCGGATCCTGACTATGCGGATCGCCTGTTCAATGTCGGCATCGCTGAGCAGAATATGATAGATGTTGCAGCGGGGCTTTCATTGGCAGGAAACATCGCTTTTACCGGGTCGTTCGCCGTGTTCGGGATCGGGCGCGCCTACGACCAGATCCGAAACACGCTGTGCTATTCGAATTTGAACGTGAAGCTCACGCCCACCCATGCAGGGATTTCCGTCGGCCCCGATGGCGGCTCTCACCAGATGCTCGAAGATGTAGCGCTCATGCGGGCTGTTCCCAACATGCGCGTGCTCGTGCCGGCAGATTATGCTTCTGCCCGTGCCGCTATCAGGCTTGCTGCCAAAACGCCGGGACCCATCTATGTTCGTCTCGGCCGTGCCGCTGTGCCATGTGTCTATGATGACGATGTCGATCTTGAGGTGGGGCGCGCCTATGTGGTGCGCGAAGGACAGGATGTCTCCATCATAGCCAACGGTGTAGAGATCCAACAAGCGCTCCTTGCTGCCCAAGCCCTTGAAGATGAGGGGATCAGCGCTGAAGTGATAGATGCGTTCTCCGTCAAGCCCTTGGATGCTGAAACTATCCTTAAATCGGTGCGCAAGACAGGGTATGCCGTTGTTTGTGAAGAGCATTCCGTCAATGGTGGTCTTTGCGAGGCGGTATCCCATCTGCTGGTTCAAAATCATCCTGTACCCTGCGCTTTCGTGGCTGTGCAGGATAGATTCGGCAAATCCGGGGAATTCGAAGAGCTGCTTGGGTTTTTCGGGCTTGATGCTGCAGCGATAGTCGATTCTGTGAAAAAAGTCTGCAAGTGATGCGATAACTGCTAGAATTATACTATCTACGTCTCAGTAAATAGGATATTTCGAACGGAGCATACTGTGGCACAAAACAGAGGTCGTGGCCGACAATCCCGTGTGGGCGCCCATGGACCGGGACAGGCACCTATGAACCCGATGCAGTCCAAAGCGCAGCTCACATCGCAACTTTCGCAGGCACTCCCTGTTCTCGATGTGAATGAGACCCACCAGCAACTCGGTGCACCCGTTATCACCTTCGAACATGTTACGAAGATATATCCGGCTCAACCGAACAAGCCGGCATTATCCGATGTGTCCTTGCAGATCTTTGCGGGGGAATTCCTCTTCTTGGTAGGGCATTCCGGGTCGGGAAAGTCCACCTTCATCAAGCTTCTCACCAGAGAGATCAAGCCCACCCAAGGTCATATCTATGTTGCCGATGAGGATCTAAGCTCTATGCGCAACTGGCGCGTGCCTTATCTTCGTCGCAACATCGGTTGTGTTTTCCAGGACTTCAAGCTCCTGCCCAATAAGACGGTGTTCGAGAATGTCGCATTCGCGCTCGAGGTAATCGGGAAATCCAAGCATGTGGTGCGCACGCAGGTTCCCGAGGTCTTGCGCCTTGTCGGTTTGCAGGAAAAGGTGAACAAGAAGCCCGATCAGCTCTCCGGTGGCGAGCAGCAACGTGTTTCCATCGCTCGCGCCATCGTGAACAGGCCTCCGCTTCTCATTTGCGACGAGCCCACAGGAAACCTCGATCCGCAGACATCGCGCGGCATCATGGATCTGCTCGAGCGCATCAACCGTACCGGAACCACCGTGCTCGTGGCAACGCATGACCGCGAGATGGTCGACAATATGAGAAGGCGCGTCATCGCCCTC
>CAYXZC010000045.1:808-8982 GCA_964469815.1 uncultured Eggerthellaceae bacterium | reverse complement strand
GCGACCAGGATAGGGGGGTGTACGGCTTCGATGTCTAGTATCGGTTACTTCTTCAAGGAATCCCTCCAGGGGTTCGCGCGCAACCTTTCAACTGCGCTCGGTTCCATAATCACGATATTCCTGTCGCTTTTGATCATCGGAGTGTTCTTGGTAGCAGGTTCGATGCTCGAGAACCTAATGTCCTCGGTCGAAAGCGAAGTCTCCATCACCGCGTACGTGTCCGATGACGCTCCCGATTCCGACATCGATCGCGTGATGAACGAGATCCGCAGCATGCCCGATGTGTCCTCTGTTGGTTTCACCACGAAAGAGCAGGCGTTAGAGAACTTCAGCAATTCCATGACATCCAACCCCGAGATCATCGAGCAGTTGGACGGGACGAATCCGCTTCCTGCCTCCATCGATGTCGAGCTGAACGATCCGCAATCTGTCGAGAGCGTGGCTGCTGCCATCGAGAGCAATGCCACCTACGTGCAGATCTGCGAGGATCCCAACAACGTGGGCGATTCCATTAAGTATGGTCAGGGAACCGTTGAGCGTTTGTTCCAGATAACCAACTATGTGCGCTACATCGGCGGTGCGCTTATCATCCTTCTGATCTTCATCGCGCTGGTGTTCATCAACAACACCATCCGCCTGGCTATCCTTGCTCGTCGCAAGGAGATCGCGATCATGCGCCTTGTAGGAGCATCGAATGGCTTTATTCGTGGGCCGTTCCTGATGGAAGGTGCTCTTCATGCGCTTATCGGATCGCTTTTGGCGGTCGGTGTCATACAGGCGCTGCGCATGTTCGCGCTCCCGCAACTTGAAAACGCTATCCGCTTCCTCGATTTCTCGGTGCCCGATCTGGTCTATCTGGGGATCTACGCCATTCTTATCGTGGCAGGTCTCATAATCGGTCTTATCGGATCGGCTATCGCCATGCGCCGTTATCTGAAGGTCTAGGCGAAGAGCATCTGAAAAGCTGAAGGTTGGGGAACAGGCGTCAAAATACAGCTATGCTGAAGAAGCTGTCGGCTTCTATGCGCGCCCATGCCCGCAACAGGCATATAGGCTTCTTGATGGCGATGTTCATCATCATCGTCATCGCCTTCGTCGCGGGATTCGCTGCGCGGACGAATGTCCAGCTCATGCAGGCGCTGGGTATGCAGGCGCCCGACGTGTCCGAGCAGGTGGCTAACTCAACCAATCCCAAGACCACCTACAATGCGCTCTCGGCCAGGATAGGCGAGGTGGAAGACATAATCTCCACCTACAGCATGGACAACATCGAGCTGCAGGATGCTACTAAGCTGATGATCGCCAATCTCATGCAGTCAACGCAGGATCCTTATGCGACCTACTTCAATTCAGAGGATTACGAGAATTACATCAAGGAGACCGCCGATAAGCCCTATTCCGGTATCGGTGTCCTTTTCGGAGATTATGACGGGCGCGCATATGTGGTCGATGTCTTGGATGGTTCGGAGGCGCAGGCTAGAGGCGTTTCGCAAGGCGATTTCGTCGAAGCCATAGATGGGGACTCCAGCCATAAATGGTCCACCATCGAGGTGATAGGCGCGCTCGCTCGCGAGGATGGCTCTAACGTCATCATCACATGGATGCGTCCGATAAGCCTTGATGCCACACGTGGCACCGAATTCACCACAACGCTGACCTGCCATGAATACACCGAGCAGAACGTTACCTACGAGCTCAATGAGAATGTGGGATATGTGCGTATCAGACAGATAACCAGCAATGTCTCCGAGCTGGTGGAGAGGGCCGTTGACGATCTCCTTTCCCAGGGCGCTTCCGCTTTCGTGCTGGATATACGCGATAATCCCGGTGGATATCTCACCCAATCGCTCGATACGGCAAGCCTGTTCATCCAAAGCGGTGTCCTTGTGGGCATCGAGACCAAGGACGGCACCACAACGAGGAGCGCGAGCGGAAATACCATAACCCCTGCACCTTTGGTCGTGCTGGTGAACGAATACACATGTGCCGCTACAGAGGTTCTGGCATCGGCGCTTCAGGACAACCAACGTGCCACCGTGGTCGGTCAGACCACTATGGGAAAAGGTTCAGTCCAAGTGGTTCGCGAACTGACATTCGGAGGCGCTGTGCGCTATACGGCTGCATATTATCTGACCCCTCTCGGACACGCTATAAACGGTGTGGGTGTTGTACCCGATATTGCCGTTGCGGATGATCCACAGGATCCGGAGAATGACAATCAGCTGGCTGTGGCCTTCGATGTAGCGCGATCGCTCGTAGGTGCCCAATAGGACATTCAGGCACGGCGGCACATGGCTAATAGGAAACCCAAGACTCGGCGCAAGGCTTACGCCGATCCACAAGGCATCTTCGAGGGCAATCCTCGGGGCTTCGGCTTCGTGAAGACCGCGGAAGGCGAGTTCTTCATTCCCGCATCGAAGACCAATGGAGCATTCGATGGCGATCTGGTTCAGATCGCACGCATACCTCCGAAGGACAGGAAGCAGGCCGGTAAGAAAAGGCATCAGAGTGCATCCCGCAGTGGCTCGTATGATGCAAAGGGATCGCAGAAGGTCGAAGGGCGGGTCGTGCGTGTTGTTGAGCGGGCGCACGCATCGCTTGTCGGTCGCTACGAGATAGCAGGTCCTTTCGGGATAGTCGTTCCCGATGACGCCCGCATAACCCATGATATATTCACCGTCAGGCGAGAATCCCCGGATATTGCGGATGGTTCTATCGTGCGCGTGCGCATAACCGAATACCCCACAAGACGATCATCGGCGACAGGTGTCATCGAAGAGGTGTTGGGAGATGAGAGTAGTCTTGGGCTTGTTGAGGATCGCGTCATCGCAAAGTACGATCTTGAGACGCGCTTCTCGGATGCGAGCATCGAACAGGCGAAAGACGCAAGGCTCGATGTGACCGATGCATTATCGAGGGGCTATCGGGATCTTAGGGATCGCTTCATCTTCACCATCGATCCGGCCGATGCGAAGGATTTCGATGATGCCATCTCGATCGATCGCGTAGAGGTCGAAGGCGCGGATACCGAAGGTGCGGATATCGCAGATGCGGGCAGCGTCGAGCTTGACCGGACGGGCGGCGCGGTGTTCCTCGACGGGCATGATATAGGGCAGGTCGGCGTTCTCGCATCAAAGTTGCGCTCAAAGGGCATCTGGCGTCTGGGCGTACATATCGCCGATGTCTCAGCCTATGTGGAATGGGGAAGCTCCATCGATCTGGATGCAAGGCGGCGCGCAACGAGCGTGTATCTTGCAGACCGGGTGATTCCCATGTTGCCGGAGGAATTGTCCAACGACCTTTGCTCGCTTCGGCCTGATGAGGATAGGCTTTGCTTCACTTGCGATATGTATGTGACGGATTCCGCGGAGCTCGTGGCCTACGATATCTATCCTGCTGTCATGCGTTCGAGCGCACGTCTTACATATGACGAAGCGCTTAGTATGCTCCAGGGCGAACGTAAGGCCGCAGGTGAAAACAGCGATGCCGGATACGGTGATGCCGGTAGTGTGGCGAGCATATCCGACGATCTTATCGAGCGTTTGAAAAGGGCATCCGAGCTGGCAAAGGCTCGCTCCTCGTTCCGTTCGTCCCAAGGCGGGATCGAATTCTCTACCAAAGAGGCCAAGGTCTCGCTGGATGAGGATGGGAATGTCACCGGAATAGTCGTTCGGGAGAAGAACGATGCGACCGAGCTCATCGAAGAGGCGATGGTGTTCGCGAATGAAGTGTGCGCAACGCATCTTTTCGAACGTGAGTGGCCTTGCATATATCGCGATCACGAGAAGCCTGCTACCGATGCGCTTTCCGAGGTGGTCGCGGTGCTGCAGGAATTCCCATGGTTCAAGCGCGAGCAGGCAGATGGCGTGCTTCGCGGGAACCCGCACGTCATACAAGATGTTCTTGACGAGTGCGAAGGGCGCATCGAATTCGAGATGGTGACGATGCTGTTCTTGCGTGCGATGATGCGCGCGGTGTATTCGCCGCAGAACATGGGTCATTACGGGCTAGGCCTCAAGGCATATTGCCATTTCACGAGCCCCATAAGGAGGTATCCGGATCTGGTGGTTCACAGGATGCTCAAGGCTCAGATACTGGGGCGCCCTGAGAAGTTCGATCAGGAGGTCAATTCGCTTCGGTGGATCGCAGAGCATTCCTCTGAGATGGAGCGCGTGGCCGAGACCGCATCCCTTGACAGTCAGAAAGCGCACATCGTGCAGTATATGGAGCAGTTCACAGGCCAGGCTTTCGAGGCTGTGGTATCCGGCGTGGCGACCTATGGGCTTTATGTAAGGCTGGACAATTGCGCTGAAGGGTTGGTTCCCGTGCGCAGTCTGGGAGATGAATACTTCATCTTCGATCCGGTGCGCTATGTCCTGCGGGGAAGCGATACCGGAAAGACCTATCGGCTCGGACAGAGCCTGCGCGTTGTCCTTACCGAGGCCGACACGCAAAGCTCTCGCTTGACCTTCGCTGTCATCAGTCGTTAAGCAGGTATTCCAGCTCGTCCTTCGTAAGGTTCGCCAGCGATATCGCATCGGAGCGCTTGATGATGGAGTCGGCAAGCTTCGTCTTCTTCTCTTGAAGGAGCTCTATGCGCTCTTCGATGGTGTCCTTCGCGATTATCTTGTAGACGTTCACCGCTTTGCTCTGCCCGATCCTGTGCGCGCGATCCGTGGCCTGATCGATGGCGGCCGCATTCCACCAAGGATCGGCGTGGATCACCACGGATGCCCCTGTTAGGTTGAGCCCCGTGCCACCGGCCTTGAGCGACACTAAGAACACGGGCACATCGTCTTCATTGAACGCATTGACCAGATGCACCCGTTCGCGTTTCGGGGTGGCACCGGTTATCTCGTAGAAAGAGACCCCACGTTTGGCAAGCGAGCGCTTCAGGATATCCAGATAGCTCGTGAACTGCGAGAATATGAGGCACTTATGGCCGGTATCTATCGCCTGCTCGACAAGTTCCATGATGGCCGCCGTCTTCGCCCCACCTGCGCGATAGCCTTCGAATACGAGCGCCGGATCGAGCGCGATCTGCCTCAGTCGCGTCAGTTCAGCAAGCACCTCTATGCTGCGATTGGGTCCGGTCCTACCGTCGTATCCGCGTCTGTGCGCGCGGCTTGCGTTCGAGCGCTTCTGATCGTTGAGCGTCTCGCGGATGTTCTGCTCGCTAGCGTTGTAGAGCTTGGCTTGCTCACCCGTTAGCGGCACATGGATGACGCTCTCCATCTTCTCCGGAAGCTCGGTGAGCACAGTGTCCTTCAGGCGACGTAAGACGAATGGCTCGACGAGGCTTTGAAGTCGTGAGGCTGCATTCTCATCCCCTCCGAGTATCCCCACTTCGTAGCGCTGCATGAAATACGCGTAGCTTCCCAAGAACCCCGGCATCAGGAAATCGAAGATGGACCATATCTCGGAAAGGCGATTCTCGATCGGTGTGCCGGTGAGCGCAAGCCTGTGGTGGCCAACAAGGGATTTGATGGCCTTTGCGGTCTTCGTGGCATGGTTCTTTATGTATTGCGCCTCGTCGAGAACGATGTAGGAAAAGTCCATCTTCTTGAAGGCATCCGAGTCTATGCGCACGATGTCGTAGGATGCGACCAGCACATCCGCGCTCGCATCGCGCCTGATCCGCGAGCGCTCCACTTTAAGGCCTTCCACGGGCAACGCTTTCATGGTCGGAGCAAAGCGGGCGAATTCCTCAAGCCAGTTGTAAACAAGAGAAGCTGGGCAAACGATGAGAGCCGGTTCATCCAGATCGCCCAATTCGTATTTCGCAAGCAGTAGGCTTATGATCTGAAGCGTCTTGCCGAGCCCCATCTCATCGGCCAGGATACCTCCGAATCCGAGATCGGTGAGCGCTGATAACCATCGAAAGCCCTCCAGCTGGTAAGGGCGCATGACATCGATCAGGCTTGCAGGCGCAATATAAGCGCTTTGATCCAGTCTCTCGAAGTTGTCGATGTAGCGAAGGTATGTCTCGTCGCGCGTTATGTCATCGTATTCGCGATCTATCAGAAAAGCCCTATACGCTGGTAGGTTTATCGTGTTGTTCAATATCTCGTCATCGGTAAGGCCAAGGTCGTCGGCCAACCGCGAGAAATGCGCGAGCTCCATGTCGTCAAGTGTCAGATAAGCGCCGCTCTTCAGACGATGGAAATGCTTCTTGCGCTTGTAGCTCTTGAGCACCGCGACGAGCTCTTCCTTATCGATGTCGGTGGCCGACACATCCATATTGAGAAGATTGCCATCGATGGAAAGCCCGAGCGACACTTTGGGGTTCGGCGCGTTGAGAAGCTTGTCGAAATTGGATGTGGTGAAGACCTCTCCGATGTCGCGAAGCGCTCTTAGACCTCCGAAGATGAGCTGTCCCACGCGCTCTTCATCCGCGACCTCAAGGCGCAGCACGGATCCGAAATAGGGTGAGAGCGCTTCCAAAGCGCGCTTTTCCAGATGTTCGTTCCTCATGGGCAGAAGCTCGTCCTCAGCTGTTTGGCTCAAAGGGCGCCACTCGATATCGTTTGCCGGGGACGGGGGTTCATCAGCGCGGGATCGGGGATCGGATGCATCATCTGCGATCCCGACAGGTCGGATCGATCTGTAATACACAAGATCGATGTCTTCGTTGTTGCCGTCCGCCAGCATGAACTCGTAGTCACCGTAGCGTACGCGAACTTCCACGGTGATGATCTCTTTCTTGTTCACGCGAATAAGGTCGAAGTAGTATTGGATCTCGCCTTCGATGCGCTTGAGGCTCTGCAGGCTATCCGGTGCTTTCACGGGCATTGCCGCTTCCAACACGGGAAGCGTTGCGGCTCCGAAAAGCGGTGCATCCTTGCTGGATAAGAACAGCTCGTCATCGGCCGAGAGATATACAGTCTCTAAGAAGACGGCGGCTTTCTGGAATTCGCTCGAGCATCTGTAGGCTATATCGTCCATGAAGAGATATGTCGATCGCCCTGATGAGGCGATGGCGAAATCGTAGTCGCGCATGATCCTGAATCCTGCATCGCCCTCCTCGATGATACGGAGCTCTATATCGGGGTCTTCTTCCAAGACATGCATGTTATAGAGCTTCTTGGCATTCGATAGGTCGCGGAACTTGAACGATCCGCTTCCTATGGCATCCAGTATGTCGGCAACCTCGAATCCGCTGAGCTCCAATTCGCGACCTGCCCCGATAGCGCTCGAGCGAAATGATGTGTTCGCGCTCATCTCCGTGCGCGTTTCGATCGTATGGGTTATGATGCCGGCGATCTTTGCGGATGCATCGTCGAACGCATCCATCGTATGCTTGAACCCGAGCTTTTGCCCGTAGGAATGGAACAGTCCCAGCCTGCATGCACGGGCGAAATCGCGAGGGGAGGGCATCACGTATGTGCCCTGCGCATTTCCGATGCTGAAGCGCGCCTTCCAATTTCCGAAATCGTATATCAGCTCTACGTATATATGAGTCTTATCCGAGATGTCGTGCTTTTTCTCATCGAAGGCGATCTCGGTCTTGAGGTAGCTTGCGAGCGATTTGCTGGTCTTCGGGGTGCGGTCGACCTCCAATCCCTCGAATGTTGCAGGTTCGCTTGCGAATGTGAGCGCAAGAGCCACGCAATGCTTGCACATGGTGTCGAATCGGGCGGCTGCAGGACAGTTGCATTCGTAGTCGATTATGCGGTCGATCTCCTTGTCCGTGGCGATCATCGAATCGAAGTAATCGCGAAGGCCGCTTGCGCTTCGGATATGCCCGGATATCTCAATGGCATCTCCCAGATGACGGACGCTGCGCGCAACGATGTTGTCGGCGCTCTTCGCCATGGCAAGCCCTCGATCGAAGGATTTCCTGTTCGACATGTGGGCTATGTCTGCTCTGTTGAACAAAGGCCGTCCTTTCAGGGCTTCAAGTCAGGGCGATCCTCCCTTGGCAAGAGCCTGTCCTTGAGCCATCCGGAATATTTTGCGAAACATCCATGATACACCTTGAAAGGAACCCATAGGGACGGGGATATTGGGCTGTTTGACCGACATCGACCCATGTGACCCACATGCGACCCATAGGGACGGGGATATTGGGCTGTTTAGCCATTACCAATATGAGCAGGCGGTAGATATTAGCTAAACAGCCCAATATCCCCGTCCCTATGGGTCGTGTCACCTATGGGTCGGCCAAACAGCCC
>CAYXZC010000045.1:0-798 GCA_964469815.1 uncultured Eggerthellaceae bacterium | reverse complement strand
TCAATTCCAACACCCCCCCATTACCCCGGGCCCTATGGGTGGTTTCACCTCTGGGTCGCCCAAACACCCATAAACCCCCGTCCCTATGGGTTCCCGGGTTCGCGTTCATACGCGGCGCATGCGTGCGCTATAATAGCGCAATCACATCGAATGAAAGGAAAACCCGTGGCAACAATTTCAACAGCTGATTTCCGCAATGGAATGTGCATTGTCAATAATGGCAAGATGTGCACGATCGTAGAGTTCCAGCACGTCAAACCCGGTAAAGGTGGCGCGTTCGTACGCACCAAGCTCAAGGATATCAAGACAGGTCGCGTTGTCGATTATACGTTCAACTCCGGCACCAAGTTCGATTCCGTTCGCCTTGAGACGAAGAAGATGCAATACCTCTACAACGACGGATCCGATTTCAATTTCATGGATAACGACACCTTCGAGCAGATGGCCATTCCGGCTGCCACGGTAGGGGACGCTGCGAAGTGGCTCAAGGAGAACGACGAGGCATCCCTGCTCTATGCGGGAGATGAGCTCATCTCCATCGAGCCTCCGATGTTCGTCGAGTTAGAGGTCACCCACACAGAGCCAGGCTTCAAGGGCGATACGGCTACCAGCACCACGAAACCGGCAACGCTTGAGACCGGCATCGAGGTTCAGGTTCCCACCTTCATCGAGATCGGTGATGTGCTTCAGATGGATACTCGCGACGGACGTTTCATCAAGCGCGTGTAATATATTCCGAAAGCCTAGAACGGCTTTCGGAATGAATTGACGCTGCGGTTCTCCCTAAAGGGACTAGCT
>CAYXZC010000044.1:7695-15764 GCA_964469815.1 uncultured Eggerthellaceae bacterium | reverse complement strand
TATGTACCTGAAAACAGGCATTTATCTATGATACTCATTCTCAAAAGAATTGCAAGAGTGAATTCTCAAACGTGCTTTGCAATGGGGGGTATAGGGATAGGGTGAAGGTCTTCGTAGCGCAGATCTTCAGATCTGCCTTTTCAAAAATCATGGTTGACTTTTCATATGAATGCAATATATAATTTGCATGCAAAATATATATTGCATTCATTAAATGCTCTTGGGTAGAAACGTTTCGCAACCGCTCATGCGATCGAATAGGAGGAATGCATTGGATGGAGAGAGGAACGAACGAATGCGCCAGGCGCGCCTGTGTGCCGGGTATTCACAACAACAACTCGCTGATGCTGTGGGAGCAACTCGTCAGACAATTGGGCTGATCGAAGTTGGGCGCTACAACCCAAGCCTCAAGCTATGCACATCGATCTGTAAGACATTGGGCGTAACGCTCAATGATCTTTTTTGGGAATAGAGCTAAACCACGAAGATACAAGAAGTGGATTCAACCAAAGAATCAAGACTGCGAATAGGAGCGAATCATGGGTTTGATCAAGAGATACAATGAGATCATGGGTCCGAAGGACGAAAGGCTTGAAGCTGAAGATTGCAAGATCATGAAAACGAGCGCTATCATCCTGCTCGTTGGATCTACACTCAGTCTATATTATTCGATCATGCTGAATCAGGTTGCCGATGTATCCGGCAAGCCCATTCTCACGAGCCTCGGGCTCTCGCTCGTTCCCGTTCAGATCCCGCTGATCGCGACCATCCTGATCTCCGGGATCGTTGCAGGTGTCATGCAGATGCGCGTAGGATACGTCTCAGCCAGAAAGCGCTTTGCGGAAGTCGATCGCATCCCATGGGATTTCGTATCGCTTTCAGCATTGGCGTGCGGTGCGGTCATAGGTATGCTTACGTGTGTGATGCGAATCCTTGCAGAGATACAGATCGTAGGGATCGATAATGTTATGTGGCTTGGGGATATCGCTATAGGTGTGGTGTTCTTCATCATGGGATTCATCATAGGGTTCATCGTGATCGCGCTGGGAATAAACGAGGCTATAAAGAACCGCCGTAAGCTCGAAAGCGAGGTCTTGGAGTAGACGGGGAAGTGTATTCCCCGCATTTCAAGCACGCTCAAAGAAGTCGTCGGTAGATAGCCTCGTCTTCAGCAGAGAAAACATTGAAGATGACATCGAAGTCGCCATGATCTTCAATGTTATTTGCAAGCCATTCATCCACCGTATCGAGGGCTATCTTGGCAGCCTCTTCTTTTGGGAATCCGAAAACACCCGTGCTTATGCAGCAAAAAGCGATCGAAGAGCACGCCTGGCCGAAGGCTGCATCAAGGCATGCGGTATAGCAGTTCGCAAGCAGAGCCCTATCGGTTTTTGTGGCTACTCCCTCAGCGATAGGACCAACCGTATGGATGATATGCTTGCTGGGAAGATCGAAGGCATCCGTTACCTTGGCCATTCCGGTAGGTTCGGCAAAGCCCTGTGCTTCCATTATCCGCGCGCATTCGAGGCGAAGCTGGATGCCTGCAAATGTATGGATGGCGTTGTCGATGCAGTGATGTCCGGGCACGAAGCATCCTAGCATCTGGGAGTTCGCAGCATTCACGATGGTATCGGCGGCAAGTGTGGTTATGTCGCCTCGCCAGAGCTTCATGTGCAGATGATCGGGTAGAGCCATGATATCCTTTGGGTCTGTTGCACCACGATATGCAAGTATGTCTTTCAGCATCCCATCCTGTAATCCCAAGAAACCATCAGGTGCAGGCATAGGAGGCCGAGTGTTCACAAGTGCGCGGAAAAGATCCCATTGAGCTTTCGGCTCGCCGGGGATATCTCCACCTTGCCCGCGCTCTTCCAAGAGCATCTTGACCAGTTTGGGAAGAGTTCCATATATGCGCGTCAACAGATCCGCTTTTTCATCGTTCTTGGTCATCGCTGATCCTCTCTATCGCATAGACGATCCAAGACCTCATCGATATCAGCATCTATGCAAATGGAGCGATCCGCGATCTCGAATGGCGCGTAAGCATCACCTAGATTCACGCAAGCATATGTAGTGTTCGGTCGTTTCATCGTCATTTGCCAGAAGGGGTACTTGATTATAGCGGGTGTGTTCGCACCAACGCCCAATTCAAGAAGAAGCAGATCACCATCCGTTTCAGAACGGGTTTTCACGAAATTGCTGTAGCGGGCAGAGGCGCGCTTCCACCCGTCGTCTTCAACGAAAGAATCATCAGCTCGTAGGTTCATCGACACCGTGCCGCCGCATTCGGGACATTCGGGAACCAGATCGGACGGGATGACCATCGATGGCTGCACACCTTCAGGGATCGTCAAAGCACCGTCGTTCTCGATGATGAATCCTTGAGCTTTAACCATGGTTTTTACGGCATCGTAGTTGTCCCATGTTTTATCGTAGCAGGGCTTGGAGCATTGAAAGAGACCGTAATCGCCCTGAGTGTAGAATAGACGCTCCTTATCGAAGCCTGCGCGTTGGAAACAGTGATCCACATTGGTCGTAAGGACAAAATGATCTTTGCTACCTATGATATCCAGCAGCTTATCGTAAGTGCCCTTAAGGATGGGTGCGTATCGGTTGATCCAGATATACCGGCTCCAGTAAGCCCAGTGCTCCTCTAGGGATTCGTATGGGTAGAAGCCTCCGGAATACATATCGCGGAATGGGTACTTAGCTGCGAAATCCCCGAAGTATCTTTCAAAACGCTCTCCGGTATAGGTAAGGCCAGCTGCGGTGGAAAGGCCGGCACCGGCTCCGATGATCAAGCTATCGCATTCATTCAGAGTCTGAGCAAGCTCAGCGATCTTGCGATTTGCGTCATCCATGTTCATCCTTTCTTGGCACAAAGCACCGATGGGATCGTTCTAGTTCTTTTACTTCTGTTTAACAATGGAGTAGGTCGGGCACACCTCGACACAAAGTCCGCATTGTAGGCAATGGGTCTGATCGATCTTATAGGGGCATCCTGCTTCGATACATGATTCAGGGCAGATTTGCGCGCATCTGCCGCATTCGATGCATGTGCCATCGATGATGTAGGAATGAGGAACAAGAGATGCATCACCCAATCTGAAGGCTTTGCGAAATATAGGCTGCTGGCCAAGATCGAAGTACTCACCTTCACCATTTTCTATATAGAAGACATCGCAAATATAGCGTCGATCTTCAGGGTATAGGATATCCATCCCAGGATTCAAAGCGAATAACGCATCCACGAAAGCGTGTTGATCCTTCTCATCAATGCGTGTAGCTTCGCCCCTTAGGCGGCAGGTTCGGAAATCGGGCGTTTGCCCAACGATGGCAACGAACCCCTCGCGCATGACGTCCGCATGGAACGCCTTCCCACGGGGTGCTAGGAAATAAAGACGGCTTTTCGATACAGCCATCACATCGATTATGCGCACGTTCGGACGACCCGTCTCATCCACGGTTGCAAAAGCAGTATCGCGGATCGCACGCAGAAAGCGAAGGCACCAGGCAGTATCCACCTCATCAGGTGCGGGGATGACCGAGAGACTCACGCTCTTGTCTTCGAGCGCATGCAGCTCGTTGATAAGCTCGTCGGTATTCATGGTGTCTGGCATAACCTTACGCTTTCATCGAATGCCATGTAGCTTTGCCAAAGATCATAGCTCGTCAATATCGGAAAAGAATCCGTCTTCTTTTCGACATATCGCATATGCTCCAAGTTGGAACGATTCATCTAAGGGGATGAATCTAAGGTCATTTCGATAGACTAAACTAGGATTGATATTCATGGATGCAGGTAGAATGAAGACCGCATCCGAATGTGCTTCCCTATAGAATTCGCTTCTCGTTTCGGTATTGACAATCTTGAATCTGGGGAGTCCTATTTCTTCGTTTTCGAAAGAAGCTATCAACGCATTTCGAAATGGGTGGTAAGTGTCGTTAGGGGTGAGTATTGATACAGCCTCAAGATCCTTGATGCCGACGATTTCTTTGTCGGAAAAAGTGCTATTTTCTTTGTCGACCCAAATTCCGAAGGATATATTGTTTAGGAAGCGCACCTGGAATTCATTCTCAAGACTGGCGATGGAATCTGCTCTTGAATAGAAGAATCCGATGTCCAAAGTTCTATCTTTCAGCGCATTCAATAAGGATTGTCGATAAAGGGTTCGATACTTTATACGCGCTCTTCCAAGCTTTATCGAAACAGAATCCAAAAGATGCAAGTAATCGGATATTGAGTTGTCCATATAGGGGTGTTCATGAACGGTAAGCGTTATATCAAGTTCATTTGAAGATGATTTGCATCTAGTGATCAGATCTTGGAGTGATTCTCGGATTGGTTCAACATCATCAGCGAACATTCTTCCAGATCTTGTAAGGGCGATGTAGTTGCTCTCATGCGATAAAAGAGGAAATCCGATGACGTTCTCAAGCTGCTTCATATGGCGACTCAATGTGGATTGGGATACATTGAGTTTTTGAGCAGCTTTCGAGATGTTCATATATCGGGCTACGCAAAGAAACTCATCAAGCCATTCCAAAAGCACAGAAGTCTCCAACCATCTCAGAATCCTTCTTATTCACTATAACAAATCGATGCATCGTCATCCAAGCGTTTGGATGTGCTATTCAAGAATCGAAAGGTAGCCTTTCATATTCTGCATACCTTTCAAGCAATCTTAAGTTGATGCGCAATCAAAACTTGCTGCATTTCCTTTGCAGGTCGAAGGAGCATATCGGGCGCATCTTCCTCAGAATGAAGATATTGTTTCGGTGGTAAAGCCGAACAGAGTTGACAGAGAGGAGTTGTGGGAGATATGTCTGATAGTAATTGGAGATTCGAGGAGGATGGCGTACTTAAGGTTCGTACGTGTGCATGGTCACCGCCGGGAGACCATCCTGTAGGATGTGGGATGTTCCTACATGTCAAAGATGGAAAAGTAATCAAGGTCGAAGGCGATCCTGATCATCCGATCACGCATGGAAGGCTTTGTCCAAGATGCATTGCTCTAGATGAGGTCATGTATAACGAAAAGCGCATTGTTCGTCCTATGGTGCGAGATAGGGCTGACAGGGGAAAAGACGCTTGGCGTGAGAGCACATGGGATGAATGCCTTGACATCATAGAAAAGAAGGTTAAAGAGATAAAAGAAAAATGGGGGCCTGAGAGCATCTACGTTTTTCAAGGAACCGGTAGAGAATCCACATTATATGCGCCTCCTATGGGCAGTGCGGTTTTGGGTACACCTAATGCAAGCTTCATGATGTCCGGGTACTCTTGTTATGGACCAAGATGTGCTGTAGCCGACTTCCTTCTCGGAGCTGGATATCCTGAGATGGATTACGCTGCTTTCTTCCCGGATCGTTATGATGATCCTCGCTATGAAGTGCCAAAGTATATTCTCATATGGGGGAAGAATCCCATCTATTCGAATCCTGATGGTTTATTCGGTCATGCGGTTATCGATCTGATGAAGAGAGGGTCGAAGCTCATCATCGTCGATCCGCGCGTAACATGGCTTGCAACTCGTTCAGAGTTCCATCTTCAACTTCGTCCCGGAACGGATGCGGCTGTTGCTTTAGGGATGCTCAACGTGATAATAGGTGAGGATCTATACGATCATGAATTCGTTGAAGAATGGACATACGGTTTCGATGAGCTGAAGGAGCGCGTGAAGGAATATCCTCCGGAGATTGTTGAGGAGATATCCGGCGTACCTGCCAATATGATCAGGGAGGCTGCACGTGCATTCGCCATGAATTCACCGTCAAGCCTTCTTTGGGGATTGGCGATAGATACTGAAACCAACGGCGTTCAAGCTGGTCAGGCTGTTTTGTATCTAGTAGCTGTCTGTGGATATTTCGATATACCGGGCGGGGTAACGCTTTCTGTCCCTACAAGCTTCATGGGTAAATGGCGCTATGAATGTAGTGAAAACCTTGACCCGGATGTTTGGGCTGCAAGGGCATGCCTTCCGGAATTCAAAGCATTCTACAATACATTTCCTGGTGCGCATCCGGATTCTCTTCTTGCATATGCAGAGAATGAAGAGCCATATCCAATGAAGATGGCTTGGTTCTTCGGCACGAATGGCATGGCAAATACCACTCTTGCCGAGCCCGAGCGTTGGGGAAAGCAGCTTGAGCAGACTGAATTCGGTGTGGATCAGGATATCTTCATGACCCCGACTGCTATGGCTTACTGCGATATGTTCCTTCCTTTGACCACATTTGCCGAGCATGATGGAGTCGTGCTTCCTCACTTCGGTAGGAACACACATTTTCTGGGAGCTATGAATAAAGCCGTAGATGTTGGGGATTGCAAATCCGATCTTGAGATCCTGTTTTGGGCTGGTAAGCGGTTGAATCCGGATTTTTGGAAATGGAATACTGCGGAGGAGTTCTTCACCGAGCAGATCGGAACCCAATACGATTTTACTTTCAATGACCTTCGCGAAGAGGGCATACACCAGCAACCATTCGAATACAGAAAATATGAGAAAGGGCTTTTGCGCTCTGATGGACAACCCGGGTTCAACACTATCACAGGAAAGATCGAATTCTATTCACTTCTTTACGAGCACTACGATGAGGATCCGTTGCCTTATTACGAAGAGCCTGATTTTAGCCCAAGAAGCGATAAGATGACCCCGGAAGAGCGCCAGGAATATCCTTTGGTTCTTACTACCGGTGCACGCAATATCGCTATGTTCCACTCTGAACACAGGCAAATACCATCCTTGCGTAATTTGAACCCTGATCCGATCGTTGAGATCAATCCTGAGGATGCTGAAAAGTATGGGATATCTGAGGGTGATTGGGTTGCTATTGAGAACATGTTCGGTCGTGCTGTTGAGAAAGCACACTTGGTCAAGACGATAAAGCCAGGGGTTGTCCATGCACAGCATGGATGGTGGTTCCCCGAACAAGACGGTGAGGCTCCGAATTTGTTCGGCGTAAAGAAAGCTTGGATCAACAGCCTCATTCCGAACTTCCACACGAGCAAACTCGGATATGGCGCGCCTTATAAGAATGTTGTTTGCAAGATAAGCAAAGTGAATAGTCTTGATGACTGAGTCGATCTGAAGAAAAGAGGTGTTCAAGAATGGGTCAAAATGCGATGGTGATCGATTATAAATTCTGCACCGGATGCCATTCATGTGAGATCACGTGCAGAAAGGAACATGATCTTTCCCTAGATGAATGGGGGATCAAATTGAGCGAAGAGGGACCGATTCAGATCGATGAGGATAAGTGGATGTGGAACTATGTTCCGATCCCATCGGATCTGTGCGATCTGTGCAAGGTGCGTACTGCAGAAGGCAAGCCTGCAGCATGTGAGCTTCATTGTCTTGCGAACTGCATAGAGGTCATCCCTGTAGAAGAAGTGGCATCTTCACTTAAATCCCATGGTAATGGATGTGCTGTTTTCCTGCCTGGAGATCAAGGCTTCAATTAAACCTCTCATCTCATAGAGGAGAATACTATGACTGAAACAACAAATGATAATGCTCAGGCGATCCGAAGGAAATCATCCTATGCTTGGGTCGCATCGGGTAGCGGTTTCCTTTCGCAATTGATTTGCGTATGGAGCCTAGCAATTTTCGGAATCTGCATGACCTCGATCGCATCTGATCTGGGAGTCCAGCCCACTGACCTTGCTCTTGCGACATCGGTCTACGGTT
Source organism: uncultured Eggerthellaceae bacterium (assembly GCA_964469815.1). Classification (GTDB taxonomy): domain Bacteria; phylum Actinomycetota; class Coriobacteriia; order Coriobacteriales; family Eggerthellaceae; genus MGBC163016. The sequence continues at coordinate 8,073 of CAYXZC010000044.1, read as the reverse complement.
TGTGCTATGCGGGGCTATCATTCCTTTGGGGCAATCTGGTCGATCGGATCGGATTGCGTAAGACACTCTCGCTTGCCGTATGTGGACTCGGGGTGTTCCTTATAGTAACTGGACAGTTCACCAGCAATGTGCTGACCGCGATTATTTTCTATGCGCTTGCTGGCGTATTTGCTTCCGGCACTGCTTCGGCTGTGCTTCCTAAGCTCGTGAGCACCTGGTTCGCTCCGAATATGCGAGGCAAGGGAATGACGGTGGTTACGCTTGGAGGTTCCTGCGCAGGCATAATCGGTGGTGTTCTATTTCCTCAACTGATCATGAACTTTGGTTGGCGTGGGTGCTTTACCGTGATAGGAATAATCGGAATCATCGTGGCAGTTA
>CAYXZC010000044.1:0-7685 GCA_964469815.1 uncultured Eggerthellaceae bacterium | reverse complement strand
GATCCTGCCAAAGTGGGTACATATCCTTTCGGTTCGCCTAAAGACACCGAAGTTGGAGCTCAAGAAGCCCGTATCCGTGAAGAGGATAAGACCGAGGGACGCGATAAGATGATACGCGTTCTGAAGATGCCCATCACATGGAAATATGGGATCATCTATATCTTCTGGCAATTCTGCCTCATGTCGTACCAAGCTTATACGGTGACCGCAGCTCAATCTGCTGGAATGGATCTAGCATCGGCATCCTTAGTGACAACATTCGTTACAGCAGGAATGTTTGTGGGAATTATCGTCTTCCCTGCTTTATCGGATAAATTTGGCAGGAAAATAACCATAATCGTTGCGAGTATCCTTACAGCAGTCTGTGCATTTGCAGCATATATGGCTTTCGGTTTGTTCGCAGCGGTTCCTACAGTGATATTCGGGATCTTCCTTTGTTATGGATTTAGCAATTCGATCACCCCTTTGCATAACACTGCTATGGCAGAATGCTATCCGGAAGATCTTCGTGGTACTGGCCCGGGTGTTATCTCTACAATAGCGCTCATTGGTCGCTTCTTCGGTCCTTTATTGGCCGCGCAGTTCATCGCCATGACCGGAACTGCCACAACAGTGATGCTCTTCATGGGCACATGTGTGCTGATTTCTGGAATCCTCTCAGCTATTTGGTTACCAAAGACAGGCGGTAAATACGGAGACCCAGAGGCATAGTATTTCTCACGTTTCATACAGCTTTGCGGAAGCAGGGCCATTCCCCCTAGAAATCCTGCTTCCGCAGCTGGCATCTATAATATCTTCGAGAAAGAAGATGGTCATGAAATATGATGCAGACATAGTTCCAGCTGCCAATAGGTCTCCTGACGAATTCACGCCGACTGAATTCATCGACCATTTCGGCGTTACTAGGCAGACGTGGTTCATGTTCATCCTTTTGAGCATTGCTCTTTTCTTCGATGGTTATGACAACATGATCGTGAATTTCTCGCTACCATCCATTCAGGCTGAATGGGGATTGAGCTCCGTAGTAACAGGATCTCTTTCCTCATGGTCATTGCTTGGGTTGGTAGCAGGTGGAATCATCGCTGGTCCGCTTGCTGATAGATTCGGTAGAAAATCCGTGATGGTGTTGTCGATCGCGTTGTTCGGGCTATTGAACCTTCCGATCTATTTCGCTTCGAATTGGGAAGTATTCGCAATGTTCCGGGTTTTATCAGGAATTGGCCTTGGAGCTTGTATCCCGATAGTCAACACTATGTTTTCGGAATGGATGCCCAAGAAGAAGATAGGTGTGTTCATTGCATCGGGAATGGCATTCATGGTTCTCGGCGGGGTTGTTGCAGGAATGATCGGAAACGCTCTATGCAACAGCGTGGATGCATCACAGGTCATATCGGGCGCTATAGGTCTTGAGCAGATATCCCATACCCGTCTGCCATTTCTTGAGGGCGAGCATATCGATGGTTGGCGAATTGGATTCTTCATCGGTGCTTTCCCTTTGTTGTATGCGCTGCTCATCCATTTTGCTATTCCTGAAACACCGCAGTTCTATGCGGCTCACGATCAGAAGGGCAAATGCATTTCTCAGCTTAGGATGTATGAGAAAAAGGCAACAGGATCCACTGAGCTTATCGATGATATAGCTGATGGAGGAATAGTATTTCCGACTAAAGCTGTTCATAAGAGTAGTCCGAGGGAATTGTTCTCCAAAAGATTCATAAAGGGAACATTGGCGATCTGGATCGGTTATTTTTGCGGTTGCTTCATGGTTTACAGCATGAATGCTTGGTTGCCTAGGATGTGTGGATCTCTCGGTTATGACTACACGCTTGCGACCATAATGCAGGCTGCATCGGTCATTGCAAATGTGAGCACAGGCCTTGTTGCGGATAGGATAGGGCTCAAGCGCAATGTGGTCATCGGTTTTACCATGGCATTCGCTGTGGTGATATTCGTTGGTTTTGCCTTTATGGGAAGGCTTCCTTATGGAATCTTGATCGTTGCCATGGTGCTTTTAGGATTCGGGATAAATTATGGGCAAACCGGATTGCAACCACTTATGCCAGCAACTTATCCTGTGTCTATAAGAGGAACAGGTGTTGCTTGGTGTCAGGCGTTCGGTCGATTCGGAGGGGCGGTCGGTCCGATCATTCTTGGGCTTGTGTTGGATGTATCGCTATCAGCTGGAGTGGATACAACGACATCGCTTTCGATCTCGTTCACCATGTTAGCGATTCCTGCAGCTATTGCAGCGGTATCCCTTGCACTTCTAGCGAGGAAAGATGCTTAATAGTTAGGCATTTCGAATTTTCGGCAGCAGGACGGGTTGCTTTGCCGCCTGCTGCCATACGTTTTGTTTAAGCCTTCTCTATGCTCAAAAGCTCGCCATCGCAGCTGATGGTTATCACACGGAAAGGGATGTCCTTGCCGGAGGCTTCAAGTGCGCGTCTGCAAGCACTTTCAAGGCCGCCGCAACATGGAACCTGCATGCGAGCGATGGTAAGCGAGCGAATATCGTTGTCCTTCAATATGGCGGCAAGCTTCTCAGCATAATCCACGCCATCGAGCTTGGGGCATCCTATGATCGTAACGTGGTCGGCCATGAAGTCCTTGTGGAAATCGCCATATGCGAACGCGGTGCAGTCGGCTGCAACGAGCAAATCAGCGCTATCGAAGTACGGAGCTTGAACCGGTACGAGCTTTATCTCTATCGGCCAGCTTGCTATCTGGGATGGTTGCAACCTGCCTTCAATGGTGGGGTTTTCATGGGTCTTTTCAGTTGTGGGAACCCTGTCGAAGCTCATCGCACGTGATCCGGGACATCCGCCAGATCGTATGGCATCAGCAGTTTCGGCTGCAACCGCAGCCTCTGCGATCTTGGCAGCATCTGCGCCTTGTTCAGCAAGGTGTGCAAGCGTAGCTGCCTCGTCATATGCATCGGCTTCTCGTTCGACCATCCTTATAGCGTCTGTAGGGCAAGCCGGAAGGCAATCGCCCAAGCCATCGCAGTAATCATCACGCAAAAGCTTGGCCTTTCCATTGACCATGCCGATGGCTCCTTCGTGACAGGCGTTCACGCACAGCTCGCATCCTATGCATAGACCCTCATCTATCTCGATGATCTTCCTTTTCATGTGGATACCTCTTTCAAGACATGCCTCCTATGAGGCTTAGGAAACATTATTGGACAGATTCAAATTATCATGGTCATGTGCGGTCTATAGATAGGCGCTTCTTTTCGTTACAGGCATGACATCAGTCTGTAGATAGAACTGAATCATTAGCAGGACTCTTCAAGATCCGAGAAGTCATGAGGCTCATTCGCCTTTGCCATTACCTCATCTATCATCTGCTCGTATCCCCGCAATGCTGCGAACGGTTTGAACTGTTTAGCGCGATCAGGGTGGGGTTTTCCGATGATCAGCCGTTCTGGATGCGCTGTTCCGCCTTGACGCGTGATCAGAAGGTCGTAGACGCTATCTTCTATTCCGTATTCATTGTTAGGCATTGTGGCCTCCGACCTGATGGGCGCGCTCTATGCCACGAGCCTTGTCCTTGTATGATGTTCCGCGCATGAGGGCATCTTTGCCGAAGCGATGCTTTATTGCGATTATGGCATCTTGACGTGCGCGCTCTTCATCTTCTTTCTCGAGATCCGAGAAAAGGTCATATGTCGCGTATTCTTCGGGCTCAAGATTCCCGAATGCCATATTGATACGCCTTATAGGGCGGTTCCGGTCGACTTTCTCGCAATAGAGATGATCCATGATGTCCATCAGCTTATCGAATGAATTGGTGGCAAGGCTCAGCTTCTTGCTGACGTTGGTGTGGTTCACAGGATAAATGGAACATCCTTCATCATCGACTTCCTTCTTATAGCCGATATATAAATCGATGTGGCTCGTTACGACATGCTTATCCACCAGATCGAGCACGGTCTCATCCACCATTTCCCGCAGGATCATGCGACCCTCTTCGAATGTATAGTCACAAGGAAGAACTTGACCGTTGCCGAATGACGTTGCCTCAGGTTCATATGCCTTTATCTCTGTTATCGTGCATGGCTCAACGCCCCAAGCGTGATCGATCAGGTATTCGGCATTCGCACCGAATTCCTTATATAGAAGATCAACATCGGCATATGCGACACCATGCAGGTCGAAGATGCCGTATCTTTCAAGCCTGCTGGCGATGCCCTTGCCGATCTGCCAGATGTCGGTTATCGGACGATGCGGCCATATGAGCTCTCGAAACGTATGCTCGTCCAGTACTCCGATATTGTCAGGAACATGTTTGGCGGTTATATCGAGCGCGACTTTGGCAAGGAAAAGGTTGGATCCGATGCCGGCGGTTGCGGTTATACCGGTCTCTTCGAACACCTTTTTGCGAAGCAGCTCTACGATCTCTTTCGCACTTCTTTTGTAGAGGGAGATATAGGGTGTAAGGTCGATGAAGCATTCATCTATAGAATAGACATGAATATCGTCTGCGCTTATGTATCGAAGATAGATCGAGACTATCTTGGCAGATACTTTCATATAGAGTTTCATGCGTGGTTTGGCCATGGTGTATTCGATGCCCTTAGGGATCTCGAATACCCGGCATCTTCCCGGTACGCCAAGCGCTTTTAGGGCAGGGGATACTGCAAGGCAAATTGTCTTTTCGGTGCGTTCGGGATCGGCCACCACGAGCTTTTCCTTGAATGGGTCGCGCTTTCTGGCTACGCATTCCACGCTGGCATAAAAGCTCTTGAGGTCTATGCAGCAGTATGTTCGCTTTTCGTTGTCCATGGTCGCATTGTAACAGAAAAACGAACAAATGTTCTTACTTTTTGAAGAAAGGATAACGGAGCAGTTCGGCCTGGTCGTCAATGCTGGCGAGATACGTCTGTAATGAAGTCCAAAAAAGCACGACGAATGGCTCGACCTGTTCGCTCTCCTAGACTACGAATTTATGATGGCCTCTATATCCATGGAGAAGTAACTATCAGGCACATTCGCCTTGATGTGCTCGATGAATGCACGTGCTGAATCGTTCAGGATGCGCTCGTTGCTCCAAGCAAGCGAGACCGGATACCACATAGGCCCCGTGTTCACCTTGAAGCGCACGATGCCAGGGTCTCCTTTGTAGCGAGCATAGATGCATTCAGGTATCGTGGCCCAGCCGATTCCGGCCTTCACGCCTTCCACCATGGCTTCATGGGTATCGAAACGTGCCACCATATTATGATCGAGGAGCGACAGCCCATAGCGCTCGCGGAAATGCCTGTTCCCAACCATATGGCGTCCGGAATTCCATTCGTATATGATCATCGGCCATGTGAGCAGCGTGTCTATCGATATGGGGCGTGTTTGCTCGTTGTAGGGCGATCTATTTGGGGCAATGAATACGAGCTTCGTATAACCGAGCACTTCGTTCACAAGCCCCGGTTCTTCCGGCTGGTTCTCAAGCAACGCAAAATCTAGCTCTCCTCGATGGAGCTTTTCTATGAGCTGCGGTTCGTAACCCGCTTCGAGATGCACCCTTGCTCCGGGATCCTCCTTCATGAAGCTTCCCACCATCATGGGTAGGAGCGCAACGCCATCGTTCAGGCTCATGCCTACCTCGACGGTGGCATCGAAACGCTCATCTATCGCAGCCAATTGTGCTGCAAGCGAACGTTCGAGGTTAGCAGTGTTGCGGGCAAAGTTCGTAACGAGCTCGCCTGCTCGAGTCATCTTTATGCCGGTGGATGTTCGATCATAAAGGGTGGTGCCTACCCGGTTCTCCAAATTGGTGATCCTCTGTGTTAGGCCTTGGCGCGACATGAAGAGCTTATCGGCTGCTTGAGATAGGCTCTTGGCTTCGGATAGCACGATCAATACTTCGATATCATCGAAAAGCATGTTGCCTCCTCACCTTACCAGTTGAATGCGGGTCGCTTCTTCACATTATCATCTGAAGCGACCTGTACTCATCAGCGACTTCAAAGCCGCACTATGATCCCTATTTAACCATTTTTCGATGCAGAGATTCCATACAGCGGCTGATTTTCGATGCATGGATTAGTTGCAGCGGATCGCCATATGAACTGCATGCAGCATCTCTTGCGTCATCGCTGTAAAAAAGTGCGTCGGCGAATTCGAAAAGCCGATGTCAAAGGGTGTTTTTCACGCCATATACTCCGAGTTGCCAATGAAATCCGTACGCCGTTCGGAGGAGATCGGCGAGCGGATCTCGTGAGTATAGAAGGAGGAGGCGTATGGATAAGCAGGGCATCATCGATAAGAGCCGTGCACGTCGCGAAGGCGAGCGGATCTTCTACACATCATGTCCAGCGAACGGTTGTTGGGATTCCGCCTGTGTTCTGAAATGCCATCTGAAAGACGGCAAGCTGATCGCGGTAGAACCCGATGATTCCGTGAACCAAAACGACAGTCGCGAGGATTGCGGCTGGGAGAACATCTGGAAGGGCAATGTTCAGATGCGCCCATGTGCGATGGGCCATTCTTGGAAGAAGGAGCTATATGCGGAGACGCGTTTGCTCCACCCGATGAAGCGCATCGGTAAGAAAGGTCCCGGTCAGGGCTATTTTGTCGAGATCAGCTGGGAAGAGGCGCTCGACACCATTGCTGATAAGATGAAAGAGATCAAAGAGAAGTACGGCCCTTACGGCATCTTCCACTCCCAATATCCGAGCTTCGAGAAGAACGGTTTCCCGTTGGCTCCTTGGTGGGAAGCAGGTTTCGGCGCTTGGGGCGAGCATTCCACCTCCGGCCATGCTGCAGGTGAGATGCTGCATCTGGGCGTTGACCTTACGAAAGTGACCCGCGGGCTTCAAAATTCGCTTCCGGGCTTCGAGGCGCCGGATCTCTTCAATTCCAAGCTGTTCATCATGTGGGGAATGGATCCTGTGGTCGCTTGGTTCGGCCCGACATCGTATTACATGCAGCTCGCGCACGAATATGGCTGCAAGACGATCGTGATCGATCCGCGCTACACGCAATCCGCAGAGCTTTTGGCTGATCAGTGGATCCCGATCCGCCCCGGCACCGACCTTGCGATGATGCTCGCTGTGGCACAGGTGCTCTTCGAGGAGGACATGGTTGACCACGAGTTCATAGAGAACTGGGTGGATAAAGAGGGTCTTGAGGAGTGGCGTGCCTATGTGATGGGCGAAGGCGAGGACGGAATCAAAAAGACACCTGAATGGGCTGCTCCCATATGCGCTGTACCAGCTGAGACCATCCGCGAGTTCGCGCGTCTCTATGGCACAGAGAAGCCGGTTCACCTTCAGTACTTCTATTCATGCGCAAAGCGCCATATGGGTGACTACAGCGCTTCTGCATCCATGATCCTGCAAGCAATGACCGGCAATATCGCCTGCCACGGCGGATGCGAATCAGGTGCGTGCCTGCCTACACCGGGTCGTGTTCCGGCGCCACTTGCGAATTGGCAGCGCGACACCAAAGGCTATCAGGTTCCGGTGCTGTTCAACAACAATTGCCTGACCGAGATCTTGGCGAAGCAGAAGGATTACTGGGAAGGTCGCATCTCGGAATCCGAATTCAGACACCTGATCGGATCACCGACGAATGATTGCCCATTGCCCAACATCCAGATGATCATCTTCGAGAACAATTACGCCAACAATCACTCGAACGTGAACAAGCGCTTCAAGGGCATGGCCGACACCGAGTTCAACTGGG
>CAYXZC010000043.1:15026-15795 GCA_964469815.1 uncultured Eggerthellaceae bacterium | reverse complement strand
GGGCTTCCATCGCTTCGCACGAGTATCATGTCATCCATCACATCGGCCGGAAAGCTCATGTGACCATAGACCGCATCGTCGAACTCTATGGGAGAATGATCGCGGGGAACTGCCAGCCTCCACACATGCGGCTCTCCGGCATCTATTCGCGCTTGCACCTCGGCTTCGCTGAGAGAGCGGCAAGTACCGTCATAACCCGAATAGCCGCCCTCTTCCTTCTCGGCGCGCGCCCGCTTCTCATCCAGCTGTTCCTTCGTGCAAAAGCAAGGGTACACGGCGCCTTTGGCCTTGAGATCCTCGAGCGCAGCCGCATAGGTGGCAAACCTCTCGGTCTGGAAATAAGGCCCACATGCACCGCCCACTTCAGGGCCTTCATCCCAATCAAGCCCAAGCCAGCGCAATGCACGCAAGATGATCTGCGTATTCTCCTCGGTGGAACGCTCCGGATCGGTATCCTCGATGCGCAGGATGAAGGTACCTCCCTGCGATCGCGCGAATGCCCAATTGTAGATGGCGGTGCGAGCGCCGCCAATATGCAGCATCCCTGTAGGAGATGGCGCGAAACGAACCCTTACCTCTTTATCTTGAACGGTCATCTTGCAACCCTTTCATCATCTTCGTCCTCGGTCGATGAGTCTTCAATTACCTCATCGTTCTCATTATAGATGTCTCGCAAAAAGTTGGTTATCAAAGCGATGCGTTCGAACTCTTCAGATGCGCTTTTCATGCTCGGATCGGCATCTGGTGCGCTTGCGTCCTGTTGCGATCT
>CAYXZC010000043.1:7882-15016 GCA_964469815.1 uncultured Eggerthellaceae bacterium | reverse complement strand
TCAGCCGCTCGAGCAGCCTGCACCTTCGAGAACGCCTTCGACTTCAAACGATTGCCGCTCTTCGGGACCTTCCTTGCCTCGGCCTTGGCCATAGCGACGGGATCGAAGTACCTAAGCGGCAAGATCAGCTTCTTCTTGTCAGCAAGATACCTTCCTCCGGCGCGCTTAATATCCGGCATCTTATCGCGGGGGATGGATATCCCTTCGATGGTGAGGTTTCCGGATGCCATGGTTATAGTGGAGATGCCATGTTCGAATGCGTATGTCTTCAATCTTGCCTTCGCGAAGAGGTTTCGTGTGGCGCCGGGCATATCAGGCGCCATCTCGGCCAGATCGGCTTCAAGCGAATCAACCTCTTCAACGCTCGTTGCGCTCGCGATCCTCCTGTACCAGAGCACACGCGTATCGATGTCGGCGATGTAGTCCTGCGAGATGTACATATGGCCTGGGATGTTGATGGATATGTCGGAGAGCGCCTCTATGTCCTTGGTGTCCTTCTCCGCAATGCCCTCCCGCGCATCCGCCACCGCATGCGCGAGCATCTGTGCGAACAGGTCGAAGCCCACAGCGCTCATGTTGCCCGACTGCTCAGCACCTAGCATATTACCTGCACCGCGTATCTCCAGATCGCGCATAGCGATCCGCATTCCGCTTCCCAGTTCCTGGTGATCCGCAAGCGCCAGCAAGCGTTCGTGAGCCTCTTCAGTGAGCGGGATCTCCTCAGGGAACATGAAGTACGCGTATGCCTGCACGCTCGACCTTCCAACGCGGCCTTTGAGCTGGTACATCTGCGCCAAGCCCAACCTCTGCGAATCCTCGATGATAAGCGTGTTCGTGTGGGGATTGTCGATGCCGCTCTCGATGATAGTGGTCGCCACGAGCACATCGAGCTCACCAGCTGCGAAGTCCTCCATCACATGCTCGAGCGCCTCTTTAGTCATCTTGCCGTGAGCCACACCCACGCGAGCCTCAGGTGCTGCCGCCCGCACGCGGTCGATCGCCTCCTGGATCGTTCGCACACGGTTGCTGACGTAGTAGACCTGACCTTTGCGCGCAAGCTCGAAACGGATGGCGGCAGACACGATATCGGGATCCCACTCCCCCACATGCACCTTCACAGGGAGGCGCTCGTCCGGAGGGGTCAGGATAAGGCTCATATCGCGCACGCCGGATACCGCCATCTGCATCGTTCGCGGGATGGGGGTCGCCGAAAGCGTGAGCACATCTATCGATTCCCGTAGATTCTTGAACTGCTCTTTGGCTGCCACTCCGAAGCGTTGCTCCTCATCAATTATGACAAGCCCCAGATCGTTCGGATTGACATCGCGCGATAACAACCGGTGCGTGCCGATGAGCACATTCACATCCCCCGATGCGAAACCTTCGAGCGATTCCTTTTGCTGGGCAGCGCTTCGAAAACGCGAAAGGATGTCCACTCGCATCTTGAACGGGGCGAATCGCTCTGTGAAGCTCGTGAAATGCTGCTGAGCCAAGATGGTGGTCGGGCAGAGCACCATGACCTGCTTGTGGTTCTGCGCCGCGATGAAGGCTGCGCGCAAAGCCACCTCTGTCTTGCCGAATCCCACATCACCGCAGATGAGCCTGTCCATGGGATGGGCGCTTCGCATGTCGGCCTTCACATCGCAGATAGCCGCCAGCTGATCGGGAGTCTCATCGTATGGAAAGCTCTCTTCCATCTCCTGAAGCCACGGTGTATCGACTTGGAAACGGTAGCCCTTCGTCGCTGCGCGCCGTGCATATACATCGATCAGGTCGAATGCGAGCTTCTTCGTGGCTTTGCGGGCTTTCGTGAGCGCACGCGACCAATCTGTGGAATCAAGCCGCGTGATCTTCGGAGTGGAGCCTTCAGGCCCAACATAGCGCGTGATCTTATCGAACTGTTCGACCGGCAAGAAGAGCTTGTCGCCTTCGGCATAGTGAAGCTCGATGTAGTCGCGCATCTCACCATCCAGCTCACGGCGCACGATATCCTTGAAAAGGGCGATGCCATAGGTGGCATGCACCACGTAATCTCCCGGCTTATAGGGAAAGGTTATATCGGTGATATTGATGCGCTTTCGCGAAGCGGCAGCACCTCTTGATCCTTTGGTGTCCTCGATGGATACCATGGCAAGGCGCGCGGCAGGGATCACCATCCCAAGCGGGATATCCACATCCACAACGTTGACGATCCCACGCTCGATAGCATCCAGACCGCTTTCCGACATGTCGAGATGCTCCTGTATTGGAAGGCTGTGATCCACCAGATCGAGCTCCATATCATAACGCGCCCGATAGCTCGGTATGCTGAAGACGCAGGCGTAGTTGCCATCCACCCAATTCCTAAGCTTGCCGAAAAGACGATCGGGCACTCCGGCGACATCGACGCGCTTCACCGTGAGCTCATCATCAAGGGCAACGCCCACCTGCAAGATGGAAACATATGTCGCACGCACCCCGCTGCCGAAATCGAGCTTTGCAGGCGATGCGAAGAGGTCTTCAGCAGGAAAGCCCGTTCCTTTCACCTTGGCCTCGATATCCTTATGGGCATGATCGGCATCATCGAAAAGAGAGCGGGGCTCAACGAGAACGGATGTGGTCTTCGCATCAGCATATGCGCCTAACGTGCAAAGATCATCGTAGAGATAAGGAAGGAGAACCTCTGCACCATCGAAACGAAGGCCGCCCTCCATGCTCTCAAGGAGAGCACGCAGCGTCTTGTTCGTGAGCGCGGGCTTCTCGATGCGCTTGCGAGCTCGGCGAAGAGCGTCCTCATCCACGAAGAATTCGCTCACGGGGAATATGTTCGCTACGCTCAAAGACGATATCATCTGCCCGGTTGACGGTACGATGCGGCGCATCTCCTCCAACTCGTCCCCAAAGAAGTCCAACCGTATCGGAAAATCCATATTGCCCGGATAGATATCTATGGCGCCACCGTGAACTGCGAATGTCCCTACCCCATCCAACTCACCGGTATTGACATATCCGATGCGCTCGAAAGCGTGGACGAGCGTCGTGAGGTCATCTACCCCGGGGATGCCCATATCAACAAGCTCGGCACCCGTCTTAAGGGTGAAAGGATCAGCGATGCCGGATGTTGGAGGCGCTATCTTGCGGATGAGCGCGCGAGCGGATGCCACAACGATGACGCGCTCGTGCGTAGCAAGCGCATGGGCGGCCTCGAGCCGCTCGGATATTACGGAAGGATCAGGCCTGTCCTTCAGATGCGGGATATCCTTGCGCTCCGGAAAGCGCAGCACTTTCTCCTCGCCGATATAGGCGGCTATGTTGCGCGCATAGGTTGCCGCAGCTTCCTCTCCGGCAACGACCACGAGCGTGGGTTTCGGGTCTTTTGCGAAACGGGCTGCAACAAGGAATGGGCGCGCTGATGCGGCCACACCAAGAGCCGCATCTTCGTTCCGGTCGAGCTTTCCCCAGAAGTTATCCAGGCAACCCGATCCTGTAAGGGTTTTGGTAAGAGCGTCTATGAGCATTCGGATTTCCCCGATTTCGAACCGCGAATCATGTTTGAACAATTATAAGCGTATGGACGCAATTTGACGTAAGTCGCATGGCAGATCTGAAGATCTGCGCTACGAAACAACCTGTATCGCCGAAAAGAACAGTGCTGCATCCCCTGTTCTCTGTCCCCTGTTCTTTGTGGGCGGTCAAGACCGCCCACTACACATAATGACCTGCACCCTCATGCGTAGGGGTCGATCTCGATCGACCCCATGTGCTTTGCTTCGCGCCACATTAAACGAACGCAATCGTTACAGAAGCGCAATCTTCTTTTGCGAGCGTACCTGCTGGATAGGTGTAATAGCGATACCTCACGAGCTGCTCGAGTTCAGCATCGGTGGCATCGTAGAAGAACGTCATATCACGCACATCACCCGTCTCGTAATCGCATTTGATCACAGAGAGTCCCGAATGCTCGCCTGTATAGCTCTGCCCGGTCTCCGGATCAGTGAATGTCTCCTCGAACGTAGGTGCTTCGTCTGCGAGCAAGAGCACCTCGCCACCGTTTCCCGGCACCCAACCATAAGGTCTAAGGGTGATGGCCACAGATCCGTCCTTCACCTCGCGGCTTACCACTTCGTATCCGCCGAATTCGCTCGTCTCAACTTTCGCACCAGGTACCGACAGATCGATGATGTGCTCCTCATCCTGATGAACCCTATCATCGGCTGTATTCATAACCGGCGTGATCGAGATGCTTCGCGCATCAGGATCAAGCCTAGCATATTCGATGACATGCGCCCCCTGAAGGTCTATGCCCGACCCGTCTCCAGCGCCCACAGGGATGAGCGTGTTGCCAGTATCATCGGTGATCATGAGCTCGTAGGGCGCAAGCACATCTTCCGGAAGCTCTCCGACAGGACGTCCGTCGGCATCCTCCGTGAAGACCTCGTCGTTGCGAATGACCATAACGGTGGCAAGCTCGGATGCTGTGAAGCGCTCAATTCCGATCCTTCTTTCTCCCTGCGAGGTGTCGAACGTGATGCTCTGCTGCTCGATCACGCGCGGTGCGGGAACATCGCTTAGATCCAGACCTATGGAAAACACGCGCGCTTCTTCCCCTGTGCTAAAAGAGAAAGCATCGAGGTTGATGCGCGCCTCTTCTCCCATCATCTTCTCAGGGGTTATGCGCATGAGGCACTTGATCGCTCCTTCTTCGAGATAAGCATCGAGATTGTTGAGCCTGCCTTGCACCTGTGTTCCGGCATCATCTTCAAGCGTATAGGTCAACCATGGCATCAAGCTTTGCAACCTCGGCCAGACGGCTTCCTTCGAGCCGTTGTAGATGGATGCTTCCTGAAGATCAAAACCACCTTCGCGCTTTAACGTGAAGTAGAGATTCGCCACATTGCGATCGCACGAGATGCTGTCAAAGGTCACCTGCGTGTCATCGATGAGCGCCGTTTGACCGACATCGGCAGATAGCGCCTTCGCCCCCTCCTCCATGCTAATGTAAACAGGAAGGTTCTTATCATTGGCGAAAAACGAACCATCACCTTGTCCCATGGATAGGAGACCTGTTGCGGCAAAGGCTACTCCTGCGAAGAGCATGCAGGCAAGGATCGCTGCCGTAAAGGCCGGCACACTGAAGATGCGACGTGTCGGGCGAGTGTAGGCGGGCGGCTCTTGCGGGATCTTCGCAAACGCGGCATAGGTTCGCTCAAGGCGCTGCTGAACATTGGAGGGGATGTCTCCCGCATCTAAGACCTTGCCTATCGTGGCCGCCCATTTATCGAAATCGAATTGGTCTTTCTTGTGAAATGCCTGCTCAAAAGTTGGATCCGCTACCGACTTCATAGTGCTGCTCCTTGCATCAATCGATCGGAAAAGGGACGGGTGACCCGCTGCGCAGAGCTTGCTGGCTCTTTTGACGCGCTCTCCTCTTCACGGTCTTCAGGGCTTATTGATCGCATGTATAGATCCTTGAAGCGTTCGCGAGCGCGGACGAGCCTCGTTCGCACCGCCCCATCGGAGATTCCTAGCACCTCCGATATCTGCTTTATGGGCATATCGTTCACATAGAAGAGCGTGAGCATCGTTCTGTCATTTACTGACATCTGAGCGAGCACTGACTCGACATCCAACCTGTCGATCGTAGATGATGCGACGTGGTCGATATATCCGGCATCGTTCTCGTTCGGGATGCGACCATCGGCAGTGCCGCCTTCCCAAGGCTCTACGATATCGGCGAAGGGAATGAGCCTCTTTCTAGCGCGCAAGGCATCGAAGCAAGTGTTCAACAAGATTCGCGTGAGCCATGTGGAGATGTCAGAGCGCTCATCGAACGAAGGAAGGGATCGCCATGCTTTGAGAGCGGTTTCTTGCAATGCATCAGCCGCATCGCTCTCGTTTCGGAGGCAACCCATGGATGTGCGCCATAGATCGCCCGCATGTTGTTGGAATAGCTCGGCGAATGCCTTTCCATCTCCCGAGCGAGCTCGCTGCAGAAGACCTCTCACGTTTCGGCTTCCTTTCTCTTCTGCTTTTCAGATGATAACCATTAGACGAAGCAAGCACTGAAAACGTTACAGAACGATCCTTGTGTGCGAGAACATTAATGAGAACAGGGGATGTAGTACTGTTCTTTTCGGTGACGCAGGTTGTTTCGTAGTGCAGATCTTCAGATCTGCCATTTATCTTGACCTGCTCCGCATGATGATCAAAGATGGCAAGACCCTGATCCTGGATTGACCCTAAGTATCCGTTGGTACACATATTAAGGTCAGAGCAAATCTAGTGTCATAATCTTAGAACAAACCCACATGATCGGAATGCATTCATTGCATCCATTTAAGAGGTGATCAAGATGAGCAAATATGAACCTTTGTGGAAATACGTGAAGGGCACCGACCGACCGTCCTTGGAGCTTTCATTCGATGAGATAGAAGGGATCATCGGCATCCCCATAGACCATTCCTTTCTGAACTACAAGAAGGGACTGAAGGATTACGGATATCAAGTGGAGAATATCTCTTTGAAGAACAAGAAGGTACTATTCTCGAAGCTGTGATCATTCAGGAGCACCTGATGATACGACATCAGGCTTTTGCGCACTTGGCGCAATGTGCTACCCCTGTGCGCGCACCGCGGATCGCCGCGATTCATCGTTGCTGAACATCCGCTAATCTTTCTGGAAACGCTCTTGGACTGCTGCCGGAAGATCCTCGAATGAAACCTCTCTCCAACCCATAACACCTCGGATGGGCACAACATCAAGCTCTAGGAATGCGTCTTCTCTCAGTTGGCGCTCCGTTCCGAAAGAGATATCTCGCTCGTTTCCTTGCTCATCGTAAGAGGGAAGGGTGTACGACAGCTTCATGCCTCCCGTGAAGTCGATCACTCCACCCCTTGATTCGAGCTCTTCTGTTTTCGCATTGTCGATCTGCGTGTAGAAGTGGCCTTCAGGAAGAAGAGTGAAGAGCCAGCCTGCAAGGCTCGCTGATGCGATGACTCCGGTAAGGATCGCGCCTATTGCCAGTATGACGATCTTATTCATTGCGCCCTCTTTTCATCGCGTTCTATCTGAGCTGGTGTCACCAAAGATAACGTTCATGTGGGCGAAGGTGCAATCGATATGCCTTACACATTCCTTACATCTTTGAAAGTAAT
>CAYXZC010000043.1:0-7872 GCA_964469815.1 uncultured Eggerthellaceae bacterium | reverse complement strand
GATATTCATCGAAACATGAGTCCTGGGGTCGATCAAGATCGACCCCTACGCATGTGCTTGCAGGTTCTTATGTGTAGTGGGCGGTCTTGACCGCCCACAAAACCATCTGTTATTCACGCTCAAGCATGCGAATAGTAGTCGACAACCTTCCATTCACCATCTATCTTTTGAAGCCAAAGACGGATGGTGTTTTGCTGGTCAACGCGGTCACTCAAGCGATCGAATTCCTCATGTGTATGAACAAGGACGGTTCCATGGTCTCCAAGCAAGAACACCGGATCATAAGAAACATTCATCTTGCTGATCCCATCACCCTCGCTATTTCTTTCCGGTACGAACGATCCGAAAGGGGCAGGAACAGAATCATGATCCTCATAAACATCACCGGATGCTATGTCTGCGATCTCGATTCTGATGTTCTGGATCTGACTGCTCGTATATGAGAAATAAATTGCGGGTATAGCAATAACCGTAAATAGCAACACGATCGAGAATATAAGATAGCATTTTAAGACATGGCTGCTAACACGAGATCCTTTGAGAGCGAAGATGGTTTCTAAAGTAAGAAAAAACGCAGAGATGACCCTAGCAGTGAGTAAGCATGCGATCAAACCGGATACCCATGTCTTATTCTCTGTCTTCAAGAAAGGCTTATGAAACACATTAGAGAGGATCGTGAACGAGGTTACAAATGGGATGATCGAGATAAGCGTCATAACGAGACAATGTGCCAATGTGATCAGTTCCACCATGATCCCACGAGGGAAAGGAAGGTCATCTCCGAACACGTATTCTATGAGCGCGATATCAAGTCCTGTTCCATGTCCGTTGCTCGCCATGAGCGCATAACCGGGTGTCTCGATAGCCATCATCGTACTGTGAAAGATTGCATCTAAATACAAAGACGAACTAAGCAAATGAATCGAGGAGAACGCCAGATATCCTATGGCCAACACTTTGGCGATCATGATCGATGAGGATTTTCCATCATAGGCATTCATATGACTTAATTATAGGCTTTAATGCTTATCATGAATATTGAGTGACTCCACGTATAAAGATAAGAGAGTCATGGGGTCGATCAAGATCGACCCCTACGCATGAGGTTGCAGGTTGTTATGCGCCCCGAAAACAGTGCTACGTCCCCTGTCCCCCCCCGTTCTGGCAGATCTGAAGATCTGCGCTACGAAACAACCTGCGTCACCAAAAAAACAGTGCTACATCCGCTGTTCTTCAAACACAAGTCACAGTTCGAACGTAGCGGTGGCTATGCGATCGGCTAAGGCTTGCGAGTGGGTCGTGAACACAAGCCCCATATTCTTCCGATCCACTTCATCCATCAGCACTTTCCATATGGATGCTTGCGTTCTCGCATCGAGCATAGTCGATATCTCATCTGCCACCAGATAATTCGGGCGCGTCATCAATGCCCGAGCGATACAGAATCGCTGGAGCTCCCCTCCTGAAAGCTCATGCGGAAACCGCCCGAGCCATTCTTCCCTGATCCCAAGCTTTTCCAACAGCTCCGCAGAGACATCGCCTGCTTCTTTCAGTGAATCGATCATCCTCATCCTGGGATCGAGAGCAAGCTCCGGATGCTGACCTATGAGTTGAACGGGACAGACTCCCGATCGTGGAAGCGGCTTCCCGTCGACCAAGACCTCTCCTGCTGATGGGTGCAAATAACCGGCCAACACCTTCAAAAGCGTCGTCTTCCCCGCACCTGAAGGAGCACTGACATACAATCGCTGCCCCGGCGATACATGCAACGAGACATCGTCCAATATCGATCGATCGGATCCATACCCGAAATGTATCCCCTTGGCCTCTAGCATTCGAATCCGAACTCCGGCATCGAATTTCTGAGCTTCATTGCGAAATCCGTTTCGAGCGAACCCTCCTTGAAGGCATCCACGCTAGTCTCTTCGACAACGGATCCGTCTTTGAAGATGGCGACCCTATCCGCAACGTGCAAAGCAAGGTCTATATCATGCGTTATCAGCATCACCCCGACCCCATCATCGGCCAGGCGGCGAAGATCGCCCATCGCCTTCACAGCAAGCTCAAGATCGAGCCCAGGCGTCGGTTCATCGGCGATCAGCAATCTAGGAGAGCTCATCAAAGCGCAACAGAGCAAAACACGCCTGGCCATCCCACCTGAAAGCTCATGCGGATACATCTTTGCGACTTCCGCAGAAAGGCCATAACGGGTGAAGAGCTCCTCTTGCCGCTGCGCTCGATACTCCATAGATCCTTCTTCAGTGCTTCCAGTTGCGAACCCACGAACCTGCCGCCCCACCTTCATCAGCGGATCGAGCGCTTTGATGCTCTGCGGAACGAACGCGATGTCGCGTCCGCGAAGTTTTGCCAAGCTAGCCGCATTCTGCAATTCGCCATCGAACCAGATCTTCCCGGTGACACGAGAATTCGGTTCGTATATTCCCAAGATGGAATCCGCAAGGAGGGTCTTGCCCGAACCGGACGCTCCCACGATGGCGACCATCTCACCGACATGAACCGATATGCTCAATCCATCTATCACATCAATGTGCTTCTTCTTCGAATGCAGGAACTTCAAGGGATGGGATCGATCATTTTGCTCGTACATGTCAAAAGATACGCACAAGCTATCCACTTGGAGCAGATGATGACCACCCCTATGCTGCGTTGTATGCGCATGCGAGTGGTGATGATGCTTAGGGCTCGCAGAATGATCCTGCTCATGAACCATATTTTGCGACGGATCAGCCATAACGCGCTTTTCCTACTCTTGAGAACTCTTCGGATCGATGAGCTTGCGAAGCGAAGACCCCACAAGATCGAACAGAAGCACGCAGATGATCAAAGCCAGACCCGGAAAGACAGCCAACCACCACATGCCCGCGCCAAGGAACGACATCGATTCGGATAGGATGATGCCTATCGCAGGCTGCTCCGGCGGTATACCGAAGCCTAAAAAGGTGATGGCTGCTTCATGCAGGATGGCATGAGGGAACATCAGCACCAGTCCGATCATGAACTGCGGCACAACGAAAGGAAGCATGTGATGGATCGCGATATAGGCCTTCGAGCGTCCAAGCTTCTCCGACACCGCAACGAATTGAGATGTTTTGCATTGCAACACCTCCGCACGAATCACGCGCGTGAGCGTTGGCCAATGCGTCAAAGCAACACCTACCATGACTCCGATAAACCCACCACCGAGGGCAAAAGATACGAGGATCAAGAGCACGATGTGCGGGATACCCATCATAAGGTCGATCATCCATGAGATGACAGCATCTACTCTCCTGCCGCCCAATGCCGCTGCGATTCCGAGCGCAAGCGCGATGAGGGAAGATGCTACCGCCGCACCTAAGCCCACAAGAACTGACAGGCTCAAACCCGCAAGGGTTCTGACGAGCATATCGCGGCCCATCCAATCCGTCCCGAACGGATGCTCGATGGATGGAGGAAGGTTCTTTTGCAGGAAATCGGTCTGCATAGCATCTTGAGTGAGCGCAGATCCCGAGACCACGATCGCTAAGAGGGTCACGCACGCCAATGCGACCGCGCATGCAGCAACGATACGATTGGATACCCTCTTCGATTTTGGAAGGTGAAGAACGTTCGCGTTATACACCGTCCACCTCCATTGCAGGCCGAGGCACCTTAATGCGCGGATCGATCGCCGCGTAAAGGATGTTCGCCACCATGTTCCCAAGAAAGACAAGAGCAGCCGATACTACCGCGATGCCGGCAAGGAGCGCCACATCCCCACCTAGACCGGCAGTGACCGCCGCCTGGCCAAGCCCCGGATAGGAGAACACCTGCTCGACGAGCACCGATCCGCCGAATATCTCGGCGATCTGCGCGAACTGTATCGTGATAGCCGGAAGGGCGAGGTTGCGGATACCATGGTGGATGACGGCTTGCGGGATGCTCTCGCCTCTTGCGATGGCGAACCTCATATAGGGAGAGGCCATCACATCTATGGTCTTCTCTCGCGTATGGAGCGCGACATTCGCGACCCCTACGATCGATAGTGTGATCGCCGGCAATGCCATATGATGAAGCGCATCGGCAAAGCTCACATCGGCAGCCGATAGGCCTATCGGCTGCGAAAAGCCGATCGGAAACCATCCTAGTTGCACAGCGAAAACTATGAGCAGCAACAATGCGACCCAAAAGGTCGGGCTTGCAGCAAGGATGAAGCAATATGCTTTCACTACCTTATCCAAGATGCTACCACGCTTCACCCCCGCCAGTGCCCCAAGAACGAATCCCAAAAGACCGCTTATCACCCAAGCGACAGCCATCAAGGCAAGCGAATTCAAAGCCCTTGTTGCAATGATCTCGGATACAGGAGCATTGTAGCGAAGCGATGTGCCCATATCGCCTTGGATGAGCGATGCTGCCCAACCTATATAGCGTGATATCGGATCGGCATCCTTGCTCCAAAACGCTGCTAGTTGGGCACGCTTCTCCTCGGACATCCCGGAAAGCGAGGCTTGGCCCACATTGGCCTGCAAAGGATCGACGGGTGAAAGGCTCACGAGCGCGAACGTGACGATGCTCACCGCAATCATCAGCAGCGCGAAACGCACAATCTGTCCCAAAATATATCTGGTCAATTCGCTTTCCTGATCCTATAACACATCATGGATCTTGCAGCTCGAAGCCAAGCTTGAATCCTCATTTGACGCCTGCAAACGTATCCCACAGTATCTATTCCCAATACCATCTATCGACATTGTTCACGAGCGACCACCCGTGCCCATGCGGATGAGGCTTCTGTGCAGCCACAACGAGCCCATCGCGCTTGAAATACAGATGATCCACATTGCAGAGCCAGACCCAGCTCGCCGCTCCTTGCGGCGCGAATCCCTCGCTTCCATCCCACTGCGATGCCTGCCATTCAGGATACGATCCCTCAACGCTCGTTGCAGCAAGTGCAGCATCCATGTGAGCATCGATGGCTTCGCTTTTGTACTGAGAATAATTTTGTGATGAAGACCCATAGTGCAGCGAATACATCTGTATCGGGGTGTTGGCACCCCAACCCCAAAGCACAGGATCGGAATACTGATGCAGATATATCCCATTGCTGTCATAGGTCCAACCGCCACCGACAGGTATGACCTCGATACCGATCTTTGCCATTTGATTGGCGAATTCATGAGCGAGTGCTTGGCGAACGGAATCGCTCGCACTGTAATAGATGCTGAATGAGGCGCGGAGACCATCCTTTGCCCTGACCCCATCTTCACCGAGCACCCATCCTGCTGCCTCCAACTCCTCTATTGCGGATTCCCTGTCGAAGGCCACTTCCATAGCAGGGTTATACCAAGGCATGCCGTCGGATACGCTGTAGGCTATAGTGCCGTACCCGTTCAATACGTTGTCGATCAGAGCTTCTCTGTCCACTCCCATATTGATCGCTCGTCTTACAACGATATCGGCAGTAACGGGATTTCCAACCTCAAAAGCCATATCGCCCTCTTCCACAACAGGATCTCCCGACTCCACACAAGGAAGGGATATACCTCGAGAATCAACGGACTTGCAGTTCAAGACAGTGTATCCCGATGGGTCAGCGGAATCGACGAGCGTTGCTGCCGTATAGGCCACATCGACCTGCCCGGCATTCGCAGCTGCCAAAGATGCATCCTCTTCCATGAATACGACAACCACGCGCTCCATCAAAGGTGCTTCACCGTAGTAATCGGGATTCGCCTTCAAGATGACCTGTTGTCCGCGATCCCACTGCTCGAGCATATATCGCCCGCTTCCGATAGGGTCGCTGCCATAGGTTGCAGCGTCATAGGCATGCTCCGGGACTATTCCCACTACCGCCAATGTATAGAGCATCGCGTTATAGGGTTTGTTCAGATGAAGCTCTACCGTTGAATCATCTATGGCTACAGCTTCATCGATCATGGAAAGATCGGCTTCTGCTGCCGCATTCGCATTGATGCCGTTTACAGTGAATGCAACATCATGCGCGGTCAGCGGCTGCCCATCAGTGAATCTAGCGTCCTGTCGAATATGAAAGGTCCACGTCAGCCCATCTTCAGAGCACTCATAATCCGTAGCGAGATCATTCACGAAGTTCAGATCAGCATCAGTGGTGATGAGCGTTGACTGAATCAGCGGTTCGTGAACATGCTCCCCGCACCCCCACGAATACAAAGGGTCGAAGCCCGTTGCAGGTTCGGATGATGTGGTCATGGTAACGATGACCTGGGATGTTTCGGATTTTGAAGGAACGGGCGGATCGCTTCTGCTCGTGCAAGCACTGAGGATGCCGCCGAACGACAGCGATGCCGCCCCTAAACCGGCATATTTCACGAATTGCCTACGTGATATGCTCATGCAAGCCCCTCTCTAACGTTGTTACTGATCTGTGATTCGTAACACGTGTTACGTTTCATCAAAGTGTAACATCATTGATCCATAATCATACATCGCTTCGATGAGCGGCATGAGGTCATCTGGGTTCAAAGGATGCGTTATACACCTGCCACATGTGGGCGATCGGGTCGCCCACTACGCCTGCGCTCACAAGTTGTCGTGTAGTGGCAGGTTTTAACCTGCCACGTGTGGGCGATCAAGATCGCCCACTACACCGTGGATTGGCACGCCCATTGATCGCCCACTACGCGCTTGTGTAAATCGCTGGAATAATAAAGAGGGTGGCTCCTATACGGGAACCACCCTCTCAAACAGGCTCTAAAACAGAGGAACGAACTAATTCGCATTCCTTGCATAATCGAGCTGGATCTCGAACCAACGAAGCTTGCGCTTGTTGAACTCAATCTCCGCTTTATCCTGAACGTCGTCAGCTAAGCTTTCCATCTCTTCGATCTCGGCCTTGAGCGACTTCGAACGTTCCTCCAATTCAGGAACATCGATGGTCTTCACGTTCTTGCCGAAGATCCCAAGGATAGTAAGGATTCCGTTGAACATCTGCGCCGAGCCATTGAACAGCAGGAACTTCTCCTGTTCCTTGCCTGCCTCATCAAGATGCAGTGTGACCAAACCGCTCTCGCCGTTCAGCGACACCAAAAGCTCGTGACCCGGCAGCACACCGAACATTCCGTCTTCGCTTGGAACACTGGCGTAATACACATCGCCATCAAACAGCTCACGGGTCGGAACCACGACACAGCAACGAAAAGTCTCAGCCATTATTCATCTTCCTTCTTCATGGCCTCATAGGCAGCATAGACATCCTCGATGGGGCCTTTGTTGACGAAGCACTGCTCAGGAATGTGATCGCACTTGCCATCAAGGATCTCCGCGAACGAACGCACGGTGTCCTCAACACGGACATAAACGCCAGGCACACCGGTGAAGACCTCTGCAACATGGAATGGCTGGCCGAGGAACTTCTGGATCTTGCGCGCACGGTTAACGGTGAGCTTCTGATCCTCGGAAAGCTCGTCCATACCAAGGATGGCGATGATGTCCTGCAGATCCTTGTACTCTTGCAGGATCTGCTGAACTCCCACAGCCACGCGATAGTGCTCTTCGCCTACGATCTCGGGGTCGAGCGCACGCGAAGTGGACTCGAGCGGATCGACCGCAGGATAGATGCCGAGCTCGGCGATGCCACGGGACAGAACCGTCTTCGCATCCAAGTGGGTGAACGTAGTTGCCGGAGCCGGGTCTGTAAGGTCGTCAGCAGGAACGTACACAGCCTGTACGGATGTGATCGAACCTGTCATCGTCGAACAGATGCGCTCTTGCAGGTCGCCCATCTCAGTAGCAAGAGTGGGCTGATAGCCTACAGCAGAAGGCATACGACCCAACAGAGCGGATACCTCGGATCCTGCCTGAGTGAAGCGGAAGATGTTGTCGATGAACAACAACACGTCCTGACCCTGATCA
>CAYXZC010000042.1:0-16485 GCA_964469815.1 uncultured Eggerthellaceae bacterium | reverse complement strand
CCATACCTATGCCGTCCTTAGTTCTATCTCATAACCAAGTTTATCTCCTACGCGCTTGAATATCTGCGCGGCGTTGAGCTTGATGGTGTCAGTAAGCACCGAGTCCAAAAAGAACACACGCTTTGGATCAAACGCGGCGATTGCCTCCAGCACTTCAACGTTAGGTTCCCTATTCATCCATCATCACAAGTCCACCAGGTCGTAGTCCATTCCATAGGCATCCCTTAGGTGATCGAACAGCTCGTCGTAGTCATAGACCTTGATGCTCGATCTGGCGAAGCCCTTTGCATCACGCGATACGATACCATCGGCCTTCACGCCCAGAGCATTGCGAAACACCAAGCAATCCTCCAGATCGGACCAACCCGACTTCGCCATGAACGCGCAATCATCCTCATCGGTGGCATACACGTGGATAAAGCTTAGCAACTTCGTCAGCAATCCCTGCGCCTGCTTTGCCATCTTCGGCTTTCCACCTTCGGTGACAACATAAACAAGATCCCCCATTTGCGAAGAACCCACCCAAAGCTCAACCTCTTTCAAATATCCGAGCAGCATGAGCTTCTTCGCATCTTCGAAATGAGGTTCACGACGTATTGCGAAATCCACGAGGATATTCGTATCCAAAAGCAATCTCATAACAAGCGCCCTATTCCTTGAGCAGCGACTCGAGCTTCTTCGCTTTGATAGCGCTATCGCTCATAGCGGAAAAGGTATTGGTTATGGGAATATCATCGATGAATGCAAGAGCATCCTCGACTTGCGCTGCGGAAGGTCTCGATGATGATCGATCCCCAAAAGGAAGCCTGCGCTCCTCTATCAGATAATCATACATCTGATTTATGACCTGCGATGCATTCGCGCCAAGCGCTTTGAGAACCTTATTGCCAGCATCCTTCTTGGCTTTGGTCATACGTGCCGTTACCATAGCATCAGCCATGTTATCTCCTTTGTTGTACGTCCAACATTTTAGCATATCATTCGCTTGCAAATACGTAGAAACACAAAAAGATCCCGCGACATTGCGCTAGGGATGACGGCGCGGGTGGATGCTACAACGGATGGATGTTACAACAGGCGCATGCCCTTGGTGTCGAGTACGAAACCGATGCCTTTGAGAAGCTCCGCAAACGGAGTTCCGAGCACCGATTCCCCATTCAAAGTCTCCACGACAACCCGCTGTCTCGAAGCGGAAAGCGCAAGCGCGCTGCCTCGACCCTTTGAAACACTGTTTCGCAGGCTGACCATGGCCTGCTCGAGCAGTGCAACATCGTCAGTGAACGCAACTATATCCTTCAACCTGAGCGATGCATATACCACAGGCGCACCTCCGACGAAGACCACCTTGCACCCCTCACGGCGCAATAGCTTCGATCCGACTGCATCCTGCACCGCATCCGGCCAAGGGAATACCGATCCATAGAGCATAGCAGGATCCGTTGCATCCAAAACCACAGCTTCGCCACCCGAATCCGATCCCGTGAATCTTCCATCACGAAGATCCTCGATTGTGCTCCGTGCGGCATATTGGCTCATCTCAAGCCCGTCAACGAATCGACCACGCAGCACATCACCCGCATCCTCCATACCACGGAGCACGGTGAAGAGCGATCTCATACCCGAACGCAAACCTCCGGCCACGGCGATATCATGTGTTACCACCCCATACCTGAACAGAAGTGATTCCGCATCATCGATCGCCCGCACGGTGTCGGACTCCTCCGCCGGAAGCACAAGGCTCCAATTCCCCTCGAGCGCCTCAAAGGCATTTGCCCGCGATATCACCTGCTCGCGCGCGCTTCTTCTGGCAGCCGAAGCCGCGCTCCTCTGGCGCGAATACCCTCTGCGCGAACTGACGCGTCGATCCTGCACAGCCGAAACAGCCCCATCCGGGATCAAAGACGACCTGTCCAGCTTGGATATGTCAATATCGCATCTGACCACGCTGAAACTGTCGAGCGACACCCTTCCCTCCCATAGAAGGCCAAGCAGAACATCTGCGCACTCGGACGGCCTTGGGTCGAAATCCTCGATCGAAGATGCACTCTGCATCTTCACCAGATCCAGCATGCGTACGAAGGTGATCGGACCTTCCTGCGCGAGCACGCTCACGATCAACCGTTGTAGATCGACCGCAGCATCAGATGGATCTTGTGGCGAAACAAAAGGTGTATCGGACAACGAAGCCGAAGCGGGCTCACAAGAGTTCTCGAAGCTCATCACATCCAGATCTGCCGCTATGGGAGCCGCGGGAGAATCGGTGGGATAGAAGGCAACAGTATGAGCCCCGCTCGATGCATCGGTGCTTCCGTCCCAGATGACCTCACCTGCCACAATGAGCTCATCGAGCATCGCCGGGGAGTAATCGGAAACACGCGCAGGAAAAACCGCGCTCTCCCAAAGGTTGGCAGGAAGATAAACACCCTCGAACATGCTTATCACATCCGCCAGCGCATCCATCCCATTTCGATCCTCGCCGCCAGCTACCCCCTGCAACTCGAACAGATACCTCATATAAACTGATGTATCCACGGGCTCCACAGCCGCACGCGCCTTATCCAAGGACCTCAAACGCAAACGTTTGAGGATATCCACAGCAACCCAGACATCACCTACCGCATCGTCCGAGCCAACGGTCGCACCATCAACGCATCCAGAAGCCGCACCCTTGGCAGTAAGCTTTTTGACAACGCCTTCACGAGAAAGCTTGAGGAGCGACTCCTCTACAAGGGATGTGCCCAGCCCGAAGTTCTGCGCAATGCTCTCAGCGCAGAACAACGCGTGCGTTCGTGCGTACCTGAGAACGAGCCCGTCGAGCAAGCTTCGTCCAGCGCTCGATATGGCTTCATGCCCATCCGGCGCACCCGACAACTCGGCGACATTCGATCCGACACCCGCAGCTTTCACCTCTCGAATGTGCGCCCACTTGGGGACAGGAATACCCAATACATCATGGAGCCTCATCGCATCCACCGCCTGCGCCCAAACCGTCTTGCCACCCAGATCGAACTCGAAAGCTCGGCGCTGCACCAGCAGCTCATGCAGCAACTTCAAAGCTCCGGCTTCATCAGCAGGACGGCCGCATGCAGCATCTTGAGAGCCAGCCTGCGCATCCACATCTGCATCTTCACGATCCGACAGATCGGCATCGCCGCTCGGCACTGCATCCAAACGCGCCGCCACTTGCGCCGCACTTAGCGGCCCCAACTGACGCAAAAGCTCGGCAACCCCCTCTGCGCCATGCACGCGTCGGTCAGGATCGGTGTGCTGCAGCTCGGCTTCGACCTTCGCCACCACATCCTCATCCAAAAGCGATAGCACATCCTCAGTGCCGAGCAATTCCCCCAAGAGCATCGGATCCACACTGAGCGCTGCTCCAGCTTGCTCGGCATGGGGAAGATCGCCAGCGTACAGATTGTCTGCCACATATCCGAACAACAGCGGCGCCACGAAAGGCGATGGGGCATCAGTTCGAACCGATCGAATGCGGATGCTGCCCTTCTTCAAGCGATCCATGATATCCACGAAACCCGCAAGGTCGTACACATCGTTCAAGCATTCTCGAGCAGCCTCGGCAAGCATAGGGAAATCCCCTGAATTGCGAGCAGCCTCGAGCAGCTGACCGCCCCTCATGCGCTGCTGCCAAAGCGGCGCTCTTTTCCCAGGAGCCACAGGCGTCATGAGAAGAGCGCGTGCCGCACATTCTCGGAACCGAGCAGCGAAAAGCGATGTGGAGCTCACCGATCCCTTCACCAGATCTTCCGCATCATCCGGATCGAACAGGAAGACCGTTGCATCAGGCGGGTCGTTATCGGTCATGGGGATATGCAAGATGATGCCATCATCAGCCGCTGCTGCCTGCGCATCGAATCCCCACGATGCGCGAACGCGCTCTGAAACCGCAAGTGCCCAAGGCTCATGAACGCGCCTGCCATAGGGCGAATGCAACACCATGTACATACCACCTGCATCATCAGGCGTGAATTCCACTACAAGATGTGTGCTGTCGGGAATCCCCTTGGTGGCCTCTCGCTGGCGCATCATCAACGCGGACAAATTCCTGCGTGCCCGAGCATCCAGTCCATCGCGCTCAAGGCGCTCTTCCATCTCTTTGGTGAATGAAGGCTTCTCGAAATCACTGAAAGCTCGATGGCCATCTGAAAGCTCGCTCTCGATTCCACCACCGGCCTTGTCATCATTCCCAGCAGCATCAGCCAACGCATGGGCCAGATCAGCCAGCAATTCCCCCTTGTAACGTCCTGATTCAATATCTCGTCCGGCGCCCTCACCATGCCAGAAGGGAAGCCTCGCCGAGCGACCGACAGCTGGCTCGACTATCACCCGATCGTTGCTGATCTCGGATATCCTCCACGTGCTTGTTCCCAGTATTATCACGTCACCCACACGCGACTCGTGCACCATCTCCTCATCAAGCTCTCCTACGCGCTTGCGTCCGTGCTTTCCCGAAGGAGCATTCAGCATGACCGGATACATACCTCTGTCGGGGATCGTGCCCGCAGACATCACGGCCAGCCGCTGGGTTCGCGGAAGCGGTTTCAGCAGCCCCTGCTCCTCATCGATGAGGATGCGTGGCGCGAAATCCGCTACATCGCCCGAAGCATAGCGCCCGGCCAGCATCTGGATGACGGAATCGAAGGCGGTGCGGCTCAGATTCCCATAGCAAGCCGAGCGTCTTACGGTTGAGAACCACGTATCAGCAGACAGACCGTCTGCGTGCATTGCCACCTCGGCTGCGGTCTGTTGCGCTAGTACATCCAAGGCATTCTCGATGATCCCTATGGGCTCGATCCTGCCTTCGATCATCCCTTCGGTTATAGCAACGGCATCTACGAGCTCTGTGCGCACGCGCGGAAAGATGATGCCGACCGATCGGCCGCCCACCTGATGGTTCGCACGCCCTATGCGTTGAAGTCCGGAAGATACCGACATCGGTGGAGCCACCTGCATGACAAGGTCGACCTCGCCCATGTCGATGCCAAGTTCCAAGCTCGACGTGGCCACCACGCAGCGCAATCCACCGCTCTTGAGCTCACGCTCGATCTCAAGGCGCCTGTCCTTCGAGACCGATCCATGGTGCGCCTTGGCGATGACGGTGTCGGATATATCCGGGTTGCTTGGCAAGACAAGTTCGGTGGTCGAGCCGATGGATGATCTGATCGCAGAAGGCGCCGCCCTCACGCTCGCAGTAGCTTCAGCTGCCATTCCATCGAAGAAGGCGAAGCCCATCCTGGACGCATACATCTCGTTCAAGCGAGATGTCAGACGCTCGCAAAGCCCACGCGAGTTGACGAAGACGATCGTTGATCTATGAGATAGCACCTGGTCGAGAATGGAAGATTCGATATAAGGCCAGATCGATACTGCACCTTTGCGCGTATCAGGAGCAGAAGCGGTCATAGCAAGCGCTGCTCTGCTATTAGCATCCATAGCTGCTTTTAGCGAGCGATCGGTCTTCCAAGCATCACTGCGCCCATGCGCATGAATATCGAGCGCACCGGACGAAGCCTTTCCCGGTTTCGAATGGCTTTCGCCTTCCGGTATCCCAACAGCAGTCCCGGCGCTCATTCCTCCATAGCCGACGTTCATACCGAAAGTGGGCACGGAT
Organism: uncultured Eggerthellaceae bacterium; assembly: GCA_964469815.1. GTDB lineage: Bacteria > Actinomycetota > Coriobacteriia > Coriobacteriales > Eggerthellaceae > MGBC163016. The sequence continues at coordinate 10,859 of CAYXZC010000042.1, read as the reverse complement.
GTCATATCATCCACCGGCACGGAAACCTTGACATCTATGGCGGGAGGATCATCCACTGACTCGATCCTGACAGGGTGAACGCCTCCTAAGAACCTCGCCACCTCATCGCGCGGGCGCACGGTGGCAGAGAGTCCTATGCGTTGCGCCGATCTTACGAGCAACTTATCGAGACGCTCGAGCGAAAGGCTTAGATGCGCACCTCGTTTCGTTCCAGCTATAGCATGCACCTCATCCACTATCACGGTATCCACTGTGGACAGAGTCTCAGCAGCCTTCGACGTTAGCATCAGATACAACGACTCAGGTGTCGTAATGAGGATATCAGGAGGATTGCGGATGAGCTTCCCGCGTTCGCTCGATGTAGTATCGCCCGTTCGCATACCTGTATGTATGAAAAGCTCTTTGGGGACACGCGATGCAGAAGACCGCCCAGCATTCGAAAGGTCCGTTGCGGCCGTACCCATAATCTGAGCCAACGGAACAGATAGATTCCGCTCCACATCTGCTCCGAGAGCCTTCAAAGGCGACACATATAGAACGCGCACGCCCTTTTGCCACCTGATCCCGCGCTCGGCGCATTCCAGCTTACCTTCCATAAGGCTGTCGATGGCATACAGGAACGCTGCGAACGTCTTGCCCGACCCGGTAGGCGCGATCACGAGCGTATCGTTTCCCTGCGAGATGGATTTCCATGCCTTCTCTTGGATCTTCGTCGGCACACCTAAAGCGGCCGAGAACCACTCTCTCACGTGATCCGAGAATTGCTCCATGCTCTTATTTCGTGCGTTCTTTCCCATGACACAATGATACATGCGAATGGAGTCAGATGACCTGGTGGCAGGGAAACGAAAGGCTTCCGTTGTGCGATCTTAAGAATATCTTGGATCAGGTGATCGAATCGGTCAAGGTTGTACAAGGGTCAGGCGAGAAAGCTCCGAGCGGTCAATGTGGTACATAGGTCGATCCTCTATGAATACGACTCGGATCTGGGGGATGGAACATGAAGGGGGTTCGATCCGAGCCGTATTACTCAAAAGAAAATGCGCCATTCGGTGTGCCCCTATGGCACCCTAGCGAATGCCTCTCTATGGCACTGACGCTTTTTGCATTAAGACATGAATCCAAAAGGCCCGCGCCCGCAACGAAGCGGAATGATCGGAAAGTGAGCTCAAAGACAAAGACAAAAGCAGATCTCACATGCTATGCAGTCAAAAGATTGTGGGTCAAACAATTGAGAGAGCATGACCTTCATTCCAAGAAGCATGGCGCGGATCTTTTGAATTCACACGGATAGGGCAGCACAGTTCGCTTGAAAGAATATCGAAACGGTTCTATTCTATGGCCTGCCAAGTCGATGACCCGATTCGGAAAGTATGAAATAAAACGGATCATCGACTTGCAGTTCCATATCAACGGGGGAGCCAATCATCAGCTCCCCCGCAACCCAGATCTTCTCCCCTAGATAGATCACGAGTCAGCTATATGCCAACCTAAGCAGGAATCGTGATCGCAAAGATCTGAGACATGATGACGGAGATTGTCACCAAAACGAGTGCGTAGGGCAAAACCTTACGCAGAACCTGAGACTCAGCACCGACCTTGTCAAGGGATGCGGCGGATTGCTGCAGCTTAACAGGGGTGATAACGGAGGCCAAACCAGCTGCGATACCGCCGGAAGCGATGACCGCGAGAGGATTGAGTCCGAGATCCTGTGCAGAGATGAGGTTGTAGTTCGCAAACAGAGCGATGGTGGATGTCTCCGAACCTGTTACGAAACCGGCGAGCAGTCCCAAGAAGCCGTTTGCGACCGGATACCACCAACCGAACGCTGCAGCAGCCGAATGCGCCCACAACGCGATTATGTTCGTATCTTGGTTCGCGGGATCCAAGAACCATGTCTCAACACCAGCAGCGTTCGTGCCAAAGGTGTAACCCGAGTACATCATGACATAAGCGATCATGAAGTAAACGATGGAGCTGATCGTAGGCGGAGCCCAGCGCTTGTTCCACTTCTTGAGGATAGTGCCCCAGCTCGAACCGTTGCGCGGCTTGAGCCAAATTGCGGAGATGATCGTGGAGATGAGTACCCAGAAATATGCATTCCAGATAACGCGCATCGGCTGTCCGGCATCGCCAGGCCACAACTTAACGCGCATCTCCAGCGGACCGGAGTACAGGATATCCTTCAGCGGACCGACGAAGTTGGTGATGACGCAGAAGAAGATGAGCAACGCCCACGGGAGCAGACCCTTCCAAAGCGGAATCTCCTTCTCCAAGGCGATATCCTCTTCAGTGAGTCCGGAGCGATCGAAGAACTGCACCTTTCTTATCTTCATGTAGAGCAACATGACAACGAGCGAACATGCGCCGCAAAGAACACCCATCAAAACGATGGACTGTGGTACGAGATGCGAGAACATGAAGGCGAAGCCACCCATGCAAAGACCAGTGATAAGAGCTGCAAGCCAGCCTTCTTTCAAAAGCTTTGCACCACCTGCCATGAACAGCATGGACAGGCAGATGCATGGTGTGATGACCGGCAGGTAGTTGGTGAAGTACTGCGCAACCACCTGAAGCGTCGGAGCAGTGCCGTCGATCATCGTGAATCCGGCACCTGTGAGGATGTCGGTAAGGGTAACAACAGTAGCACCCAACATAGCGAACGTGCACAGCGAGTCATAACCGATGCAAGGAAGCGCAACAGCGATGACCGTGGAATAGCCCATGGCGAACATGATAGGCGGCAAGATGATAGCAGGCGTTGCACCTACGCAAACGAGCATCGAGCCTAAGATAACGTTGATCACCATGATCTGGCACGGCTTATCACCATGCGAGAAGGTCTTGATCCAGATGACAACACGTTGCAGAGCGCCCGTCTCTTGCATGAATGTGATCTGCAAGAGAGCGAAGAATCCCATACCGGTGATAGCCATGGATGCGAGCAGACCTTTAAGCGATGCCAGCAAACTGAATACGAAATCCGTATTGAAGAAAGCAACGGCAACCGCGATCGTGAGCACCCAACCTACGATACCGGTGATATCACCGCGCACCTTGAACGCAACGATCATCACGATCATGACGATGATCGGGATAAAAGAGATCAAAAGATTCATAACTCATTCCCTCCTAATTAGAATGAGCTTAAGCGATCTTCAAGATACTGTTAGATGATGCGACCTTGCCGCTGTCGGATCCGAGAGCATCCAAAGTGAGCACTATGAAGCTTTCATAGGATCCGCGCTCGACAAAACGATCCGCATCCGTTAACAGAATCCTGAAGGTTGCTGCTTAACCGATAAGGCTGAAAGCCTTGTTCTTAGAGAAACAAAGGGCCGGAGGTTCATCCCTCTGTGAGTACCTCCAGCCCTTTTAGTCACATCGCTTACTTGAACTTCCTGTCCTGGTTGCGACGCTCTGACTCGTCGATCGGCTTATAGGTTGCGCCGGCGATGTCGTCAGTGATGACCTTTGCAGCTCCGCATTTCTTGCAAGTCTCTGCTTCCGCTGCATTGAAAGTGTTGCACTCAGGGCACTTCCACAAGATATTGCCGATTGGTGGTGGTCTGAATCCACCCTTCATTTGTTGTGACATAATCTTTCCCCTTTGATCGTTTTCTGATCGTTATTTGTCCTGATCCAATGTGAACAGAACCATCTTCGGCTTCTCGGCGGCCTTCTTTGCAAGCTCGTCGATCGGACCGTAGAACATAACGCCTGACTGGCAGTGATGTACGCACATCGGAAGCCGACCCTCGGCGACACGATCGGCACAGCCATCGCACAGATCGGTCGGCATCGGGATGTAGGTCCACTCCCACTTGCCATTGACATCCTTGATCGGGCCATACTCAAGGGTCTTGATACCCCATTGCTCTGCCGGAAGATTCAGATGCATCTGGCAAGCAAGCTCGCATGAATGGCAGTCTGTGCAATATTCATAGTCAATGAGGAGTCCGTTTTGGACGGGCTTAGCATCATGGTCTTTGAACTCGGCCCAGAACTTAACGGCGTCAAAGCCTCTATTCATCTCTTCAGCTGTAGGCATTGATTACACCCCCTCGAAACGTGTGAAGTGGAAACCGGTAAGTGGCTGCGTGGTGATGATCTCAGACTCGCTGTGATCATTCTCAGGAGTCACCTTATAGCACTTGCAAAGCGTGGACTTGTACGGAGCACCATAGTGGGTAGGACCGTAAACGCCCATGGTGGTGAGGTTGTTGGCATTGCAGTCGAACACACCATACAGATGCGGCTCAGCAGCCTCTTCCTCAGGGAACCACCAACCGTGGCGAGCACGTACCAAGTTCGGCATCAAACCAGGAGCGATATGAGCCTTCTGCTTGCACTTACCGCGCGGATTCTCGAACCATACCCAGTCGCCTTCGATAACGCCGAGCTCTTCTGCGAGCTCCGGAGAGATGTCCGCTATAGCGGTCGGATGGATCTGACGCATGTGCGGAAGCTGACGATGCTCGGAATGGAACAGGCCGATGTGGCGATGTCCGGAGGTGTAGATGAGCGGGTACTCTTTGTAGAGCTCCGGTGTACGATACGGAGACTCGTAGGGCTCCATGTGATGCGGCAGAGGATCGAATCCCCAAACATCGAAGAGCGGCGAGTAGATCTCGAACAGACCGGTAGCGGTAACGAATCCCGGATTTCCGTCCTCGCGGAGAAGACCCTTCTCGTACTTGCGATAGGTCTCGTTCCAATCCCACCAGTCATATACCTTCTCTTTGAGATCCTGGAAGGTGTAGTCAACGCCATTGCCTTCGTCCTGGATCATCCAGGTCAGGAAGTCATCGGTGGTCTCGAACTGGCCATAGAACTCAGGGTTGAAGCGCTTGCCCATCGTAACTACGAGCTCTTCGTCGGACTTGCACTCATAGTAGCGTCCAGCAGAAGCGGTGATCGTACGCAGCGGCTGCCACCAAGAACGATAGGAGTCGCGCTCGATCGACATAGCCATCGGAAGCACGCAATCTGCGAATGCTACAGCAGTCGGTGTCAGATAGTAGTCAGCAACGATGGTGTACTTGATGTTCTTCCAAGCCTTGTAAACGCGAGGAGCGTCGCCTGCCATGTTGGCGATAGGATTCGTCTGCTCGACCCAGATGAGCTGAGGACGATAAGGAACACCTGTCTCCATTGCCTCCAGAAGAAGATCCGGCGGAATGAACGGAGTGTATCCAGCCTTGTGGATAGGCGATTGGGTTGTGCCGATACGGCGATCGAGCATCTCAGGAGAGATGAACTCAAGGCCAGCACCATACTTCTTAGAAGAGTTGTATGCATAGCGAACGAGAACGTTGCCGCCAGGAACGTCAAGGTTACCGCAAATAGCAACCATGTCGTCGATAGCGTTGGAAGCCTCCATAGCGGAGATCTGCATGTCGATCGCAAGACCCCACTGGATGCCTGCAGGCTTTGCGTTTGCATACATACGAGCAGCGTCAACGATAAGCTGCTGATCTACCCAGCAGATCTCTGCAACCTTGTCGACAGGATATTCCTGAACACGCTCTACCAAAGAATCGAAACCATAGGTCCACTTTTCGGTCCACTCATGGTCATAAAGATCTTCGTTGATGATGACATTGAGCATGCCGAGAGCCAAAGCACAGTCAGTGCCAGGACGGATCTGCAGCCAAATGTCAGCCTTGGATGCAAGCCACGTAAGAGCAGGATCGACCACCACGAACTTGGTCCCCATACGCATGAGGTCGATCAGCCAGTGACCCATGAAACCATCAGGATTGGACGCCAGCGGCTGGTTAGCCCAAACGATGACGACCTCGGGCTTTACCCACTCCGCATTGTTGTAGCGGTCAGGATGCAGCTGAGCGTTGTCGAGGATCCAGCAGTCGCCTTCCTGCAACAGGTTCGCGGTCATGCGAGGCTGATAGCAAGAGTCGGCGGACAGGAATCCGAATGACATGTTCGGAGAACCGAATGCTGTACGAAGAACCATAGCGCCCTGCCACATAGCATTACGGCCGGTGCCGGAAAGAGCGACTACGCCCTCAGGCCCGATTCCACCGAACTCGTCGCGGATAATGCGGCAGCAATCCTGGAATGCTTCCTCGATGAAATCAAGAGCCTCGTCCCAGGTGACGCGCTTCCATTTGTTGGATCCTTTTTCTCCGTCGAGGAGAAGTGGCCATTTCATACGATCATGGTTGTAGATCTGCTCAACCATGTTGATACAACGCAGACATAGACGTCCCTGATTGTATGCGAAATTGGGATCGCCCTCTACGCGCTCAAGTTTGCCGTCTTTCGTGTAAGCAAGAACACCACAGCCATTGTGACAGCCAGGACCTGTCCAAACAGAAGTACGGGTTACCTCGTAACCATCCTCGAACCAGCGCCAATCTGTTTTGTAAAGATCTTTATTGAGCTCATTGATCATGAATGTCCCCCCCTTTCACTTTCTCTTTCAAATAGATGATTTGCTTGAAGAACTACTCTTGTGCCGACTCCGATAAACACCTCCCTTCTAAATATAGAAGCGAAGATTCGCAAAGCGAAAACTGCTGCGAATGGATAATCCTTGAAGACTAGGCGCTAGGGGGCTTCGGAGCGCCAGGAGCTGTTGGAGCACCGGGAGCCGTAGGAGCTGCGCCAGGAGCCGTAGGTGCGCTTGAGGCAGCATCAGCAGCAGCGCCTGCAAGATCGGCACCGCACTTCTTGCACTTCTCAGCCTCAGGCGGATTGAAGGTGCCGCATGCCGCGCACTTCTTCATCATGTCATCGAATGATGGTGGTCTAAAACACATAAGATCCCCTTCTATAGGTTGACGTTACACGGTTTGAAGATCCGAGGATCCGGCTTATGAGGCTATCGGATCCGCTCCAGCGAACGCTGAAGCGCTCGAATTTCGAACCGTGCAGAAGATAGCATCGGGAATAGGGTGAAAACATCGGCCTACATACACTAAAGAAGAGCTTGAAAAGCAAATACCACGTTGAGTACTAGGGTGAATTCTGCCTGTTCAAGCTTGCATAAATGTCTAGTGCTCACGGATATAGAGAAGGCGGCAATACATGGTGAATAGCGAAGCGAATGGAGCTACATTGCAGATCTGAAGATCTGCACTACGAACTCTTTCCAATAACCATTATTCAAGAGTAACAGGTAGCCGTAAGAGGTGCTGGTCGCGACGCAAAGCTAGTCCCTTTAGGGAGAACCGCAGCGCCAGATCGGAATGCAGCCAAGATAAAATGCATTTGAACCTGATATAAGTACTATGAATAAAATCTGGAAGGTGGAGTGAAGGCTGCGCAGCTTCTGAGCGTCGTCTTTCAGATTTCATTCATCTGATGTGTATCCAAACGGACGTACTTGCGCATTTTGGGATGTTCTTCCAACCATTCCTCATCGGGAGGAGTATTCCTCTCGCATGGGATATTGCCATGTTCGGGAACCTTGCTATTACCGCACGGATACGCACATACATATCCGCTGTAATTGCAAAGAACCGGTTTGGGGCGGATCTCATCAGATAGGTCACGCCCGCATTTCTTGCAAAGGAGCGCACCGCCGTCCAAGATGACCGGTCTCTCGAACAGGTTCAGCGTCCCACAATCCTTGCATGTTGTTGATTTGATAGGTGCAGGCTGGCATTTCCCGCACATAGGATTGCAAATCCAACATCCACCCGGCATAGTAGCTCCTTATCATACTTCGAATACCGACCGAACCCGGAAAGACCCGATCGCAACGATAGAGAAAAAGGGCACCTTGTTCCCAAGATGCCCTTGCAAAGCAGAACCGACCTATTTGGTACGGCCATCTGCGATAGAAGCCTCCTCGATGTGCTCGACAGCAGCATCGACCTTTCCGACTTCGCTATCAAGTCCTTCAGGCTCGCCTTCAGCGGTTGGCTGAGGTTTCGCGCCATTCTCAAGACCATCAGCGATGGATGCTTCTTCGATGTGCTCTGCAGCTGAATCTACAAGATCCTTTTCGTTTTCTGGGTACATGATGATTTCCTTTCTGATCGATACCCAACCTCTATCGCATCAAAAGAGCCCATGTTGAGCCCTTGAAATGCTCAGTTCCGATAAGAAGGGCAGGCTATTCATTCAAGAACGCCTCCTTGCCTTCTTCGATGTCTTCTCTGCTCTTTTGACCCTCTCTTGCATCTCGTGCTCCCATTTTTCACGCAAAGGCTTCATCTTCACTCGCTCGAGGATCATGGCGCCGACAAGGATCACAAAGGATATGATTATCATCACCACAGGGATCGTCACATCGCTCATATTGCGTTGAGCCAGCACAACGGCCACGAGCGTGATGATCGTTGCTGTAGCTATGAGAGCTATCCACACACGCCTTATTGAACGGAATTCCGCTGTAGGTGGAACGCGTTTGTTCCTAACGCGGCTAAGGAATATCTTGTCGATGTCGGCCTTCGTGGCACCGTGTTTTCCTTTGGACTCCTTCAGCGCCATGGCATTCACCTTATACCATGCGTTGATATCCTCTTTGATCGGACGTGCGCGACCGAAAGCTATCACCATTCCGGCAACGATGACCACATTGGCTATGAGCAAGATGTTGTTCTGCGTCTCTTCGTCCACATATCCATTGCTGTACAGATACATCGCAACGAGCAGCATCGCAAATCCCAGCACCACGATGGCCACCACCAATATCCGATACAGCTTGAAGTCCTTGAACAGTTGCAATATTCGAGGATCAAGTTGCTTTCCGGCCTTCACATCCTCCAAAGCGGCATCGACCGCCATCTTCGTTTTCTTGGAATCGCTCTCGTCCCTATCTTTCAGGATCTCATCCAGTCCGGCTGTCTGCTCTTCAACGGATTCACCCACATCTCCGATACCGTAGCCACCGGCGGGGATCTTATTCTTCTTCTTGCTCATAGATGGTTTCCTCTCAAGGATTCAGTGCAAGCCGCGAAAGAGCGCTCATCTTCTCTGCGTCTTATACGTGCGAAAGTTGTCACGCAACTGCATCTCGGTCATTCCGTATTGCTTAGCCCATTCAACCCTCATAGAGCGCATCTTCGTCCGGTCTATGTAGAAAGCCACTATCACGAGCACGAAAGCCAGAAGCAGCAGTATCGCGGCGAATATCCCAAGATCGGGCAAGAAATAGTAGAGGAGCAAAGAGCTCGCAGCAACGATGAGCGCCGCTGCGAAGATACCGAGCCATGTACTGCGCAGCTTCTTGTACTCGGGCATATCCGGTATGACCTCGGTTCGGATATCGCGCTCGAGTATCTTGTAGATATCATCCATATCCCGGAATTGAGGATTCTCCTCCATCCGTATGCCATCCGGAGCATCCTCGTCATACAATACGGACTTCGGCTCGCCTTTAGCCTCCTTCATCCTGCGCTTATACGGCCTGGATCTTGTGAAAATATTGATGGCCATAAGGAGGATGAAAAGATAAGCCACAGACATTATCAGATTGAATATCTTGAGTGGAAGGATACCGTTGATATTCAGTCCTACTGCGATGAGTATTATGGAGAACCCGAGTGCGCCAAGCACCCAAGACAAGGTTCTATACCTTCTATACTCCTGCGACAGATACTGATAGAAACGATCGCTATCCTCATCAGATGATGCCTCGCCATCTTGCATAACGACCTCTTGGGCATCCTCTCCCACCTTGGCATTTTCTGCCTGCATCGTATCTTCTGTTTGCTTCATATCGTCTTGCATAACGAACCCCTATACATCCTCATTCGAATCGTCCGTAAGGCACAACATCATCGACACGCCGTCCTCGGTGGGATTGGAGTAATAATCCTGTTCGATTCCTGTCTCGAAGAACCCGAGTGCTCTGTAGAAATCCCTAGCCTGCGTATTGGAATCCCTGACCAGCAAGCGCATCTGCTCAGCACCGGCCAGCCTTGCCAAAGAGACTGCATGCTCGACCAAGGCTTTGCCATAACCTCCGCGCCTGTATGCCGGGTGAACCGCCACATGCGTTATGCACCCCGCAAATGGCATCCTCCACCATCCTATGTAGCCGATAAGATGGCCGGCATCATCACGAGCCACCATATAGTGCGCATCATGGTTATGCCGCAGTTCCATGGCAAACGCCAAAGGAGTCCAGGGATCCGGAAAAGACCGCGTTTCGATGAACATCGCTTCCCCCAGATCGGATTCGCGCATGGGCATAATGGAAAAGTCATCCCCCTTCACGTTGCCAAGCGGGATGAAGGCCTTGTCGCACTGTGCGATGGGCAGTTTTTGAGCGATGCTCATGATCGTGGATGTGTCGAAGAAATATGCCTCATCTTCGAACATGGATTTCCATCTATCCAACAGTCGCATCATATGATCGCGAACCTCGACAGGTGCGCTATCAGGCATATTCCTCCTGAAATAGACCATTTGCTCGAACAAGCGCTTCCTGTCTTCAAGAGACATGCCCGTGGTGTTCGAATGGAATACCATGGTCCTCATAGGATGAAAACCGGCATCGACAAGAAGCGAATGGGTCTTCGAGCCGCAATATCTATCGGTGAAGCGGGTGTGGTCGGTCTCTCTTTTGACGTAGGCTTCATAGCAGCTGAACACATTGCGCATGACACCATCGGGATCAGGATAGGATACCTTCATCGAATCATCCACGGTCTTCAAGATGATCGATCCGCCATCTTTTAGAAGCGAATGCATCTTGCGAAGCGATTCGGCCTTATCAGCAAGATGCTGGAAAGTGTGCGAAAGATAGACGATATCGAATAGCCCTCCGCCGACCGCTGCATCACCGGGTTCGGCTTCAGACTCGCCGTGAACATGTTCCTCGAAATACTCATCGAGCGAGCAGCATCTCCAAGTGAAACGGCTGTCTTCGGTGGAACGCT
>CAYXZC010000041.1:0-17587 GCA_964469815.1 uncultured Eggerthellaceae bacterium | reverse complement strand
ATGCCGATCTTGCGATAGAGGCCGCAAGGAGAGGCGCGGCGAAGCTTCGCATAAACCCCGGCAACATCGGCGGACTTGCTGCAACGGATGCTGTGATAGATGCCGCATCCGCATCGGGGATACCCATCCGCATCGGCGTGAACGCCGGTTCGCTCGATAAGGCTCTGGCAAAGGATGATTCGCTCTCGCTTCCCGAGAAGCTGGTTCGTTCGGCGGTCGAGTATGTCCGATACTTCGAGGAGGAGCGTGATTTCCACGATATCGTGATATCTGCGAAGGTGAACAGCGTCCCTGCCACCATAGAGACATATCGTTCGCTTTCAAAGGAGCTGCCGCATATACCTTTGCATATCGGTGTTACCGAGGCGGGAACCGCGATGCAGGGGATGATCAAATCCGCATCCGGGCTTGGGGTGCTCCTCTTCGAGGGCATAGGCGACACCCTCCGCATATCGCTTACGGATGATCCCGTTCTGGAGGTCAGGGCGGCGTGGCAACTATTGAGCGTTCTTGGGCTAAGGGATGGGGTGCCCGAGCTTGTCAGCTGCCCGACTTGCGGTAGATGCGAAGTGGATATGATACCTATCGCCAAGGAGGTGGAGGAGCGCCTGGCTCATGTTCGCAAGCCTGTGAAGGTGGCGGTCATGGGTTGTGTGGTGAATGGTCCTGGCGAGGCGAGCGATGCCGATGTCGGTGTTGCTTGCGGTCGTGGTACAGCAGCCCTTTTCGCTAATGGTAAAATCAAACGCAAGATAGATGAATCAGAGATCGTCGATGCCCTGATGGACGAGATCGAGCTTTTGTGATCGATGCGGTTTTCGGGGTGTTCTTTGAGGGGATGTGCGTGGCAAGCATCCTTGCAAGGTGATCGTGCGGTCTATGAGGTCAGTTATTGAAAGATAGGGTTCAAGATGGAAATTCTCAAGTTGAGCAAGCTTTACGCACCGACCGTCAAAGAGGATCCGGCCGATGCCGATATCGCTAGCCATAAGCTCTTGTTGCGTGCAGGTATGATCCGCAAGATGTCCAGCGGTGTCTATAGCTTCTTGCCTCTAGGCTATCGCGTCCTTCGCAAGATAGAGCAGATAGTGCGAGAAGAGATGGACGCTATAGGCTCGCAAGAGATCATGATGCCCGCACTGCAAAGCGCCGAGCTTTGGCACGAGAGCGGGCGATGGAACGATTATGGCCCTGAGCTCATGCGTCTGACCGACCGCCATGACCGCGAGTTCTGCCTAGGCCCTACGCATGAGGAGCTGATCACATCGCTGATCCGCGGCGAGCTTAGGAGCTACAAGCAGCTTCCTGTTACCCTCTATCAGATACAGGTGAAGTTCCGCGATGAGATCCGTCCGCGCTTCGGCCTTCTCCGTAGCCGCGAATTCATCATGAAGGATGCCTATTCCTTCCATGCGACCCAGGAATCCCTTCAGGAGACATATGACGAGATGAGCGTGGCTTATGGCAAGATCTGTGACAGGTGCGCGCTCGAGTGGAGAGCGGTCGAGGCTGATTCGGGTCAGATCGGCGGCAAGGTGACCACCGAGTTCATGGCGCTCGCTGAATCCGGTGAGGCTGAGCTCGTATATTGCGATTGTGGCTATTCAGCGAACACCGAAGCCGGTGAATGCATCGCCCATCCTACGGTATATGAGACAGATGTCATGGAGAAGATATCCACACCGGGCATCCATACGATCGATGAGTTGGCCGATTTCTTGGGCATCCCTGCTTCTTCCACTGTCAAGGCGCTTTCCGGTAAGGATGGCGAAGGCAACCTCTACGTGCTGTTCATCCCCGGCGATCATGAACTCAACGAGATAAAGGCATTGCGCGCTATCGATTCATTCGAGCTTCTCAGTGATGAGGAGATGCTCTCATTCGGTTTGCATAAAGGCTCGATGGGACCTGTCGGGCTGCCCGAGGGTGCCAAGGTTGTTGCTGATTCATCGCTACAGCGCGTAGGCAAGTGGGTGGTCGGCGCTAATGAGGAGGGCTACCACTATATCGGCGCTGAGCTTGGGAAGGACTTCAAGGTCGATGAGTGGGCCGATCTTTGCACTGTGAAGGTGGGAGATGCGTGTCCGAAATGCAAATGCGAGCTGAAGGGAGCACGTGGCATCGAGGTCAGCCAGGTCTTCCAGCTTGGCGATAAGTACTCCACGAGCATGGGTGCCACCTTCTTGGACAAGGATGGCAAAGAGCAGCCTTTCATCATGGGCTGCTACGGTGTGGGTGTATCCCGTACCCTTGCTGCAGTCGTCGAGCAGCACAACGACGAGAACGGCATCAAATGGCCCATGGCCGTTGCGCCGGCTCATGTTTGCGTGATCCCTCTTACCGTGGATGATGATGAGGTGTATCCTGTCGCACTCGAGCTGGCCGAGAATGTTGCGAAATTCGGATTCGAGGTTGTGATCGATGATCGCAAGGAACGTCCGGGCGTGAAGTTCGCAGATGCCGATCTGATCGGTTGGCCGCTGCAGATCATCGTGGGCAAGCGTGGTCTTGAGCAGGGAACCGTTGAAATCAGACGCCGTCGGACAGGGGAGCGATCCGATTTCTCCATCGCCGCCATGCCCGAGCTCATGCATTTTGCCGAGCGCAACCTCAAGCATATGGAGTATGGCGGGGTCGCTGTGTTCGATAACCTCTTCAACCTGCAGGATTGATCTCTCGCCGTCGCTGCGCAAGGTCGAAGGTATCCCCTTTCGCATTTGACGAACTTCATACGGATGATGCAAATGGGACGTACTTTCGTCTCGATGCGTCGTCGCCGTGAGCTAACTCGTGGAAGATCACCACGAGTGGATCTCACGGCTCCTTTGGCTTAACCTCGACTCAAGCACATCTCATTTGCATTTATGTTTTGGACTTTGCAAAACCAAAACGTCCGCTTGTCACGCTTGTCGCCTTTTTGCAGCTAAGTTGTCTTTGCAATGTATCGGCATGTTGACAGCGGGTGTCTTACGCGCATGTTGGCGATGTTTCGGTGATAGTCTGGATGCATAGGTTCGAAACCCTTCTCAAGGAGGCACGAAAATGGCAAACGTCACAGATGCATTCAAAGATATCTTTTTAGCAGGTGTAGGTGCTTTGGCGATAGGCGCAGAGAAGACCCAAGAGGTCATAGATCAGCTCGTTGCCAAAGGGCAGATCACGGTGGATCAGGGAAAGGAGATCGCCAACGATCTGAAGGATCAAGCCATCACGAACACGGCGCAGATGCGTGATGACATCATCGAAGCCCAGATGAAGACCATGACGAAAGAGCAACGTGATGAATTCGCGGCACGCGTTGCCGAGATAGCGGCTACTGTCGATGGCAATGCTGCTATGATGGATCAGGAAGAAGCAGAGGTCAAAGCAGCTGAAGCTGCGCAGTCCAAATAGCGGATAGAAGATGCGCCTCTGCCGGAAGATCGGTTGGAGGCGTTCATCTTGTTGGATCGAATCGTTGGTAAGCGGGCTGTCATCGAAGCCTTAAGAAGCGGTGTGCCCATAGAGAAGCTGCTCGTGGCCGACAACATCGAGAGGGATTCCTTGGTCAAGGATATCCTCCGAAAGGCAACGCAACGCAATATACAGATCGATCAGGTATCCAGGAAGAAGCTCGATTCGATGAGCGACCAAGATGCATCGAAGAAGGATCGCTCCAGTAGCAGCAAGGGACAAAACGATCAAAGCGACCGCAAGGACATCCATCAGGGTGTGATCGCCCTGGCAAAACCGTTCGCATATGCGACGCTTGGAGACTTGCTGGAAAGAAGCGATAGGAGCTTCGAGGAGCATTCCTGTGCGCTCATCGTGATGTGCGATCACATAACGGATGCAGGAAACCTTGGAGCTATCATCCGATCTGCGGAATCCGTTGGTGCAAGCGGGCTCATAATCCCCAATAAGCGCTCCGCGCATGTTGCTCCTGTGACCTATAAGACCTCTGCCGGAGCTGTTAGCCATCTTCCCATCGCTCAAGTTCCCAATCTGTCCTCGACGATCGAGAAGCTGAAAGAGAACGGCTTTTGGGTGGCAGGCGCTAGCGAGCATTCCGATCACTTCATATGGGACACGAATCTCAAAGGCCGCATCGTCTTGGTGATGGGCAATGAGTCCGAAGGGATATCCAGGCTCGTGCTGGAACATTGCGATCTTACGATGGCTATTCCCCAGATGGGCGAGATCTCTTCGCTCAATGTCGCGCAATCCTCAACGGTTTGCATGTATGAATGGTTGCGTCAGAACAAAGACGGATTCAGCGATGGAGCCGCTGATGCCCTCTAAACGCAATCGATTATTGCTCATAGACGGGTACAATGTGCTGCGATCAGGTAGCCGTTACTCGTATATACACACCCCGGATTACACGGATGATGCCTTCAACACGGCTCGGGAGAACCTCATCAACGATGTGATCAACTTCGTCGGACGCGATATGGAGGCCATAATCGTATATGATGGCGAATACTCCGAGCATACGGGTGAGAGCATAGACACCATAGGTGGGGTGAAGGTGATCTTCTCCGCACATGGGCAGTCGGCCGATCATGTCATAGAGAGGCTGTCACACGATGCGCGTGAGCGGGGAGTGGAGACGCTCGTGGTCACAAGCGATGCCACCATTCAGGATACGGTCTTCGGCGGTGGGGTCGATCGCATGAGCGCGGAGGGGTTCTGTCGGGAGCTCGCAGCCCATGTGGATACGCTCGATGAGGACGACCTTCGATCCGACAGCAGCAAGAGAACGGTGGCTGACAGAGTGGGGTCCGATGTTGCAGAGGCTCTTGCGCGCTTGCGAGACAGCCTCATGTAGAAACGCCATCATGCTGATGGCACAGATGGTGTAAGACCGCTCGAAGGGATCGCGCAAAGCCGCCATTCGAAGCTATTGCGTAAAGCCACCACGTAAAGCCACCACGTAAAGCCACATGTGCCTTCAAAAGAAAGCCCCCGAAAGGTTATCCTATCGGGGGCTTCGATCATTCACCGGGTGGGTGTGCTAGTCCTTAAAGCGGTAACCATATCCGCGGATGGTCTCAACAAGTCCGGAGTCATATCCGGCGGATGCGATCTTATCGCGCAGACGCTTGATGTGCGTATCCACCGTTTTCGTTTCAGTGAGATATTCCCAACCCCATGCATCGCGCAAGAGCTCTTCACGGCTCACGACCTTGCCCGCGTTCTTCATGAGCGAGGCCATCAGCTCGAATTCGCGTGGGGTCAGATCGATCTCGCCCTTATCGCCCGTTGCTGTATGGGCATCCTCGTCCAGGGTGATCCCGCTTGCTGTTATGACGTTGCGCATGTTTCCCATGCTATTGGAGCCACGACGCAGCAAAGCACGGACGCGCGCTATGAGCTCGCGAACGCCGAAGGGCTTGGAAAGATAATCGTCTCCGCCGATCTCGAGTCCAACGACCTTATCGAGTTCGGTATCGCGGGCAGAAAGGAAGAGCACCGGAGTGGCGGAATTGGTGCGGATGCGGCGGCATAGCTCATAGCCGTCCATTCCGGGAAGCATGATGTCCAATATGAAAAGATCGTAATCGTTCTGCGAGGACATTGCCAATGCGTCTTCGCCGCTTTGGACGACATCGGCATCGTATCCTTCCTTCTTCAATGCATAGCTTACGAAATCCGTGATAGTGGCTTCGTCGTCAACAACGAGGATCTTTGTGGGTGTGTCAGTCATGCTAAACGCCTCTCTCCATGGTAATTGGAGTCCTTCTCGACAATCAGGGATTGTATACTTATCTATAATATCAAAATATATGGTTTTCGGAGAATAATCAGTATCATGCTTTTGGTCGTAGATATAGGAAATACCCAAACGCTCATCGGCATCTACAGCACTGCGTCAAGCAATCGATGTGAGGTGTCATGGCGCATAGCAACCGACAAGAAGGATGCCCAAGGCGATGTGAGGGTGAAGCTGTTCACCTTGATGCTCGAGGCGAACATCGAAGTGTCCAGCATCGATGTTGCCTCGATCGCATCCGTGGTTCCGTATCTCGCGGATCTTTGGACGGAGGCCATCTCGTCCATGTTCGGTGTCTCAGCGATACGATGCACATCTGAGCTTGCGATGCAAGCCGGACTCTTCACGACCGATTACCCCTCGCCTTCCGAGATCGGCGCCGATAGGGTGGCTGACGCTATCGCCACGAAGAGCTTATACGGCTCATCGGCTTTCGTGGTCGATTTCGGAACAGCTACCAACATCGAGATCATCGACAGGCACGGCATGTTCGTGGGCGGGATAATCGCTCCCGGCATGATGACGAGCGCTAACGCGATGTTCTCCCAAGCCACGAAGCTTGCTGCGGTCGACCTTGAAGAGAGAGTAAGCGCCGTGGGATACAATACCGATGAGGCCATTCGATGCGGCATCGTGCTCGGAGAGGCTGTGCGTGCTGACGGGCTGGTATTGCGAGCGCACGAGCAGCTGCAAGAGCGGATGGATCCCATCGACGAGTGCGCTGTGGTCGCCACGGGAGGCCTTGCGAGGCTTGTGGCCGAGCAATCGAGGGTGATCACCGATGTTCGCGAGGATCTGACGCTCGTTGGCTTACGCTTATTGGCAAAGGCGATCCTCTAGCCCATCGATGCAACAGCTCGATGCAGCAGCAGGATCGTGGTCTTTTTTGCCCGGATGCATCCAGTCCGGTTGTGAAGTATCGGTCTATGGAGTGAAGGATTGGAATCGACTAGGAGATCTGGAGGGGTCGGATGCTAACTGATATCGAGATCGCTCAGGCGAGCGAACCTGCTTTGATCACGGAGATAGCCGCGAAAGCGGGCGTGGATGAGAAGTATCTGGAATTGTATGGCAACTACAAGGCCAAGGTCGACTACAACATGCTGAAGGACGGGAAGTACTCACCCGGAAAGCTGATCTTGGTAACAGCGATCAATCCCACTCCTGCAGGTGAAGGCAAGACCACTACAACGGTAGGCCTTGCAGACGGTCTTTCGCGTCGCGGCAAGAATGTGGTGGTTGCCCTTCGCGAGCCATCCTTAGGCCCTGTGTTCGGGATAAAGGGTGGAGCTGCAGGTGGTGGATACGCACAGGTGGTTCCGATGGAGGACATCAACCTTCATTTCACTGGCGATTTCCATGCTATCGGAGCTGCGAACAACCTGCTCGCGGCACTGCTCGATGCGCATATACAAAACGGCAACGAGCTCAATATCGACGTGCGCCGCATCACCTGGAAGCGCGTCGTCGATATGAACGATCGTCAGCTTCGCCATATAGTCGACGGGCTGGGCGGTCGTGCCCATGGCGTTCCGCGCGAAGATGGGTTCGATATAACCGTGGCATCCGAGGTCATGGCGATCTTCTGCCTGGCAACATCCATCACCGATCTCAAAGAGCGTCTCGGACGGATCGTCGTTGGGTACAACTACGATGACGAGCCTGTTACCGCACATGATCTGAAGGCGGAAGGTGCAATGTGCGCGCTTCTGAAGGATGCGCTCAAGCCGAACCTCGTTCAAACGCTCGAGGGAACACCGGCCTTCGTGCACGGAGGCCCGTTCGCCAATATCGCGCATGGTTGCAACTCGATCATGGCAACGAAGATGGCTCTTGCCCTTGGGGATTATTGCGTTACGGAAGCCGGCTTCGGA
Organism: uncultured Eggerthellaceae bacterium; assembly: GCA_964469815.1. Taxonomy (GTDB): domain Bacteria; phylum Actinomycetota; class Coriobacteriia; order Coriobacteriales; family Eggerthellaceae; genus MGBC163016. The sequence goes on along the minus strand of CAYXZC010000041.1, from coordinate 9,958 downwards.
GCCGATCTTGGGGCAGAGAAGTTCTTGGACATCAAATGCCGACTGGCAGGCCTTGCTCCCGATGCGGTCGTTGTCGTGGCCACGGTTCGCGCGCTCAAGAACCATGGCGGGGTTGCGAAGGCCGATCTTGATGCAGAGGATCTGGATGCGCTCGAGAGGGGCTTGCCGAACCTCTTGCAGCATGTCGAGAACATCACGGATGTGTACAAGCTGCCTTGCGTCGTGGCGATAAACGCCTTCCCAACCGATACGGCCGCCGAGCTTAAGCTCGTGGAGGACAAATGCCGCGAGCTCGGTGTGAACGTGGCGCTTTCCGAGGTTTGGGCAAAAGGCGGAGAAGGTGGATTGGATCTGGCCGATGAGGTTGTCCGTCTTTGCGAGGACGGCGATTCTCTCGGGCATTCGCGCGAGACCTTCGAATTCGCCTACGATGACGATCTGGGCATAGCGGATAAGATACGCACCATAGTGAAGCGCGTCTATCATGGCAGCGATGTGGCGTTCGAGCCTGCGGCTGTCAAAGAGATAGCGAAGCTCGAGAGCCTTGGTTTCAAGGACATGCCCGTCTGCATGGCGAAGACCCAGTATTCCTTCTCGGATGATGCGGCGAAGTTGGGTGCCCCTCGCGATTTCACCGTAACCGTACGCGAGGTCAAGGTGTCCGCCGGTGCAGGCTTCATCGTCGCTTTGACGGGCTCCATCATGACGATGCCCGGTCTTGGTAAGACGCCTGCTGCGCATAAGATCGATGTGGATGAGAATGGCGTCATAACGGGGTTATTCTAGGAGTATATCCCTGCCTGATCGGCGGGGGTCGAGGCAAAGCACATGAAGGGTGGGGCTATGGGATATGGCGCCACCCTTTGTTCGAAAGCGATCGGTTGAGAGGAGCGATAGCGGTTGGATACCGAGTTCATAGATGAGCTTGCAAGCGGTGCGCCGACTCCGGGTGGTGGAGGTGCTTCAGCCTATTGTGGAGCCATCGCGGCATCGCTTGCATCCATGGTGGCGAACCTGACGCTTGGAAAGGCGCGCTATGCGGATATCGAAGACGAGGTGATAGGTTGCCTTGGCCGCTTGACGATATTGAGAAGCCGCCTTGTGGATCTGGTGGAAGCGGACGCTATTGCATTCGAGCCCCTTGCCTTGGCCTATAGGATGCCTAAGGATACCGAAGCTGAAGCCTTGGCAAGAAAGGACGCCATACAAGAAGGATTGGTGGGGGCATGCATCCCGCCCATATCCATCATGGAGGCGCTCATCGATGTCCTTCACGAATGCGACTTCCTTGCGCATCACGGTTCGAAGATAGCCATATCGGATTCGGGCGCATGTGCGCTCATAGCAAGGTCAGTCATCATCTCAGCCAGCCTCAACGTCTACATAAACGCTGCTTCCATGGATGATGACGAAAAGGCGGATGCCTACCGATCAAAGGCCGATGCTCTCATCGAAGAGGGTATCGGGCTCGCAGACGGGATCTATTCCCATGTAGCAGTGGAAATAGGCGCATTCACGGATATTTAGAAGGATTTAGAAGGTCGAAGATCATGGGAAAAGAGCTTTTGGGAAAACCGGTCGCAGATGGTATCAAAGAGGATGTGTCCTCATGCGTAGCTGAGCTAAGGAAGCGCGATGTGGAACCTACGCTCGCGGTTCTTCGCGTTGGTGAGCGCCAAGACGATATAGCCTATGAATCATCCATCCTCAAAGCTGCTTCAGCACTTGGGATCAATGTGAACGTGTTCGCTCAAGATGAATCCACCACATGCGAAGAGCTCCTATCGATCATCGATGATATCAACTCCGATGCCTCCATCCACGGATGCCTGATCTTCAGGCCGCTAGTCAACGGGTTGGATGAAACGCTCATATGCAACAGGCTTGCCGCCGATAAGGACATAGATGGCTGCGGCGCCGATTCCTTAGCGGGTGTGTTCATGGATCTCGATGAGGGGTTCGCACCTGCTACAGCGTGTGCATGCATGGCGATCCTCGATCACTATGGCATCGAGGTCGCTGGAAAGCGCCTATGCGTTGTCGGCAGGAGCCTTGTCATCGGAAAGCCTGTGGCGATGCTAGCTCTTAGAAGGAACGCCACGGTGACCTTGTGCCATTCCAAGACTCCGGATGTGCAAGCCTTCACGAAAGATGCCGATATCGTCATTTGCGCGACAGGCAGGCCGAAAGCATTCGATGCATCTTATTTCAAGGAGGGGCAGACCGTTCTTGATGTGGGGATGAATGTGGATGAAGATGGCGTGATGTGCGGAGATGTGGATTTCGACGATGTTCTTCCGAAGGTGGCGAACATCACTCCCGTGCCAAGAGGGGTCGGAAGCGTTACGACGGCAGTGCTGCTGGAGCATGTGGTCTCAGCTTGCGAGAAGGCTCAAGGTCAGCCTGCCAAGAAGGATAGATAGATCATAGGAGTTGAGGATATGGCGATCCATTCACCGGTAGAGATAACGGACGGCTATATAAAGGCAAGTGCGCAAAAGGCGCAAAGTCCTATCTGGCGTCTATTCGTGCTGGCATTCTTTGCCGGTGTGCTGATATCGCTCGGTGCCATAGCGTCATCTACTGCCGCGCAGACCATAGCGGATGCGGGCACTGCGCGGTTCGTGACAGGCGCGATATTCCCGATAGGCCTTATGATGGTCGTATTGCTGGGCACGGAGCTCTTCACCGGAAATGCGCTCATGGTAACGGCCGCCATGGATGGCCTTATAACTTGGGGACAGCTCTTCAGGAATTGGGTCGTCGTCTATGTGGGAAATTTCTTTGGGGCTGTCATGATGGCGGCGCTGATGGCATTCTTCGGTCAGCTGGATATAGGGGGAGGCGCGCTTGCAGCCTACACGGTGAAAGTGGCGGCGGCGAAATGCTCTCTTCCTTGGGGCAACGCTTTCGTGCTCGGTATATTCTGCAACCTGTTGGTCTGCATAGCCATCTATCTTGGCAATACTGCCCAAGAGACCGCGGGAAAGATACTCGGGTTGTTCTTCCCGATCTTCGGCTTCGTCATCGCGGGGTTCGAGCACTGCGTGGCCAACATGTACTACATCCCAGCGGGCATCTTCGCGCTCATGAATCCGAAATATGCTTGGATCGCGGCTGATCCTGTCTTCTCCAACTTGGACGTGGTGAATTTCCCAACGTTCATCCTGAACAATCTGATCCCGGTCACTTTGGGCAACATCATCGGTGGCGTGGCGGTCGGCATCATAATGTATGTCACCCATCTGAAGTATACGAAGAAGCTGGCAAGCCCATCGGAAAGCATCGAGGATGAAGATGCTACGAACTGATCGCTTCTTCAGTGCGAGCCCGGAGGAGACCACTCGTTTGGGCTATGAGCTGGGGCGCTGCCTTGAAGATGGCGATGTCGTGCTTCTTGAAGGCGATCTTGGAGCAGGCAAGACGCAATTCTCGAAAGGCGTTGCGCGAGGGCTCGGCGTGGACGCCGATATAGTGAGCCCCACGTTCAACATCCTTGTCGCCTATGAGGATGGGCGCATCCCTCTCTATCATTTCGATCTGTACCGGCTCGAGGATGCGCGCGAGCTCGAGGATATCGATTTCTACTATATGGTGGACGATTCCACACCGGGTGCGTGCCTGATAGAATGGGCGGACAGGTTTCCAGATGAGATGCCGGATGGATGCATCGGGGTGGAGATAAGGAAAGCCGAAGACGATGAGGGTTCTCGCGAGGTGGTCATAAGGCGTGAGAGCTAGGGATCTTCCCTGGCAAAGCGCACCCTGCCTTGTGATGCCTTAAAGGGATTCCTTCATGATGTCTTCGAGGTGCCTTCGGGGCGCAAAGGTATGTTTGGAGCGATCATTTGGATGAAAGACGATACATACTCGCATTCGATACGGCCAATGAGGTCATAGCGATCGGTGTAGGCCTGCTCGATGCGGCCACACGCTCGATCGATGTCGTTTGTACGCGTGAGGTGTCAGCGGCGCGCGCTTCGAACACATCTCTTCTTCCGAACATCGATGACATGCTGAAGGATGAGGGCATTTCAAAGGCACAGCTGGCATCTATCGGTGTGGGAAGAGGACCTGGTTCCTTCACCGGTGTGCGCATCGCCATGGCCACGGCCAAAGGGATCGCAAGCGCGCTGTCGCTTCCGTTGGTCGGCATCTCTTCGCAAGACGCCGTTGCGTTCAACACTTGGCGCGAAGGCGGTCGTGGCAGCCTGCTCGTCTTGAGCGATGCCATGCGAAAAGAGGTCTATCCGGCAACTTATCGCATTTCCGATGAGGGCGTTTGCCGTCTTGACAGCGATTCGGTGGTGAAAGCTGCCGATTTCGCGAAATGCGCCGGCCAATACGATATGGTCTCAGGCGATGCGCTTACCAAGTACCTTGGTCTGTTCGAAGGCATCGGAAGCGTTCGCGATGAGGCGGAATGGACACCGACCGGCTCTTCGATCCTGCTTGAGATGGAGAGCAGATGGCGCCTTGGGGATATCGATCCTTTGGATGATGCGAAAAGCGCCCCCTTTGCGCTTTTGCCGATCTACACGCGACTCTCCGATGCGGAGGAGAACGAGCGTACGCGTCTTGCGAAGGTTGATGCGGACGCGCGCGCACGCGATCTTACGAGCGGGGTGCAGGGTGGAAAGGCGAAGCACGACGATCAGGACGATATCGAGTATCGCCCGGTGGATGCGGCGCGCCTTGCGGATATAGCCGTCATCGAAGGCGAGCTGTTCGGAAGCGATGAGTGGACAGAAGCACTGCTGGCCGATGATATCTCCCGTGCGAACCGCACATGGTGGATGGCGCTTTGCGATGATGAGGTAGTAGGGTATGCGGGTGCTCTTGTGGTCGATGGGGATATGCAGATCCTCAAGGTGGCTGTGGTTCCCAAGATGCGAAGGCGTGGGATAGCCAGCGAGCTCATAGCGCGCATAGCCTACGATTCGCAGAACCTTGCAGCGAAGAGCGCTTCTTTGGAGGTGCGCACATCCAACCTTGGTGCCATCGGCTTCTACAAGAGGATGGGATTCACATCCCTTGGGGTGCGTCCGAGGTACTATTCCGATGGCGAGGATGCGCTCATAATGACGGCGCTGATAGATGTGCTATCCACGCAACGTGTGGCAGGGGATAGGCTGGATGTCCGCGCTGATGACTCGGCGGACAAGGTGCGTCCTCTTATACTTGCTATCGAGACTTCATGCGATGAGACGGCGGCATCTGTGGTGGCGGGTGATGAGAGGCTGCTATCCGATGTGGTCGCTTCCCAGATCGATTTCCATGCGAGATTCGGCGGTGTGGTTCCTGAGATCGCGAGCCGAAAGCATGTTGAGGCCATATGCGGCGTCTGCGATATAGCGCTCGAAGAGGCACGGCTCAACTGGCGTGATCTGGATGCCATAGCCGTCACCCAAGAGCCGGGACTCGTAGGTGCGCTGGTTGTCGGAGTGGCATTCGCCAAGGGTGTAGCTTGGGCGTTAGATCTGCCGCTAGTGGGCGTGAACCATCTTGAAGGGCATCTTTACGCGAACAAGATAGGCCTTGGAGCGGATGAGCCTTTCGAGCCTCCGGCGGTCGTATCGCTCGTTTCGGGTGGCAACACGATGCTCGTCCATATGAAGGATTGGGGCGAATATGTCGTGCTCGGAGCCACCATAGACGATGCAGTGGGAGAGGCATTCGATAAGGTTGCCAAAGCCTTAGGTCTGCCGTATCCGGGAGGGCCTGTCATATCGAAGCTGGCCGAGAAGGGGGATGCGAATGCCATCGATTTCCCGCGAGCTCTTCTGCATTCGAAGGATTACCGTTTCTCTCTTTCCGGATTGAAGACAGCAGTCATGGTTGAGATAGAGCGTCTGTCGAAGCTTGAGGGAAGATTTCCGATCGAGGATGTCTGTGCGAGCTTCCAACAGGCTGTGATAGACGTTCAGGTGGCCAAGGCGACATCTGCGATCCGCGAGACAGGCGCGAAGACGTTCTGCCTCGGGGGCGGAGTGGCGGCCAATCCGGCGCTTCGCGCGGCATATGAGCAGATGTGCGACAAGCTGGGTGTTCGGCTCATCATGCCTCCGCTTTCGTCTTGCGGGGACAATGCGGGCATGATCGGGCTCGTTGCGCTCGACAGGTTCGTCGCCGGCAAGTTCCTTGCCCTTGATGCCGACGCGCACGCGCACGCCGAGCTGTAGCTGGAGGCCGAAGGTATCCAGTTCGCACTTCGCGATCAATAAATCCTTGAGCACATGCGTAGTGGGCGGTTTTAACCGCCCACATGAAGCTCGTTTTGTCAATCAGGCCGAAGGTATCCCCTTTTCATATTTGGCGCTCACTCTCGATGCTGCGCATCAGCGGTTCGCTCCTTCATGTATTCATATATTGCTTTCTTACGAAAGCATATTAAATATGGTGTTCAGAGCAAATCGAAAAGGGACACCTTCGACCTTGATACGTGTTTGAGCGTGACAAGCTATACGTCCGCTTGTTGCGGTACATGCGGATACCTTTCTGGATCGATCAATGGTTCAGCTTTTTGTCCGCACCCTCCCCCCTTTTTTTGGCAGCACCGCTGCTGACCTCGGGCTTTAAGCAAAGACCTTTAGCGCCTTCTCGAAACCTAGTATTCTGTCCTTCTGCAAGATAAGCTTTGAGATCGTGCTGTCTAGTTCTCTCAAAGTTTGGCGAGTTGACTTGCGCTGCTTCTTCAGCCAGGTGATATCGGAATTGCTTTTCTGTAGTTTGTCGATTTTTACATCGAGTTCCTTTAAGGCGGCGAGAGCTTGATCCCTTTTGGGCAGAGCATTGTCAAGCTCAGGATCAATGACCTCTGAATAGTATGCCATGCCTTGCACACAGATGGCTTTACATGACTTTTTCATAGAGGACAAGATGGTCTCGAACCTTACTACTTCGGCAATTTCTTTAATCCGATCAATGAACGAAAGGACTGTTTCCGCTTTAGTGATTCGCACGTCTATTAGATCATACCCCTCATACGTTTTCGTATATAGGCCTAGCTCGGCAGGAGCAACCTCATCGACAAGTTCTTTCACTTCTGTTGCGCTATCGGTCTTGCTACTCAGCTCGATAATTAGCTTATTTCTTAGCAAGTCGGCCGTTACCAACTCTTGAAGTCTTGCAACTTTTCCGAAGTTCGCTGCACCACGCACAATCCTATTGATGCGCATTTTTATCTCTGAATGATCAGCTTCACCATTTCTTTGAGAGTCCCACATGATCTCGGCAATGCGACCTACTTCGTCTTCGGCCTTTTTGCTCAATTCGAAGGAAATTTGAGAAAACCCTTCATCGGGAATAAGTTCGTTGCAGGTTCCGGAAGTTAAATCTCCAAAACGCTCCAAGGTTGTAATCTCCAAGAAGGTCTCTGTTTGAACTACGATCGAGAGTAGGTCCGAAAGATCAGATAGCGCTTTCCTGAAATACTTGTCGACAAAAGCGCCTTCTCCAATTTTGCAATACTCGTCATGCAGCTCAACCGCATTTTCGAAACAAGGGCGGAATGACTCTTCGCTTATCCGGTAACTGTAGGTATATCCTGCAAATTCTGCCTTTCTGACTCCAGAGTAAAAAATCAGGAAAGGAGCGTTGATGGCATTGATTCCTTTGTATCGGAGAAGTGACATGAAATAGCTGGAGTTGCCGAAGCCGAAGTTGCTTTTGAGGACGATGCCTAGATCTGCCTCTTCGTCGAGATTCATCTTGAATGTTGTCCAACCGAGTCTGCGATGCGAGTACGCTATGACGTCTTTTCTGTTCTCATACTGAGAATAAAGTCGTTCCAGCAATACCGCATCATAGTATTGGCCAATCCTTGCGACTATGCATTGGTTGCCCGGGGTGATTATGTAGTCAAGCTCTGATTCTCCATAGGCTCCGATGAAATTGCAGCAGTAACTCTTGTGGGTATATATTCCAGGAACTATTGCCTCGACAGCTGATACGAAGCTATCGAACCTCTTCTCATATGCGTTTAGAGCCGTCAGCAGGATGGCGCGCATCTGGGTAGCTTCGGTGAGCGCGGATTCGAATCGAGAACGATCATCATCTTCAAGATCTAATTCCTCAGTGTCTCTGCGCACGGATTCAGGATCGAACGATCTGATCTGGTTTGCATAAGCACTGATGGATGCGACGCAATTGAAATACCTCCAATTGTCATGTATTGAGGTTGGGTAATAGCCAAGGCTAATATCCAAATAATGCCGAATCAGGGAGAGGTGGCTTCTGTAACGGTCGAGGATGCAGTCGATCGGATCTATTTCACCAATTGATGGGGTGAAACATCTGTCGTTGAATTGCGGGTCTATCGAACGCATAGATTCGATGATCTTCTCTGCCAAACTCTCCTGCCATTCAACCATTTCCTGGCTTGTTGAATGTAGGGCTTCCAGCGTTGTCTCTTCTCTATTCATGGGCTCGCCAACCACCCTTAATGATTTCTCGCTCCCTCGTGTTATAAGAAGTTCGATGTCAACGGTTGGAGTGCTGTGTGCCATATGGTCGCTATTCATCGTCTGCACCATCTTCGATTTCTTTCATTCTTACAACGCGATTGCTTTCAAGACCGCACGCTTCAAGAGGGTCAAAGGAGTCTCTCATTTCAAGTAGAGAGATTTCATTTTGCAGTTTAATAATCTTGTTGCGGATATCCCTGTCGCGGTCGACAACTTTGGCCTGATCTTGTTTTGAGAGGATGGGCAATACGAAATCACCCACTTCTTCTTTGGTGAGAGGCTTTGATGCAGCGTATATTTGAGATTTGAATAACGAGCTCCTTATCAGGCAATCTATATACTCTGCTTCATGTTGGTCTGTGCCTAGGCGAACAAAAAAGAGGTTATTGGAGATAAGAGTGGGAACTTTGGCTATGAATGGAACCACGGCCTTTCCGTTCCTTGGGATCAAGATGCATACGCCATCTTCCGGATAGAGCGTGTAGCGTCGTTGGCCATCGGGTATATCGGAAATCACCTTCGGAATTACGGTGCCGTCCTGCTTGATGCATGCATTATCTATATACCAAAGGTCGTCGCCATAAATGATGTATGATCTGCTCTTTAGCCCCAATGGCGCAGAGCCGCCTAAGCCTGCAAGCATTACAAATTTCGAGGATGATTTATCCTTTGCAGGATCCTTCTTGTAAATTGTGCCGAGGACGTCCAAGTCCTTACCGCTCAAAGTTGTTCCTCGTTGAATCTTTTCAGCCAAGGCGTCGAGGCGTACGTTTCGGGCATGCAGGTATTCGCCGGAAGTGTAATAAGCTGGGCAGTAGTTGCGGTTAAGAGCAATCTCGTAATTCGTTACTTCAACGGTCGTTCCTGAATTCAGCAGTTCGTTGTGAGAGGCGCATGCAAATAGCTCTGCGACAGTCATACCGGAACAGTCGGCCATTCTCGTAGTTTCAGAGGCGACTGGACACCAATCGAACAACCACGCACCCACTGCATCGGGCAGTTCTATAACGGATGATAACCGCTTAAACACGGGGAGCGAGTTTTCATAGGGCATGAGCACATCCCCGATGAGGCCACTCTCGTTCGCATGTATGCTGTCCCAGACAATCACGCCTTTTATAGAATTTTTTATTGTAGGCAACGCTTTCCAAATTGGATCCTTTTCCAGCAGATAGTCGAATCTAGGAGAGAGAGAGCCGATGCCGCGAGTTGTACGAAGCTGGTTAATCTTGAAAGAGCCAGCAATCCCCTCTAGGCTTTGCAGGGAATCAACAAGTCCTAGATAGCATTCAGAAACATCCGCGAGACCGGTTCGCAATATGGCGTCCAAGCTCTGGTACACCTCATCTGGGAGGTCAACGCCAATAGTTTCGGTTGTAATAGCAAACCGCATGCCTTGGTTTGAGCACAGCTCTGGGAGCGCCATGATGCTCCACAAATCAAGAATGAGCAGCGATTCATCGAGGTCGTCAAATTGGATCGCGATTGCTTTA
>CAYXZC010000040.1:4358-17662 GCA_964469815.1 uncultured Eggerthellaceae bacterium | reverse complement strand
AGACCACAGAGGATCCGTGGATCAAGCTCGTTGAGAATTATCCGATCGGCACCATCGTTGATGGCAAGGTTACCAAGATCGTTCCGTTCGGCGCATTCGTCGAGCTGGGTGATTCGGTCGAGGGTCTGGTTCATATCTCCGAGATGTCATCGCGTCACATCGACACTCCGGCTCAGGTCGTCAAGCAGGGTGAGGATGTCAAGGTGAAGGTGATGGAGATCAACCCAGAGCGCCGTCGCATCTCCCTTTCCATGAAGGCAGCCGCAGAAGAGCTCGGTTTCGAGATCGAGATCGATGAGTCCGTCGTGCCTGAGAAGCCTGCTCGCGATACCGAATCCGCAGAGCCTGCAGCAGAGCCTTCTGCAGAGGTTCAAGACGAGGCCATGGACGCTGCCGAGGCGCCTGAGGTTGCTGTTGTAGAAGATTCTCCTGCTGAGACCACAGAAGATGCCACTGCATCCGAAGGATCAGCGGCCGAGCCTTCCGCAGAGGTTCAGGAAGAGGCTCTTGAGGCGGCTGAAGAGGCCAACGCCTAGTAGTCGCAGTATCTTCAGCATTAGGGGAATCATATGAAACAGCTCTTCATCATCGGCGGAATGGGTGCAGGAAAATCATCTGCAACCCAAGCGCTCATAGACCAGGGATTGGCGCACATCGATCTTGACAAGGTCGGTCATGATGTCCTCAAGTGGGATATCGTGAAGGACGAGCTCGTAGAGGCTTTTGGTGTCGATATCCTTGGAGATGATGGGCAGATCGTTCGTTCCCGCCTTGCTGAGAAGGCTTTCCAGAATCCGGCTGAGACCCGCAAACTCAACCGCATCACGATGCCTCGCATCGAAGAGTCCTTCATGGATCAGATCGATGAGCTCGAAGCTTCAGGTGTCGATGCGGTCGTGGTGGAGTTCTCTGTCTTCAAGAACCGGGTCTCGTTGGCCAATTCCGCAGATGTCGTGATAGCCATCTTGGCTCCGATGGAGGCGCGTATAGAGCGTGCCGTGGCTTCCGGGTTCGATGAGGAAGATGTGCGCAGGCGCATAGCCCGTCAGATCACGGATGCTGATCGCGTTGAAGCTGCGGATGTGGTGTTTAACAACGATTCGACCAAGGAAGCGCTATACGACGAGGTTGCAGCTTGGTGGAAGGAATATAGCAATTCATAGAATGCTGTAGCGTAAGTTTTTGTAGGGGCAGGATCTTGATCCTGCCCTTTTCTTATAGTCATAATATGGACATTGTGAAAAACCGTACAAATGTTCATAAATTGCGATAGAATATCCTAAAAGATCGAAGCCGTTCAAAGGAATGGATATTTGTCAACGCATTTAAGGAACATAGAAGGTATCGAGATGGAGGGTAAGCCCTCCGCTGAAACCCTGTCCTCCGCGCCTTTGGAAGTCGTATCCCAATATCAGCCTTCCGGAGATCAACCCAAGGCCATAGAGGAGCTTGCGCGCGGCATCGATGATGGTCTGCGCTATCAAACGCTCCTTGGTGTTACGGGATCGGGGAAGACATTCACCATGGCCAAGACCATAGAGGCGGTGCAAAAGCCCACGCTCGTGCTGGCACCAAACAAGACCCTTGCTGCACAGCTTGCAAGCGAGCTCAAGGAATTCTTCCCGAACAATGCGGTCGTGTATTTCGTCTCATACTATGATTACTATCAGCCTGAAGCATATGTTCCTTCCTCGGATACGTTCATAGAGAAGGATGCTTCCATCAACGAGGAAGTGGAGAAGCTGCGTCATGCTGCAACGAGCGCGCTCCTCTCCAGGCGCGATGTGATAGTGGTAGCATCTGTCAGTTGCATTTACGGCATCGGTTCCCCGCAGGATTATGCAGGCATGGCGGTATTCTTGGACAAGGAGGTCGAATACGACCGCGATGACATCATCCACGATCTGATCGATATCCAATATGATCGCAATGATTACGAGCTCAAGCGTGGAACATTCCGTGTACGAGGCGATTCATTGGATATCTTTCCGCCTTATGCTGATAACCCGATCCGCGTGGATTTTTGGGGGGATGAGATAGAGGGAATCTGCGAGATCGACAATGTCACGGGCGAGGTGCTCACAAGCTATCATGCGCTTCCCATTTGGCCGGCATCCCATTATGTCACCGCACGTCCGAAGATGAACAGGGCATTGGGAACCATCCGCGAAGAGTTGCGCGATCGCCTTCAGCAGTTCAACGATGAGGGCAAGCTGTTGGAGGCGCAGCGCCTCGAGATGCGCACCAATTACGACCTCGAGATGTTGGAGACCATGGGTTTTTGCTCCGGTATCGAGAACTATTCGCGGCATCTTGATGGGCGCGCTCCGGGCGAGCCCCCATACACGCTCATCGACTATTTCCCGGATGATTTCCTATGCATAATCGATGAGAGCCATGTTACCGTCCCTCAGATAAGGGGCATGCATGAAGGCGATAGATCGCGCAAGGTCACGCTGGCTGAACACGGTTTTCGTCTGCCATCGGCTCTGGATAACCGACCTTTGCGCTTCGATGAGTTCGAAGAGAGGGTTCCTCAGTTCATCTACGTCAGCGCAACACCGGGAGATTACGAGGAAAAGGTCAGTCAGGCAACCGTTGAGCAGATCATCAGACCGACCGGTCTTCTTGACCCAGAGGTCATCGTTCGCCCATCCCTGTCCCAGATTGACGACATCATCGATGAGTCGAGGGAGCGTGCGGCAAAGGACGAAAGAGTGCTCATAACGACCCTCACGAAGAAGATGGCCGAGGATCTGACAGATCATCTGCTGGATCAGGGGGTCAAAGCGCGTTATATGCACTCCGATATCGGCACAGTGGAACGCGTTGAGATACTTCGCGATCTACGTAAGGGTGAATTCGATGTGCTGGTGGGGATCAATCTGCTACGGGAGGGCCTCGATCTTCCGGAAGTCAGCCTCGTTGCCATCCTCGATGCCGACAAAGAGGGTTTCTTGCGCAATCAGCGTTCGCTCATCCAGACGATAGGTCGAGCTGCTAGGAATGTATCCGGACAGGTCATCATGTATGCCGATCGCGAGACCGACTCGATGCATCGGGCCATCACGGAAACGCGTCGTCGCCGCCAGATCCAGATGAAATACAACGAAGATAACGGGATCGAGCCTCAAACGATCCGTAAAGCCATCAATGACATCATGAGCTCCATCACAGATGATGCAGAGGTGCTCGATGCGGAGACCATCAATCGCGAATTAGTTGAACTATCGCGTGATGAGGTCATGCGCATGATCGTATCCATGGAAGAGGAGATGCGCTCAGCATCGGCGAACATGGACTTCGAGGAAGCGGCCAAGCTTCGCGATCAAGTGGTGAAGCTTCGCACTACCGTTGAAGATACCGATGAGGAAGATGTTCTCAAAGAATTGCGGAAGAGCGCCAGAAAAGGCAGTGCTTATGGGAATAGGAAGCACGCTGCCTACGGCTCATCAAGAAGAAGCTGAATGCTTCAAATCGGGAGGCGTAGCTGGGACAGCAGGTCGCGCCTCCATTGTCCAATTACGTCCAGTATGCATGGGTGAACGATAAGATTCAAGATTACCTCTTGAAATTACGAACGTTTGTACTATAATCGAACAAAAGTTCTAATGAAGAGGTTAATGCCATGATCGATGAAATCCAAATCAAAAACCTAGCACTCATCAAACAAGGCTCGCTCATCCCTGCTCGCGGTCTTACTGCTATCACCGGAGAAACCGGTGCCGGCAAAACAGCATTGCTCTCATCATGCAAGTTGCTCATGGGCTCCCGTGCCGATCGCGATCTTATCAGGGAAGGGGAAACAGAGGCCGTCGTTGAAGGACGATTCTTCTTCGACGATCCGGTTTGCTTCAAGTTGTCGGGTGAAGAAGATGAAGGGTTCGTCTTTGGATCCGATACCGTTGTGTCAAGGACGTTCGCGGCTGATGGAAGATCGCGCGTGCGAGTGAACGGCTCCATGGTAAGCCTCAATCAGCTATCGAACATCACGTCCTCTCAGATAGACCTATGCTCCCAACACGATCAGCAAGGGCTTCTAAAATCATCGAATCATCGTGAGCTGTTGGATTCCTGGATCTCTGAGGATATCGAAGGGATAAAGCAGGCATATGAACAGGCCTACATTGCCGCCGAAGGAGCAAGAGCCAAGTTGAGGGAGATACGCGAATCCAGGTTGGGTTCCGATGCGAAGATAGAGGACATGAGGTATATCCTGCATGAGATAGATGCTTTGTCTCCAATAGAGGGCGAATACGAGGATCTGGTGCAGCTTCTGGAAAAATCGGAGAACGCCGAAGCACTGGTCGGTTCTACAGAATCGGCCTATGCAGCCATATCTTCAGACGATGCTATCTTGGATCTATTGAATGGCGCAATCGCATCGATCGAGGAAGCTGCTCGCTTGGATAGATCCCTTCAAGGCCACGTTGATTCTCTCAAAGAAGCCGGCTTCATACTTGAGGATGTATCACGAGATCTCGCCCTATATAAGCAAGATATAGACTTCGATCCTGATAATTTGGCAAGCGATCAAGAGAGGGTAGCCCAGTATCAAAGCCTTCTCAGGAAATATGGCCCTGATGTGAAGAGCATATTGTCAAAAGCCGAGGAGGCAAGAGAGGCTATTGCCATTTACGAGAATGCTGATGAAGTTGAGAGGATGGCAAAGGAGAGGCTGGATCTTGCCGAGAAGGATCTGTCTGCAGCAGCAGATGATCTATCAAAGCTCAGAAAGAGCTTCGCACCAAGTTTTTCGAACGAGATATCCTCGATAATGTCGAAGCTCGAAATGGGTTCTGCAAACCTTATCTGTGAAGTATCGCAGCTTGATAGAGCCCATTGGAATATCAACGGTCCTGATAAGGTGGAGTTGATGTTCCGTCCTTCAGAGAGCATGCAAGCTCGTCCGCTTTCCAGGATAGCATCCGGAGGCGAATTGAGCCGGGTCATGCTTGCAGTGCATGTCGTCATGGGGGAGAAGGACAATGTGTCCACTTTGATCTTCGATGAGATTGATTCCGGAGTTGGTGGAGCAACGGCAATAGCCTTGGCAGAGGTTTTGGAGGTGCTGTCCCGCACCCATCAGGTGATAATCGTCACTCATTTAGCACAGGTCGCTGCACGTGCCGACAAGCAATACGTCGTCAAGAAGCAAGAGTCATCGGGTGTTGCCGAGACCGTTATAGAAGAGGTCGTGGGCAACTCGCGCGAAGAGGAGCTTGCACGTATGCTCTCGGGATCGATCACAGAAGCATCCATCGCCCATGCGAAAGAACTTGCAAATAATATAAAAGCCGCATGATGTGGTCTCGCCAAACTGCATATCTGCAGCGATTATGTATGTAAGGTGTGCATGTTTGCAATCTTTGCCTATTTAGAGCATAATGCTCTACTTGAGGTAAAAGGCCTAAAAGGTCTAATTTGACTGTGCTATAGAGATAAAGGATCCGGTTTGTCCGCAACGTTGAGGTTCATGCATATCGCCATAAGCTCTTTGCTTGCTGTACTGCTTGCCATGTTCCTGTATCCATTCGGCAATTCTGCTGCATATGCACAGGGAAGCACAATGAATGTAGAAGATGCGCAGGCTGCTTTTGAAAGCTCTGAGGAAGCCCTTCAGTATGCAAAGGATCGATTGAAGTCGATTACGAGCGAATTCGATCAGCTTTCAAGCGAGATAGACGAGCTTCAGAGCCAGATAGATGAGCTTTCGGTTCAGGTTCTCGATGCACAAAAGGCCATGCTCGAAGGAAGATCATCTCTTAGTAACACTGTTATCCAAGATTACAGGAACGGATCGAGCTCTGCTCTCTTAGGCGTTCTGCTCGGATCTACCGATTGGAACACATTCACACGAAATGTCGATTATGTCGGCAACATCATCGACCATCAGACCGAAGAGATAGCTACACAACGTGAGCTGAAGGATCAGTTCACGGAATCATCCGAGAAGCTCACTGTTCAGAAGAACGAACAGGAAGCTAAGCTGCAAGAGCTCAATCAGAAGCGCGAAGAGGCTTCGACTGTTGTGGACAATGCTGCAGCCGAGCTTCAAGAGAACTCTGAAGAGCTCGAGAATCTAAGAAAGCAAGCTCAAACGTTCATCTGGAAGGGCAAAGAAGGAACGCCATATGTCGATCCGAATGCTAATACCACGGATCGCGAGCCGGTGGTCTCAGACAATCAGCCCGTCGTTCCCGATACAGGAAACGATAATACGAACACATCTTCGAATCAGGGCTGGAAGACAGGCGTAGCTTCTGCTTATGGCGGATCGTCCGACCCGAACACGCCCAATCCTGGCAAGACATCGAACGGCTCCATCTGCGATGACAATTCCACCGGTGTGGCCATTCCCCTTGCTTGGGGCGATGCTGAATGGGCGCGCCTTAAAGGACGCACCGTTGAGATCCGTTACAACGGGATGACGGTTTACGGTGTCGTCAATGACAGAGGCGGCATGGGCGGCGGTTCGCGTGCATTGGATCTTCAACCGGGGATCTTCAAGGCATTCGGCTACAACACATGCATGGCTTGGGGATTGCGTACGGTCTCATATCGATTTCTCTAGGTTCCGTTGCATTTAGCGACGGGACCGAAAACTTACCGATCAATGGCTTGATTAAGTCATATAATCTTTGTCGTTTCAATCGATCGCATAGGAGAATCGAATGGCACTTTTGGATGAACTCAATGACTTGCGAACACGGACGCTTGCAGATATCGAGAACGCTGCATCCAGTGCGATGCTTGAAGAAGTGAGGATATCGGTCCTTGGGAAATCGGGCACTTTGACCGGATATCTCCGCTCTATGGGGCAGGTTCCCAAAGAGGAGAGGGCGCAGGTCGGTAAAGCTGTCAATTCTGCTCGCGAGGCCATCGAGGAGGCGCTTGAGAGCGCTAAGAGATCGCTCAAGTCCAAGGAGCTCGATGAGGCCATAGATGCGGCTGCTGTGGATATCACCTTGCCGGGTAGATCCCAACAGATAGGCACGCGTCATCTTATCAACAACATCATCGATGACCTGACCGAGATATTCCTAGGTCTGGGATACACGGTAGGCACAGGCCCTGAGGTGGAAACGGACTATTACAACTTCACTGCTTTGAACGCCCCGGCCGATCACCCCAGCAGGAGCATGCAGGATACCTTCTATGTGAAGGATCTATCCGGAGATGTGGCGGATGTCGATGGCGAGAGCGATGTTCTTCTGCGCACTCAGACATCCGGTGTTCAGGTGCATTTCATGGAAGACCAAGAGCTTCCCATCTATATGATCGCCCCCGGAAAAGTCTATCGACGCGATGTTGCCGATCCCTCTCATCTTCCGCAGTTCCACCAAATCGAAGGGTTGGTGGTGGATAAGGGTATAACATTTGGAGACCTTAAGGGAACATTGGAATATGTATGCAAGGCCGTCTTCGGTGAAGATCGCAAGACCCGTTTTCGCGCCCATTACTTCCCATTCACGGAGCCTTCCGCCGAGGTGGATGTAAGTTGCGGGATTTGCCACGGAGAAGGCTGCCGCATGTGCAAAGGCACCGGCTGGCTTGAGATACTCGGTTGTGGGATGGTCGATCCGAATGTGCTGGAGATGAGCGGGATAGACCCGGAGGTCTATTCTGGGTTCGCCTTCGGAATGGGCGTTGAGAGGATAGCCTGTCTTAAGTACGATGTCCCCGACCTGCGCATGCTCCTTGAGGGCGATATGCGATTCCTCAGACAATTCTAAATCTGCTCTTACCCCGTACGATTTAGCAATGATCGAACGGAATGCGAAACACCTATGATTCGACATCTGTACATATAGACAAGGAAGATCATCATGAAGGCATCTTTGAACTGGTTAGAAGAATACGTTGAGATCCCGGCTGACATCCAGTCCTTTTGCGATAAGCTCGACCTCACCGGCACGGGAGTTGAAGGTGTCGAGACCCTTGGGGATACCTTCGACCATGTTGTAACAGCGCAGGTGGTATCGAAAGAGCCACATCCTGATTCCGATCATATGTGGGTCTGCATGGTCGATGTGGGGGATAACAACCTGGATGATAACGGTCATCCTGTTCCTCTCCAGATCGTATGCGGAGCACAGAATTTCAACGAGGGCGATCACATCGTCACAGCCATGGTTGGAGCCGAGCTTCCCGGAGATATCAAGATCAAGAAGTCGAAGCTTCGTGGCGTTGTGAGCAATGGAATGAATTGCTCCGAGCGCGAGCTTGGACTTGGTTCCGATCATGATGGCATCATGATCCTCCCGAAAGATGCTCCTATCGGCGTGCCCTTCAGCGAATACCGCAAGAACACCGATACGGTCCTCGACCTTGAGATCACACCCAATCGTCCCGATTGCTTGTCGATAAAGGGCTTGGCACGCGAGGTCGGAGCGATGTATCAGCGCGATTGGAACGATCCTCTGCCAAAAGCGGCTAGCGCGATGTGCGCCACGAAGACGGATGAGGCATTGGAGGATATCGCTGAAATAACGGTCGAGGATGCCGTGCGCTGTCCCAGATATACGGCACGTGTCATAAAAGGCGTCAAGATCGGGCCTTCACCTGATTGGATGGTCGAGCGTCTGGCTGCGATAGGACAGCGATCCATCAACAACATCGTCGATGTCACGAACTACATCCTCTTCCTTTACGGACAGCCTTTGCATTCCTTCGATCTGGATAAGCTCATCGGGAAGGATGGCAGGGCTCATGTGATCGTGCGCGCAGCCGAGGAAGGCGAGAAGCTGACCACCCTTGACGGGGTCGATCGCACCCTTACAGAGGATATGACCGTCATCGCCACTCCTGATAAGGGAGCAGTGGGGCTTGCAGGGGTGATGGGCGGCCTTGATACCGAGATAACCGACGGCACTACCAATATATTCCTCGAAGCCGCCACTTTCGAGCCCGGCCGCACCAGCCGCACTTCAAGGAATCTCGGCCTGATATCCGAAAGCTCGCTACGTTACGAGCGCGGTGTGGATGATTGGGGGATCGATGAGCGCTCCGCTGCCGCATGCGCTCTCATAGTCGAGGTCGCAGGCGGTCAGATCGTCGCTGCCGATTCCAATGATCAGGCCATCCTCGATAAGTGGCTGAAGAAGACAGAGCCTAGGCATCTGGTGTTCAGGATCGAGCGTTTCCGTAGCTTCGTGGGCGCTGATATCCCCGAGGATTTCATCGTCGACGAGCTTGTGCGCCTTGGATGCATGGTCGATGTCTCCGCGGATTCCTATGGAGTGCTCGATGTCATCGCTCCGACGTTCCGTCCCGATCTTGAGCGCGAGATCGACCTCTATGAAGAGGTGCTGCGCCTTTGGGGAATGGACAGGGTCGAATCGACTCTTCCGGCATCAGCCGAACGTGTGGGAACGATCACCCGCGAGGATAGGCTGAAGGCCATCTTGAACCATACCTTGCGCGCAAGCGGCCTCAATGAGACCATGACATATTCGTTTGCAGAGCCTCTTGACATCGAGCGGCTCGGTATGGAATTCGAAGAGGGAACCTTGCCTGTAGAGCTATTGAACCCGTTGAATTCCGAGCAGTCGGTGATGCGCCAATCCATCATCCCGGGGCTGTTGCGTTCTTTGGCATACAATCAGTCCCGCAGCGTGGATAACGTGCAGCTCTATGAGATCGGCACCGTGTTCTCCACAGCGGATGGCAGGAAGAAACCGAAGGAGAAGACGAAGGTCGCATCCGTGATGGCCGGAGCGATGAAGCCATCCGGATGGAATGATCGCTCGGTCGCGTTCGACTTCTTCGACGGGAAGGGCGTCATCGAGAACATCATCCGCGAGATGGCTCTTCCGAAGCCCCGTTTCAAGGCCCTTTCGCCTGAAGATGCTAGGTTCCTACAACCCGGTCGTGCGGCCGAGGTATTCTCAGGTGGAGCGAAGATCGGTTGGGTGGGAGAGATCCATCCTAAGGTAGCCGCTGATTTCGAGGTGCAGCCACCAGTGGTGGCATTCGAGTTGGATGTGGCTGCTTTGGATAAGTGCATGAAGCCTTCGCGTCCCTATGTGGATGTGCCTACGTTCCCAGCTATCGAGATAGATCAGAATTTCGTCGTCGATGATGATGTTACCCATGAGAGATTGGTGCAGGTCATGGGCTCTGCCGGCGGAAAGCTGCTAGAGGATGTGTCCTTGTTCGATGTCTATCGTGATGATGAGCGGGTTGGCGCGGGCAAGAAGTCGATGGCCTATAAGCTCACCTATAGAGCCGCCGACCGTACCCTTACCGCTGAAGAGGTCGAGCGCGCACACGAGAAGCTCGTGAAGAAGGTATCCGGAGCCACCGGAGCGGATGTCCGCTCGAATTAGACCATTCACTTCAAGCTGCATTCCGTCTGTCGTTGATGATTTGCTGTGAACGACCTGTTTTTTGGATCTAGCTGTTGAGAAGATCGTGTAGGGGTCGATCTTGATCGACCCCATGTGTCTCGTTTTAGCCGATCGGAATAGTAAGCCCATCCATGGCCGGAAGAACCCGACCATCGTATCTCTCTAAGAACCGGCACAGCTCGGCATAGGTTATGGGCTCATCGTAGTGCATGCACATGTGGGTGAGGTATATCTTGCCCGCATCGAGCTCCAACCCTTCTTCTATGCACTCCTGCACGCTATGATGCGCATCCTCGTTCCAATTGCGCTTCCAAAAAGTTGCGTCCATAGCAAGCACGTCCACCCCGCGTACCGCCTCTGCGGTGGCCTCGGGCAATCTTCCCGTATCGGATGCATAGAAGAGCCTGAATCCGTCATCCTCTATCAGATAACCGTATGTTCCGGGAGCATGCCTAACGGGCAATGCTGTCAGTTTCAGCCTGTCGAATTCGAAGCTCTCGAACGGCTCCAGCAGTCGGAAATCCAGGCAATACGTCATGTATCCGAATTCCGTGGCTATCCCTTGCAATGCTTCGGGCGATCCGTAAGCCGGAAGGGGAGCGCCCTTGCGCACGAGCTGCACCAGGTATTCGTATTCGCCCAAGCCTCCGATGTGATCGAAGTGGCAATGCGTGAAGGCGACCTCATCGACCTCGCGGATATCCTCCCTGATGAGCTGATGGCGGGCATCCGGAGGCGTGTCTATCATGAGCGTCGGAACATGCCCCGACCCATCAGCCACACCACGGATCATCACGCCGCAGTCACCTCGTGATAGCTTTGGATCAGCCCTTGCTTCCTCACATGCCGGACAGTCGCAGAAGAACGACGGCACGCCGCATCCGGCTGCCGTTCCCATGAATGTAAAAGTGTGCTCGGACATGCCTACCCTTTCATGCTCAAATAAAACCGAATAGCGCCATCCAGCTAAAAATGTAGCAATCGCGATGACCTTGGAAAATCATCTATATATAATCGCTGATGGCTATAGCTGTTATTTTGCACTTTCTGTTTGAACTTTCGCAAGTTTCGTGTATAAATAGCAGTCATTAGTGTGCTTTATTCTGTTATGTGCTTAGGAACGAAGCATAGAAGAGAAGACGAGAAGAGAGGGAAGGTAGATGGCGGAAATCGATATCCATGCCCCCGGCGTAGAGATGGTGAAGTCGCTGTGCTACTTCTGTCACGCAAACTGTGGCGTCTTGGCTTATGTCAAAGACGGCGATGTGATCAAGATCGAGGGAGATCCTGATTACTCGAATCAGGGCGGTCTTTGCTGCCGTGGCACCAGCGCACTTCTGCATGTGAACCATCCTGCCCGTGTCAACCATGTGCTGAAGCGCGTAGGTGAGAAGGGCGAGGGCAAGTGGGAGCAGATCCCCTACGATCAGGCTATTCAGGAAGTAGCTGAGAAGCTCAACAAGATCAAGGAAGAGTCAGGCGCAGAGGCAGTGGCATCTGCGGGTGGCACTACACGTACAGACGACTGGGCACGTCGTCGTTTCTTGAATCAGTTTGGCACCCCGAACGGATTCCACAACGCATTGCTTTGCTGGATCCCGACGTTCATGGCTGAGACATGCGTTGCCGGATGGTCTCCGTTCGAGACCGATCTCGGTGCGGCAAGGTGCCTTATCCTTTGGGGAATGAACCCGGGCGCTTCCACGCTTCCCGGCATGCATGGCTATACCGACCTGAACATGGGCGGCATGAAGATAATCGTTGTCGACCCTCGCTACTCCGAGACCGCACAGCATGCCGATCTGTGGCTGCCGCTTCGTCCCGGTTCCGATGCTGCACTTGCGCTGGCGATGCTGCATACCATCCTCTATGAAGGCATGGCGAACTACGAATTCATCGACAAATGGTGCTCCGGATACGAAGAGCTCATGGAGCATGTGGCCGAGTACACCCCCGAGTGGGCTGCTCCCATCACATGGCTCGAGCCGGAGCAGATCCGCACCGCTGCCCGCATGTACGCGATGAACACTCCTGGCTGCATCCAGTGGGGCTGCACTTGGGATCAGATCGGCCGCGCATCCACAACCGGATCGCATGCCATCGCGCTCCTTCGTGCTGTTACAGGCAATCTTGAGATCCCCGGTGGCGATGGAATGCCAGGACCTGCTCTGAACTACCTCACCGACGAGGAGATGGAAGCCAATGAGACGCTTCCGGAGGAGCAGAAGGCAAAGCAGATCAGCCGCTTCAAGCTGACATCTTGGCCTGGTTACACCCTTATCTCCGACACCGCGAAGCGCCAATGGGGAAAGACGCTTCCTACCGAGTGGTTCTGCGAGGCTCATGGACCTTCCGTGTTCAAGGCCATCCTTACGGGCGATCCTTATCAGGTGCGTGCGCTCATCGTGAACGCAACGAACCCGATCAACTCCTATGGCGATGCCAAGATGACGCTCGCTGCTATCAAAGCTGTCGAGTTCCTTGTCGTCGTTGAGTATTGGATGACACCAACGGCTCTGTTCGCCGATTATGTCTTCCCGGCTGCTGGCGCTCTTGAGCGTCCTGTCATCGTTACACACTACGGTGCTACCGACTCCTTGATGGGTGGCCGTCGTGCTATCCAGCCGAAATACGATCGTCATGATGACTATCAGTTCTGGAAGAAGCTCGGTCTGGCTTGCGGTCAGGATCCGGCCATGTGGCCTTGGGAGGATATCGAGGAGGCATACACCGACATCATCAAACCTCTGAACCTCCCGATCGACAACTACAACGATTTCGTCGACATGGTTCGCATGTACTATCCGCCGCTGCATCAGAAGAAGTTCGAATCCCATGGCGGATTCTGGACCCCTTCGGGCAAGGTAGAGTTCAACTCCACCATCCTCCGCGAATTGGGTTACCCGGGAATGCCGACATACATCGGCACCATCGAGAACCCGATCGACACTC
>CAYXZC010000040.1:0-4348 GCA_964469815.1 uncultured Eggerthellaceae bacterium | reverse complement strand
CGTTCGTGCTCACCACAGGCGGCAGCTTCATGCCGTACCACCACTCTGAGTGGCACAACATCCCGAAGGTCCGCTATCTGCTCCCTGAGCCTTACTTCTCGATCAATCCTGAAGCAGCCGAGAAGCTCGGCATCAAGCATCGCGATTGGTGCTGGATTGAAACCCGTCGCGGCCGCATCAAGATGCGCGCCGATGTCGAGCCGGTCATCGATCCGCGCGTGATCTTCGCTCCGCGTGGCTGGTGGTTCCCCGAGCGTGATGGTTCTGCCGATCTCGACAACCCGTTCGGATGCTTGGAGTCCAATGTCAACGTTTTGACATCCGTTGACGAGGAGCACTGCGACCCGATGGGTGGTAGCTGGGCAAACCGCGGCCTTCTTTGCAAGGTCTATCCGTGCGGTGAGCTTGATGAGTATCGCAAGGAAGATACCGAGTTCTCCATCCCGGGTTCTGACCCAGAGCCGGGCATCCATGATATGCATCCGAGCCAGCGTCCGCTCGCGCGCGAAGAGATCCCCTTCACCGCTCCTGAGGCACCTGGACCTGCTCCGCTCGAGCTCGATCCTCCGCTGGTTTGGGATTGGAAGATCGGAAACTACTGGCAGCCTGCCACCGGCCTTGTATACGATGAATCCGGCTGGCTGATCGATTCGGCTACCCGTGCATATCACGATCCTCATACCGGTTGGAGATATGATGCTGCTCAGAACCTGCTCATCGATGATGCGACGGGCGATGTCTACACGATGGAGCGCGAGCCTGTGAAGTACCTCCAAGGCGTGCGCATCTATCCTGGTGTTGAGACTGCTCCTTATGAGGTTCCGGATCATCTGCGTTGGAATGTCGAAGCCGGCTACGCCATGCTTCCTGACAGGCAGTTCATCTACGATCCCAACAGCGGCTGGATGCTCGATCCTGATACAGGCGCATATCATGATGCGTACTACGGTTATCTCTACGATGCCAGCACGCAGACTCTGCTCGATGAAAATACCGGCAACCGTTACTCGATGAGCTATGAGCCGCTCGTCCAGTCCGGTACGTCTGACGAATAAAGGAGGGATCAAATGACCCGCTACTGCATGGTTATAGACCAGCGACGCTGTATCGGATGTCATTCTTGTACGGCAGCCTGTCGTATGTGGAATGATCTTCCTACCGATATCATCTACAACGCCGTTATGAACGAGGGCGTGAAGGGTGAATGGCCTAACGTTCATCGTAACTGGCTTCCTACGCTTTGCATGCATTGCGAGAAGCCTGCCTGCGTACCTTGCTGTCCTACCGGTGCTTCCCAGCAGGACGATGATGGTACCGTTTGGATCGATTACGACAAGTGCATGGCCTGCCTTGCCTGCGTGAACGCCTGCCCCTACGGCATGCGCGACCAGTCCAAGCTTCAGCCGCGCCTGCATCAGTTCGTCCGTAAGTGCACATTCTGCCGCGATAAGCGCAAGCTCGATCCGGACGCTCAGCCTTACTGCGTGGCAACATGCCATCAGAAGGCACGTATCTTCGGTGATCTTGATGATCCAAACAGCGAGGTTTCGAAGCTGGTCGGATCAGTTGAAACGTTCCGCTTGCTAGAGGATCTGGGCACAGGACCTCAGATCTACTACATTCCTGACCTTGGAGGTGTTAGAAAATAATGAGGCATCACTATTGGGAATGGCCCATTCCAACCTACCTGTTCTTGGGCGGACTCGGCGGCGGCATCTTCTGTCTGATCGCCATCCTTTCGATGATCGTTTATCCTGATGCAGCCATCGTTCCCGAGATCCTTGCATGGCCGAGCTTCATAGCCATCCTGGCTCTTGGCTTCGGTTGCTTGATGCTCGTTGTCGACCTTGGTCAGCCGATGGTGTTCTATCGTGCTTTCGTGAAGAGCACTTCCGTTCTTGCTTGGGGTGCAAGGCTGCTTACGATCTGCATGATCTTCGGTCTGCTGTGGTTCATCAGCTATCTGCCATGGGAGTGGATCGCAGGTCTTGCGAACTTCTTGGCTATGTTCAGAGCGTTGAACCTTGTCATCGCTGGTATCTCCGGAACTTGCATCATGCTCTATACGGGCATCTTCCTCTCCACCCTGAAAGCCCATGCCTTCTGGGCGACTCCGGCGCTTCCTGTGCTGTTCACAGTATCCGCTCTGTCGACCGCTTGTGCTGCCATCACCCTTTCCGCCGGTTGGTGGCCCTATGCTCTCGATCCCACCAATATGACGGAGGCTTTCCTGTACATGACGGCTATGCATGCCGTTCATGAGATCCTCCATACAGTGGATATCATCTTGGTGGCTTGCGAGGTCGTCGTCCTGCTCGTCATGGTGCTCTCGTTCCTCGGTGCTGGCAACAAGACTGCGAACAAGGTCGCTCACAAGTGGATCCATGGCTCTTATGCAGCTTTCTTCTGGGTAGGCATGATGGGCATCGGTCTTATCATCCCCGAGTTCATCTACATCTTCCTGGGCGGCGTGGCCTCCTCTGTGGTTGCACCTATCATGGTTCTCTGCGGTGGTCTGTTGCTCCGCTTCATGGTCGTTAACAGCGATGAGCGCGCTCCGCTTCCGGGCGAAGAGCGTTACTATACGCGTCTTGTCGGCAATGATGCTGAGTTCATCCACAAGTGGACATACGGAGATAATCTGTTCTAAAGAACGCTTCGTTTCGTTGACTTCGAAAGCCGGTGGGATCCCCATCGGCTTTCTTTTGTGCTTGCAGGTTTACCTCCGGGGGAGGGTCGATCAAGATCGACCCCTACGCTGTGGTTGCATATCTGTCCGTGTAGAGGGCGATCTCGATCGCCCTCAAACTGAACCACAAACCTCTCAAAGAGCCTCTTCGGATTCACATCGCTGAAGAAGTGTTTATTGGATGATATCTACTACCGCATGTCATCTTGTAACACCCAACGCGAAACAAAGGGCGTATCATTATCGATTGAAGAACTTCGACACGTTTTGAAGAGGTTGAAATGCAGGATTACGTCTTTACGGACGCGCTCACCGGAAGCATCATAGAATTCAATTATGACCTGGGAAATGTGTCCCTTACAAAAGGTGGTGAAACGCCTACTGATCATAAGAGCATTTTCTTTCCAGGATGCTCTTTCTTGAATTATGCGATGCCCCTTGTTGCTGCAGTGAATGAGACCCTTCTTCAACATGAAGTGGTCGACGGGATATCGATACTCTGTTGCGGTAAGATCTTGAGCTATGAGCCTGATGGCCAAGTGGTTCGCGATGCTTTCGAAGAGCAGATGCGCGATCATGTTCACAAGGCGGGAATAGAGAAGATGGTGTGCGCTTGTCCTAACTGTGTGAAGGCTCTTCGTGAGGCATTCGCAAACGATGAGCGCACCAAGCATATCGAGATAGCCGTTTTGCCCGAAGTCCTATCCGATCTTGGATACAAGGTCGACAAATTAGTGACTACGAACATGCTGAAGGGCGATCCTGATGCAGACGTTCTGTTATCCGTGCATGATTCATGTCCTGATCGCCAATACGGGCAGTTCGCGAAAGGTCTTCGGGATATATTGCCCGAAGGGATCTGGGCAGATCCCGAGCATTGTCGCTCACGATCCGTTTGCTGCGGTTCTCTTCCACGCGCAGCGGGCAAAGAGGAACAGGCGAACAAGTGCGCACGGATCAACGGGCAAGAAGCGCTCGATATCGAGGCTGATGCCATCGTTACCGCTTGCATGAGCTGCGCATTCCAATTGAATATGGCTCAAGATATGGCTCCGGCTATCCACTTCCTAGAGCTTTTGTACGACTGGCGCATCGATTGGTCGCGTGTCGGTTATTGGATGAAGTTGCGTTTCCTGTTCGATGAGTCACTTGGTGCCATAGAAAAGCCAAGCGGACGCAATTTCGTTGGGTTGGACGACTCGGTGTCGTCCCCTTCGGATTCAGAAAGCGCGACCATAACACATTCGGATGTCATCGAGGGCGAGGAGATCGTGGATATCGAGGTCGAGAAGCCAATGGATATCGATCATAGCATCTCCACTTCACAATGCGATGTGATCGAGATAGGCGAGTAGCCGATGCAAGAGGATCTAGGCTCGAATATGACCGAAGAGATTAAGAAGACGAATTGCCATTATTGCGGATATCTTTGCGCGTTCGATGCTAAGGTGCAAGATGGACGCATCGTGGACATATCGCCTGACCCTACCCGTTATCCTTATGATCCGCAGATACTTGCCGGTTGTAGGCGTTGGCAGATGAATCTGGATGCCCTTGATTCTCCTGAGCGCGTCAATTTCCCTCTCAAACGAACGGGCAAGCGCGGAGATGGTCAATGGCAGCGCATCTCTTGGGATGAGGCGCTCGACGATATCGCGA
>CAYXZC010000039.1:0-18106 GCA_964469815.1 uncultured Eggerthellaceae bacterium | reverse complement strand
AGAACTTCAGCCTTTGCTTGATGATGGCTTCTTTAATATGCGAGGCTCGCACTGGATTATTGTCGATAGAGCAAAAGGAATCAAAAGAACTGGAAAGCATCTAACAAAATCCATGCTGCTTGCTCTTGCAGAGCCTTTGGGTGCAATATTGTCAAGCGTAGATAAAGCTTTCGATCTTCAGCCGGACGAACGAATTATGGCTGACGTGAAAGGGATAAACAGGGGTTGTTCGCGAGCCTTGCGCGAGAGCGTAGCGATTTTCTGCGCTCAGATTGGAAACAATCCCAATCTTTTGCCGCAGTGCGAACAAAACGATATTGATCGCTTTCTCTCTGAAGTTATGGGTGCCGTTTTCCGGGCGAACGATTGGCGGGTTCTTGCTTCTACAGAAGATTATATGCCTCTGCTCGCGGAGGCTTCGCCATCTATGTATCTGCGTTTTGTTGAACAGTGTTCAGACGCTGATGCTTTTAAGAGATTTCTGCAAGAAACGACCGGTGGTCTAGCGTCAACGAGCTTAGGTTGGGGTCTTGTCCGCGGAATCAAAATTGCCGCGATGGCACATGATATGCTTTCCTGGGCAATAAGGGTTCTGGTGAAGATCTCTGATAAAACCGACTTGGCCAAGAGTGCAATCGTCGACTTACTGCTTCCTTGGTATCCCAGCACGGTTGCCTCGGTAGAGAGCAAGATAGGAATAGGGAAGTATCTTTCCAAGCAACAGAGCGAAACGGCGTGGCAAGCATTATTGGATTTGTTGCCGGGGAAAACCACGTCGACCTTCGGGGTTGTCGAGCCAATATATATGCCCCATCCAGAAAAACCCGAGAGCGTTCTTATGAGTGAGTATTGGGAGGTCAGTCGTGCTTATTGTTGCCAAGCGCTGGAGGCTGTTTGTGGGAATGTTGCGAGACTGCTTGATGTTGTAAGGGATATTGGTTGCTATAAAACAGCGGGCTTGATCGATGAATTCTGTGACGCTGTTTCTGTAGAAACCCAGGCGCTTTCTGTGGATGACTGCTATAAGGTCTGGGATCAACTTTCTTCTTACGTGGAGCGGTGCGAGAAGTTCAGTGATGCCGGATGGGTTCCTTCTGATGATGTGCTACAAAAGATCAAGAGCCTTGCGGATCAGCTTAAACCGAGTGACCCATTTTACTTTGCATTAAGGCTTTGCTCTGTACATGATTGGGATCTTATTAGAGATGATGAGAGTATGGCTGAGGGACAAGAAAAGGTTGCTCAACTGCGGGCTGATGCGACTCGTGGCTTGTATAAACAGCGAGGAATTCGCGTTGCGCAGGATTTGGTTGAAAAAGGCGCAAAGGGAAACGCGCTTGGTGATGCGTTTTCTCTTCTGGATATTTCAGCAGAAGATGAGCAGTCCATATGCGCCTTCGTTGATAGCGGTGATGCTGAGATGCTAAACCTTGTGCGTTCTTATGTGGGGAATAGTTTTTTTAGAAATGGATGGGTATGGGTCGATTCGCTTGAGATGGATGGTTGGCCAAAAGAGAGAATAGCGACTTTCTATTCCTTCTTGCCCTTGTCGCGGGATGCATGGAGCAGGGCAGAAAAGCTATTGGGCGATGACGCTGCATTATATTGGAGCTGCGCCCCCACGTATGGTTTCGTCGAGAATCTATCTGATTTGTCGTATTGTGTTGAGCGTTTGCTCGAGGTTGGTCGAGCGGCGGATGTCCTTGAATTGCTTTCAAGAGAAGTGAGAGAGGGTGTTAACGTCAGTGCGAGTTTAATCAGGAAAGCTTTGAGAACCCTGCACGTTAAGACCATCGGCTCGATGCTCTCGTATTATATCCAACATTTGTTTGAGCATTTGGAGATGGTTTCTTGTGATGACGACTTATTTGCATTGGAGTTACAATATTCGGTGTTGTTGCGAGATAAGCAAGATTCGTATCTTTATAAAAGAATGGCCGAAGATCCTAAAGCGTTTTTGTTCGTAGTTTCTATTGCTTATGATCTAGGCTTGGCTGAGGAAAAAGATGCACGGATTCCTGATGATGTCCGGGCTGTATTCATCGTTCGCATTTTATACAACTTTAAGCTCGTTCCTGGTTATGCTGCGAACGGAGCTTTTGACGAGCATGCTTTCTGTGAATGGATCGAAGGTGCTAGAGGCGAAACTGAAGATTCGCATGCACTTGATTGTATTGATAGAGAAATAGGTCGTGTTTTGTTTTATGCCAAGCCCGTAAATTATTTCGTGCTGCCAAAAGCAGTTGCTGAGTTTTTGGAGAGTCATGAAGCTTCCCTGCGAGGGTACAAATTAGAAGCATTCAATTCGAGGGGAGTATACACGGTCGATCCAACCGGTGCTCCAGAAGATGAGCTTGCAGATGGGTATGAGCAGAAGGCTGTTTCTGCGGAAGTATTGGGATATTTGAACATTGCGGATGCTTTTCGTTCTATAGCGCGTTCATATAGGGACGAAGCAGAGCGTAATCGTAAAGAGAAACTGTGGGATTAAGCTCGCGGTTTCAGTGAGAGTGATTTTGTGCAATATTTTATTTAGCCATTCTGCATATTTCGGCGTAATCACTCATCCTGCAGCGTCCCGTCTAGATATCGTCTCGAACCTCATTCGCTCTCTGATACATATTTCAGCCTGGCGATCATCAACACTAGTACCTATTTGTCGTCGGGGAAGATTCTCGCTACCTGCATATTCCTTCTGATCACTCGATTCAAGCGTTCGATGGCGTTGTTGATGCAGATCCGCCACCGGAGCTGCATGGAAAGCCTTGTGTAGGCAAGCGTCTCGATGATGCCTCCCTCGCGGCTCTCGCTTCTGCTGCGAACTTCATGAAGTCGAGCGTTATACATGGTAAGTTTTTTGAACGTTGAGGCTGCGCAGGGTGTCCTTGCCTAACAACACATCTCGGATCATGCGAGAGTCTCTGACTTAATAGAGGTAAAAGGCAGAAAATGCGAAATAGAAGTTGACAAAATAGGAAAGGCAACGCATGAGATGAGGATGCCTCTTTTTGAAATGTACATCAGAAAGATTCTCTACGCTGATCACGCTTCTCAGACTCGAACCAATTTGCCCACTTCGCCCATGGAAAACTTACAGAAAAAGTCAATTTACAGGAGTTTGGCTCATGGGTGTAAAACTATGGGGTTTAGCGTTACTGCAATCACATGACTCGAGGCTAAGAATTAGAGTAAGCTGCAAAGAATCGACGTACATATCTGCTGTTTCTGTTCTTCAATTGCGAGTTTTGAACGGTGCGGTAACCAGCTGCATTTTTTTGTATAAAAGCTCGCGTAGGCGGTAAAGTGTCGAATAGTACCGTCTGCCATCTCCAAGAGGGTCTTGTTTCGGCATCATGAAGGGACTATTTGTGTGGCATTTGACCACCTGGTACTGTTTTCCGAACCTTGGCGAGAGTGCGAATTGTTCGAAATCCGCCACGAAATCGCCGATTTCGTCAGTACCGGCTGATTTTTTACACCCCATCCTGAACTAGGCAAACATGAAAGCAGGCATACCAAAATGGGGGTGATTTCAAAATGGTACTATTTTCGCCGTTTCGAGCGAAAAATACACCCGTGCAACCGTCGCGACTGGTTAACCGAGACCATTCTTTTGAAAAGCTTTTGAACGTAGTCCACTTCTATCTAATTCTCTTGTTGTCGCAAAATCGAAAAGTGTGCCTCATCTGGGAAGAAAAAGACCCGCCGAGGCTTCGGCGGGTCTGAATTCTGCGATTTCCGTTTGAGAGCTTTTCCCAGTGGCTTACAGCTTTTCCCTAACGGAATGGGTGTAAATTACACAAAAATACAAAACATTAGACTAGGTAAAAAGTGGCCTCTGACCTCGCAATTTACTCCCACTCGACGGTGCCGACAGGTTTAGGCGTCAGGTCGTAGCATACGCGGCAGATGCCGGGAACCTCATGGGTGATGCGATCCGTCATCCGCTTAAGAAGCGCCCAATCAAGCTCAGGCACCTCGGCTGTCATAACGTCCACCGTGT
Source organism: uncultured Eggerthellaceae bacterium (assembly GCA_964469815.1). Lineage (GTDB taxonomy): Bacteria > Actinomycetota > Coriobacteriia > Coriobacteriales > Eggerthellaceae > MGBC163016. The sequence continues at coordinate 14,103 of CAYXZC010000039.1, read as the reverse complement.
TGATGGCGCGGATGATCGCCGGCCATTCGTAAGCACGCACACCATCGCGCACGCCGGTCGCGCGCATGTCGGGCACCACTGCGAAGTACTGCCATGCGCCCACGTTCGCAGCCTCCATCTCCTCGCGCACGATGGCGTCCGCCTCGCGCAGCGCTTCCAGACGATCACGCGTGACCGCGCCAAGGCAGCGCACTCCAAGACCTGGTCCCGGGAAAGGCTGGCGCTCGACCATGTTCTCCGGAAGACCGAGTGCGCGACCTACTTCGCGCACCTCGTCCTTATACAGCAGCTTCACGGGCTCAACGAGCTCGAACTGGAGATCTTCCGGCAATCCCCCAACGTTGTGGTGCGCCTTCACGCCATCCTTCGACTCGAGGATATCCGGGTAGATGGTTCCCTGTGCGAGGAAGTCCACCTCATCGCCCACCTTGCGCGCCTCCTCCTCGAACACGCGGATGAACTCACCGCCGATGAGCTTACGCTTCGCCTCAGGCTCATCAACGCCTGCGATCAGATCGAGGAAGCGATCCGTCGCATCCACATACACGAGGTTGGCATCCATCTGATTCTGGAACACATCGATGACCTGCTCGGATTCACCCTTGCGCATAAGGCCATGGTTCACATGCACGCAAACGAGGTTCTTGCCGATCGCCTTGATCAACAGAGCCGCGACCACCGAACTGTCAACGCCGCCGGATAGCGCCAGCAACACCTTCTTGTCGCCGATCTGATCGCGCAGGGCGGCTATCTGCTCGTCGATGAATGCGTTTGCAAGTTCGGGGGTGGTGATGCGTTCCATGGAATCGGGGCGGACGTTCGGATCCATAAAGACCTCCTAGGGATGGTTGGATGGCGTTAAAGTTTGCATGGCTCGATTATAGCGAAGGAAGTGAGGGTGAAAGGGCAGATGATAGGATCGCACGGAAGAAGGCGTGGAGGAAAACGATCGAGCCGGGGTCGGTGTCAGCGGAGCAAACGACCGAGCCGTGCCGGGTGTCAACGGAGCTAACGATGGGTGTTTCGTGAAGCTTTCATTCACCGCGCATCGATGCCCAAATGGCGATATCATGACAGCTGGGTGATCGCATCTTGCTTCACCCTGAGTCGTGGTATTTTCCACGATATCGCTATTCGGCCTCGTTGAAAGGGGATATCCGATGCTCAACCATTTCTGCAAGAAACCGCTTTGGGAGTGCACGAAAACACTGGCAGATGTTGCCCAAGGAAGGCAGTCAGCCGATACCGTCATCAAAGGCGCGAATCTGGTGAATGTGTGTACGGCGGAGATCCAAGAGGGCATTGATGTCGCCATCGCGGAGGGGCGCATAGCCTACATCGGCAATGCGGATCACTGCATCGGTGAAGATACGCAAGTCATCGAAGCTACCGGTCAGTTCATCGCTCCGGGTTTCCTCGATGGGCATATCCATGTCGAGTCATCGATGATGGGCGCAGGTGAATATGCGCGTGCGGTCATCCCTCATGGAACCGCTGGCATCTACTGGGATCCTCACGAGATCTGCAATGTGCTCGGTCTTGAAGGTGTGCAGGTGATGATGGAGGATGCTGCTCGCACTCCGCTCAAGGCTATGGTGACCACTCCCTCATGCGTTCCGGCTGTTCCGGGTTTCGAAGATACGGGTTCGTTCATCGGGCCTGAGGAGATCGCGCAGAGCATGGAGTGGGATGGCGTTGTTGGACTTGGCGAGATGATGAATTTCGTCGGCGTTGTGAACAGTACCGACCATGCGCATGGCGAGCTTGCCGAAACGCTCAAAGCCGACAAGGTGATAACCGGACACTACTCTATCCCTGAAACGGATCGCGGGCTCAACGCGTATGTTGCATCCGGCGTGCGGTGCTGCCACGAGTCCACCCGCGCCGAAGATGCGCTTGCGAAGATGCGGCTCGGGCAGTATGCGCAGTTGCGCTACGGCTCGGCCTGGCACGATCTTCCTGAGTTGGCGCATGCGATAACCGATCATGATATAGACACGCGTTTCGCGAACCTCATCTCGGATGATACGCATCCGCATACGCTCGTTCAAGATGGGCATCTCGACCATGTGCTTCGGGTGGCTGTGGATTGCGGGATCCCTGTGATCGAGGCCATCCAGATGATGACCATCAACGTGGCCACATGCTTCCGTATGGACAACGAGCTCGGCTCCATCACGCCTGGCAAGTGCGCTGACATCGTGTTCCTCGATGGGCTCGACACGCTGAACGTTGTTCGCATGATGATAGATGGCGATGTGGTGGCCGAGAACGGCAAGCCACTATTCGACTACGAGCGCTTTGAATTCCCTGAATGGGTAACGCATTCGATGCACGTCGGTCAGCCGATCACGCCGGAATCTTTCGTGATCGCGGCACCGGAAGGCGCCAAGGATGGCGATGAGGTCGAGGTTCGCACCATCGAGATCATCCCCGGCAAAGTGGGTACGTTCGAGACCCATGTGAAGCTTCCTGTGAAAGACGGCCAGCTTGACAGCGACCTTTCGCAGGATGTGCTGAAGACGTTCGTGTTCGAGAGGCATCATGAAACGGGCACGTATGGCGTTGGGTTCACGAAAGGTTTCGGTATCAAACGCGGAGCGATGGCATCCACTGTGGCGCATGATGCACACAATCTGCTCGTGGTGGGAACGAACGATGAGGATATGGCGCTTGCGGCCAATACGCTCATCGAGTGCGGCGGCGGCATGGTTGTCGTAGCTGATGGGGAAGTGCTAGGGCTTGTAGAGCTTCCGATCGCAGGGCTGATGAACGATCTGGGTGCGGAGGAGATGAGTGAAAAGGTTCACACGCTAGAGCGCACTTGGGAGGAGATCGGTTGCACAATGCCCTCGCCTTTCATGACGATGGCGCTCATTCCGCTTGCGTGCTTACCGGAGTTGCGACTGACCAATCGTGGGCTTGTGGATTGTACTACCTTCCAGTTCGTCGATCTGTTCGTGTAGTGTTGAAAGGAGTAAAAGGGACGTTCCAAAACGCTCCTTTAGAAGAATGAGAATAGGTAAAAGGAGCGTTTTGGAACGTCCCTTTTACTCCTGCCATATTCGCAATATTGCGACATTTCCTAACGATGTCGGATTACTTACATTCTTCTTCAGTGGTCATATCATCAGATGAATCAAAATAGAATGGATCGCAGAGAAAATGATCCATGTAGAAGCAAACGAAAGAAGATGATGAAAATGGCCAAGAAAGTAGCAGTGATGCTTGGAGAAGGGTTCGAACCGATCGAGGCGATAGCACCTACAGATTGCATGCGTCGCGCAGGGCTGGAAGTGGAGCTTGTCTCCGTTATGCCATCGGTTCAGGTGAAATCAGCTCAAAACGTCGTGGTCGAAGCTGAGGCGCTCGACGAGAATCTGGATCTTGAGGATTTCGATATGATCGTTGTTCCCGGAGGAAGCTTGGGAGTGGAGAACCTGAAGAAGTCAGAGAAGCTCGCTCAAGCACTCAAGGACTTCATGGCTAAGGACAAGCATGTGGCATCCATTTGTGCCGGGCCGACCGTTTTGAACGGTCTTGGCTTGCTGGAAGGAAGAAAAGTCACTTGCTATCCGGGTTGTGAAGCAGGTTTTGCAGATGGTGCGTATCAACCGGGTTATGGAGTTGTGGTCGATAGGAATCTGATCACAGCGAGCGGTCCTGGGCAGGCACTTGATTTCGGCATTGCCATCGTGAAGGCGCTATGCGGCGATGATGCGGCCGATCAGGTTGCTAGCGGCATGTTGATGAAATAAACTGTCATCAACATACATCGCCTTTTCGAAACGAGGTGCGCGATGCCCATCGAATCGCCGCAACACAGACCTCCTCACGATCTGAATTGCCCGATGCTGCAGATAGCCACCGGGTGCTCACATGGCAAATGCCACTTCTGCGACATCTTCACGGACGTTCCCTTCTCGCAGATCCCGATGGACGAGGTCATCGCCGATATCGAGGAGATCGCGAAAAGTGCAACGGCGCTCACGCGCAGGATCTACCTTACAGGCGGCAACCCGTTCGCGCTCCCAACGCACAAGTTGATCGAGGTGTTCGACGAGGTCGAATCGCGCATTCCCACGGTGAAGGGATATGGTGGATTCTGCCGTATAACGGACATTGCGCATAAGACCGATGAAGAGCTCAAGCTGCTCGCATCGCGTGGGGTCGATGAGATCACCATCGGCGCGGAAAGCGGTTTCGATGAGGCGCTCGAGTTCATGGAGAAAGGCCACACTTCCCAAGACCTTATCGAACAAGGAATACGCCTGCACGATGCCGGAATAAAGTTCACATTCTTCTATCTTGCAGGCATGGCCGGCAAAGGTCGGGGGCAGCAAAATGCCATGGCTTCGGCGAAGACCTTCAACGAAGCGCGCCCTAACCGGATCCTTGTCGTGACGCTTACACCTACGAAGAATTGGCCGCTCAAGCATGATATCGAATCAGGCGCGTGGCAACCGGAGACCGAGGTTGAGACCGCTCGGGAGATCCAAACGCTCGTAGCGAATCTGGAATGCGAATGCAACGTCAACTGCTCGCACGACACCGACATCATCCGATTCGAGGGCATGATCCCGAAAGATCGCGAGAACATGGTGCTCCTCTTGGACAACCTTATCCCGAAGATGAACGAAGGGGCATCGCGCCGTATGCGCGAGAGGCTGCATGGAGCAACATTCTAGTTAGGGTGCATCAAAAGCATACGACGGCTTCAAGCGATGATCGCTTGAAGCCGTCTATGTCCCCTGACACGCCCTAACACATAAGACCCTAGTGTTTCTTAGTATTTCTCAACTAGGTCGATCAGTTCCTGTTTGGAATGAAGGCAGGTCTTCTCAAGGATGCGCCGCGTATGGGTGCGGATAGTGGGTTCGGATACGAACAGCGCATCCGCGATGACCTTTGCGGATCGGCCTCGCGCCAAATAGGGCAGCACCTCGGCTTCGCGCCGGGTGAGTCCGTAATCCTCGGCCATCAATCGGAACTTCTCCTCTTCGTCGTCTGCGCTATTCTTCTTCGCGGAGGAGTCATCTTCAATGCGGGTATTGCTTTCAACAGACAAAGCGCCATCGTTTTGCGATCCGTCATCTTGCGAACCGTCGTCTCGCGATCCATCATCATCCAAGTTGCCCATGGCTTTCCCGACCGCATCATCAGGCGTCTTTCGATCCTGCGCAAAATCATCGGTGTCCAGATCGGACACATCGACCTTGATCTTGCGCGATGAGTTCCGATATAGGAACCAGAGCAGCATGACGAGTATATAGACCGCTCCGATGCACATTCCGATCATGGCGCCGCTCGCGACATCGGGCTCAAGCATTATCAGATATCCGATGCCGATACCTATAAGACGACTGAGTATCGAAACGCCGCGCACGATGCCGCCGACCACGAATCCCGATACGGCGAAATCGTAGGCGCACGAGGCCACCATGTACCAGATGATCACATCGAAGATCCCGTATATGGCGCTGATGACCGCATTCAAAACTACAGGTTGATCGTGCCAGAAGAATGGGATGGCGACGAACAGGACGATCAGAACAGGGATGAGAACTGTGTACACGATCGTCAGATCCACTTTGCGTCTGGCAATGATGATCCCAGCGAGCAACAAGATGGCGGCGATCACATTCGCAACGAGCGGAAGCTCATGCGCTTCGGTGGCCGTGTGGGTGCTGAGCACCGTTGTCTCCCACATGAATCCGAAAAGGCATGACAGTACGAGCGATGCGATTATGAGGGGAACGAGGGAAGTGATCGCTTCGATATAGCGCTTTGATGTCGATGAGGGGGCTTCGATGGCAGGCTCGATACTACGGCAATGCTCTAGGCATAGAAGCGACAGGATCGGCAGCGGGAAGATGAGCAGAAGCCCAGGAAGGTGAAGGAGCGAAACGCTGAGCGTGATGGCAACGAAGATAACCGCCGTGAGTAAGAAGGAGATAGGAACCGAGATCATGGTGGTCGAAGGATGGATGCGTCCGAGCACATCGGCCCAGCTTCCCCAGAAGTATCCGTATCCTATGCCGCAAAGAAGCGCTCCTGCGAACAGCGCCGCTCCCATAGCAGATCCCAGGATGGGCTCTCCGGCGATACGTATCAAGATGAAGCCCACGAGTATTGCTGCGCAGAATATCCAGGAAGGTATCTTCGCCAGATTCTCTGACGCTTTCTCGACCAAGGCGGAGATGGCGAAGAGCACGGTCATGTTCGCGACGAACGAGACGATGACAACGAACGTATTATTCCCAGGCGTGTTCGCGCCTCCCATCAAGAGGATGGAGCTTCGGAACGTGAGCATGCTCGAAGCCCAGAAAAGAGCAAGGCCAAGATAGTGCCAGCACATGATGGCACGTCCCGGACGCGGACTCGCTTCGTTCACCTGATCCCCCTGAAATGATCCCTATCGACCCAACACCGTTGCTTTCGCATGTGCGAATGCATCGGTTTTCATGCGGCGTATTCACATTCGCTTTGCTAAATAAATACGCCTATACAAGGGCACTTGTCAAGAATCATCAGAAACTGATGATATGCCGTTGTCGTTTCGAGGCTAGTATCTTCGCCAGAAGAAAGTCCGAATACAGCCAATGGCATTGAAAGGGATTCTGCAAAGTTGGAAAAGAAGGAAAGATTGAATAGCGCCGCGAATCGCATGCGCGCGCTGGGCGCGTTATTCACATTGGTGGGCGATGGCGCGGGCGCGGCGTATGACGAAGCATCGCTTGCAGTGCCTGAGGCACGCATACGCCGAAGGTTCGAGTTGGATGTGCTCACACCGGGAGGGGTCGTGTCCCTTCTTCCCGTGGAGTCGCTCTATGAGATGTGGGCTGATCCGCGATTGCGCGATCTTGGTCAGAAGAGCGCATTCGGAAATGCAAAGCATCTTTATCTGGGGGACAGCGCGCATCACATACGTGCGCTCACGGGCGCTCTTGATGTAGATATCCCGGTCGAGTTCACCGCGATGCCCGATCATATCGCGCTGCTTTGTGAGCTTGCTTCCATATATTGCGAAGCGGGCAATCATCCTGCACTGGAAAGCCTGCTTGCGGATCATTTCGGCTGGATCGAGACGTATGCTGAGGAACTTGCCGAGCGCAAAGCGGAGCTCGAATGCGCAGCTAGCGCAGATAGCTCAGATGGATCCGATGCGTCTTGCGTTCGCATCCGCGAATGCGTGGAGGCGATAGATCATGCCCTTTATCTGTTGGCAGAGATCGACAAGATGGTCGTTGAGCTGCAGAAGGATCTGGCGGCGATGAGGGCGGCAGCCTGATGAGTCAAAGGATGAGTCAAAGGGTCACATCAAATGACTCACATGCGCGCAAAACACCATGCCAAAGGGTCGCATTAGAAGGTATGCACGAACCAAAGCTGCAAAGATTCAGGCTCAATCTCACAAAAAGATATAGATAAAAACGAGGAGAGAGGCAAGAAGACAAGATGAGTGAAAGGGAGAGAAGAGTGCAGATCAGTCCGACACGGCGAAGCTTTCTCAAAGGAAGTGCCGCCACACTGGCGCTTGCGGCTACAGCAGGCGTCTGTTCGCTTAGCGACTGGCAGGCCGAGCAGGCTGTGGCAGCCGATGATGCGATCGCTACAGGCCCATCTCTTTGCAACGGCTGTTCCAGCAAATGCGGTCTTATCGCTACGACCAAAGGCGGTCGTCTTTGGACCGTAAAGGGCATGAAGGATCACCCTTATGCCAAAGGAACCCTTTGCGGCCGCGGGCAGGGAACGGCACAATGGGCATACGACGATGAGCGCGTGACCACACCGATGAAGCGCACTGAAGACGGTACTTTCGAGCCTATCAGCTGGGATCAGGCCTACAAGGAGATAGCCGAGAAGGTGCAGGATATCATCGATACATCCGGTCCGGAGGCTTTGGCGATGATCCAGGATCCACGTCCGTCCGGCAAGTATTACACCAAGCGCTTCATAAACGCGCTAGGATCCAACAACTTCTATACGCATGGTGCCGCGTGCAACCTTTCCAAGGAAAGCGGCATAGACCAGGTTATCGGCGCGTCGAACTTCTCGGTCGATTGGCCGAACACGAAGATGGTTGTGTTCATCGGGCGCAGCTACGGTGATGGCATTCGTCCTTCATCCGTGAAAAGCGTGGCGGAGGCGGCGGATCGTGACACACGGGTCGTCATAGTCGATCCGCGTCTGAACAACACAGGAATCTTCGCCACCGATTGGATGCCGATCAAGCCTGGATGTGATATCGCGCTTTTGCTGGGAATCGCGAATGTGCTTGTGACGCAAGACCTCTACGATCATGAATTCGTCGAGCAGCACAGCGTGGGATTCCCGGAGTTCGCGGCGCAAGTTGCCGAATACACCCCTGAATGGGCAGAGGGCATCTGTGATGTTCCGGCAGACAAGATCGTCGAGCTGGCACAGGATCTTGCGAAAGCGGCTCCTGCATGCGCGATCGAGCCATCGTGGCGCGCTGCATTCGGGTGTGCGCATCAGAACTCGTTCGAGACCGCGCGCTGCGTCTGCGCGGTGAATGCGCTCCTTGGCAACTGGGGTCAAAAGGGTGGCGCCCTCATCACCTCATCGCCCAAGTCAGGTGAGGTCGATCCTGTGAAGTTCCCGCCTGTGCCCAAGCCTTCGGGCAAGCGCGTTGGCGATGCGGAATATTCGCTTGCTCTGAGCAGCATGGGAACGAATCTTGCAGTGATAGATGGGTGCCTCGATGGAAGGATCGAGGGTGTCTTCTTCTACAACTCGAATGCGCTTCAGGGCTATTCCCAACCGGCGAAATGGCGGGAGGCTCTCGATAAGGCCAAGCTTGTTGTCTCGGTGGATATCCAGATGAGCGAAACATGCATGGCTGCGGATTATGTGCTTCCTGAATGCACATCGCTCGAGCGCATGGAACTCCCCGAGTTCATCGGGGGCAAGAAGCATTATGTTGCCATGCGCACGCAAGTACTCGATAAGATACATCCTGAAACGAAGCCATGCGACCAGATATTCTCCGAGCTTGCCCGTGCATGCGGTGTGGGGCAATACTTCGACTTCACCGTGGAAGAGCTTGCTGAGGCTGAGCTTCAAAGCGTTGGAACGTCGATCGCCGAGGTTACCGAGAAGGGCATAGTCGAGCTTCCGAGTGCGTCATTCGAATATGGGGTTCCGAAGTTCAAGACGCCTACAGAAAAGTTCCAATTCACATCGGAGAAGGTCGGATCTGCAGGCATGAACCCTGTGATCGGATACATTCCGCGTCTTGTGGAGCCGGGGGAGGATGAGTTCTACTTTGTTGGCGGCAAGCAGAGCATCCAATCCCACACGATGACGCTCAACTTGAAGTCGCTCAATGATGTGTCACGTGAATACGATCTGCAACGCGTTTGGCTTTCCGCTGACGATGCGAACAAGCTCGGCATAGAGGATGGCGATGCGGTCGAGATCTCATCTAGCGAGGCAAGCGGGAAGGTAGCCGCTAAGGTGACGGAGCGCCTGAAACCGGGAGTGGTGTTCTTGCCCACTCATTACGGTGGAACATCTCCGTATCTCACACGAGCCGAAGGGTTCGGGGTCAACTTCATGGATTTCGTCCCGTTTCATATGGAGCCGGGTGTGGGAGCGGCTATGACCCAAGAAGTCGCGGTCAAGATTAGGAAGGTTGAACGATAATGGCTCGTTATGGAATGTTGATCAATACCAAGAAATGCGTTGGATGCTATGCCTGCAGGATCGCGTGCCAGATGTACAACGGGCTAGAGACCGATGAGGCATTCATAAAGTTCTACGAAGAGGAACAGGGAAGATACCCGAATGTCTATGCAGAGAACATCCCTGTTCAGTGTATGCATTGCGAGGATGCGCCATGTCAGTCGGTATGTCCGACGACTGCCACCTACACGACCGATTCCGGTGTGGTGCTGGTGGACGAGGACAAATGCATAGGTTGCAAGTATTGCATGGCCGCATGCCCCTATAGCGCGCGCATTCAGCTTCAGCCTAGCGGCGTTGTGGAGAAATGCCGCTTCTGCTGGAACGATGGGAAGCCCGGTGATCCTCCCAAGTGCGTCGGTACATGCATTTCCGGTGCCCGTATCTTCGGGGATCTGGACGATCCCGAAAGCGAGATCTCCAAGGAGATCGCACGCACCAACGCCCAGCCCTTAGCTGGCGATCTGACAAAAGCAAAGATCTATTACGTGAGGTGATGAGAAGATGGTTTGGGGACCGATGATCGCCTGGTACCTGTTCTTGGCAGGTGCCTCGGCTGGAGCTTTCATAACTGCAGCCTTTGTGGAAAAGAAGTATCCCGATAGCGTGAAGATGCGCATCGCAGGCAGGATAATCGCGCCGATCTTCCTGGCCATAGGTTTGTTGATGCTGATATTCGATGCTGAAGCGGGACTTCATAATCCGCTGAGGTTCATCTATCTTGTCATGAACCCAGGCTCTGTGATGACGCTCGGGGTGTATTTCATCTGTGTGTACATGCCGGTATGCATAGTAGTGGCTCTGCTCGAGATCCTGAAGAAGCCTGTACCAACGTGGCTTAATTGGGTGGGCATCATATCTGCATTCTGCGTTGCCGCCTATACGGGATTCCTGCTCGGCGTCGTGCAGGCGTATCCGCTGTGGAACAATGCCATCCTTCCGATCCTGTTCGTCATATCGGCACTTTCTGCGGGACTTGCCGCCACCAGTCTTGTAGGGCTCATCACCGATCGCGAGCGCTTCGAGCATATGTGGCTCATCAAGAAGAGCCATGTGATCCTTTCGGCTATCGAGGTCGTTGTGCTGTTCACCATGCTCATCATCGTGAATTCGGGGAGCCCTGAAGGAGCGGCATCGGTGCATTCGCTCGTAGGTGGGCAATATGCTCTGGCATTCTGGGGTGGCCTTGTGATACTGGGGCTTGTGGCGCCGTTCATGATCGAGGGTTATCCCGTGTTCATCACGAAGAAGCCCGAAACATCCACGACATCGCTCGTGGTGAGCATCATCGGCGAGAGCGGAGTGCTGATCGGGGGTTTCATCTTGAGATTGCTCATCGTGATGGCGGCGCTTCCGGTAGCATTCTTGTAAGCACATGGTAATGCGCCCGGTTGCCGTGTGGTGGGCGGATCGCACCTATCCTTCGTAACGACGTGTGGTGATGCATCCGGTTGACGTGTAGTGGGCGGTTTTAACCGCCCACATGAAGCTCGTTTTGTGGATCAGGCCGAAGGTATCCCTTTTCGCATTTGACGCTCACTCTCGATGCTTCGCATCAGCGGTTCGCTCCTTCATGCATTCATATATTGCTTTCTTACGAAAGTAAATTAAATATAGTGTTCAGAGCAAATCGAAAAGGGATACCATCGACCTTTCAAGGCGCTACTTCACGTTAATGGTTATCGGCTCTGTCATGGTGCTGTTCAATTGCGTTGGCCTGTTCGTACCTTGCTCGAAGACTTTGATCGTTATCGTTGCGTTGTAGGTACCCGGCACCAGATCCCTTGTGAAGGCTATGGCATCGATCGATGTGTTCGGCGATAGCCTAGGCGATTGGTATAGTACCTCACCGGTCTCGTCCAGTGTAATCGTGAACTCCATATCCACTTTGTTGTTCGGTATGTTCTGGAATCCAATGATCGTGTAGTGATCGTCCTTTTCGAAATCCAGTTCCTCTATATATGATGTGAAGAACTCGTCACTGGCGACGGTCATGTTCAAGTAATCCTGTTGCTCTGCTTCTGTAGCATAGAGATTCACGCCTGAGTGGGGAATGCTGCTTGCGGCTAGATATGTGTCGTCCGTTGCGGATGCATATCCTATCGTCCAAGAAGGTGTGCTGTCCTTCGCTTGCGCCCAGAAAAGATCGAAAACCAGGTTGCCTTTCAGGGTTTGGTCGTTATAGACGGTTTCTATCGCGATGCTGACCTCATCGTTTGCACCATGAAGATCGTTCGCGGTTATGCTCCCGGTGGTATCTTCACCATAGTAATCGACAAGATCGATCGGCCAGATACCGTTCACTGCACTGAGCGAATCCACTTCGGTGATCAGTCGGCCTAGGTTGGAAAGGATGACATCATCCGGAATAGGGGCGTAGGGTTCGTAATTCTCCGATTTTGCCTCGACCGAATCCAATACCCATTCTCCATTCACCTTGTTGCATTTGATGGCATAGCGATTCAATCCATGGATGCAATCATTCTTGAGCGAGGCAAGAACGTTTGCGGAGGCCTCGTTGGAAAACCATGTGTGCACCAATCCATCGATCTGAACATCTTCTACCTCGAAGCCGGTCTCATCGAAGAGTTCTCCTGGCAGCACGAGTTCGGATACAGCAGGATCTTTCGAAAGATCGGCGGCGATTTGCGCTTTCAGGCTGTTCTCTTCCAAGAAGTTGGCGATAACGATGCCGCCCATTATGAGAGCCAAAGCTATGATGACTGCACCGATGATGATAATGATCCGAAGCTTCTTGTCGGGTGTTTTTGCGGCAGGTTGGATCGCGGCAGTCGAAACGTTGCCCATATCGGCGATGCTCGAAGCATCTATGTCTGCGATCTGCGTATCTGCTGGCGAAGCGACTTCGCTTGCGTTATTCGTCTCGCCCATTTTCAAGGCCTCTTCGATTTCAGGTGTTTCGACATCGGAGCTTGGCACGGTCTTCTCTGCGGCGGCTTCTTCGCTTGAGAACTGTGGCTCTTGGTTGTCGTTCATCATAGACTCCATCCTCGATGATCTTGCCTTCACAGATGATTATACGTCCTTTCTTGCACACAAATCCTACACAATCGAAGCCTTTCAACAGGGCGGCAACAGGAAGGCCAACGGATGTTAACAAGGCCAGATACTGGGGAAACCCTTCAATGACGGGCTATAAGATGATCAAATGAAATCTAAGCGATAAAAGTTGTAATTTTTCTTATTAAGAAACTTGACAACATAAGACTTAGATTTTATTATGGCAGCAATAAAAGTAAACTTGCAGACAAAAATGTCATGCAAACTGACAATCTGAAAGTGAGGAATCATACAATGGGTAAGATTCTAGGAATCGACTTAGGTACTACGAACTCAGCAATGGCTGTTATGGAGGGCTCCGAGCCCGAGATCCTTGTAAATGCTGAAGGCGACCGCACCACGCCATCTGTGGAGGGCTTCCGCAAGGACGGGGAGCGCGTGGTTGGCAAAGCTGCTAAGAATCAGGCAGTCACCAATCCTGAGAACACGGTTTCTTCGGTCAAGCGTTTCATCGGCCGTAGCTTCGATGAGACTCCTGAAGAGCGCAAGACCGTAAGCTACAAGGTCGAGAAGGGCAAGGATGGCCGTGCGGTCATCGACATCGATGGCAAATCCTACACTCCTGAAGAGATCTCGGCAATGGTTCTCCAGAAGCTGAAGAGCGATGCCGAGAAGCAGACCGGCGACACCATCACGAAGGCTGTCATCACCGTTCCTGCTTACTTCAACGATGCGCAGCGTCAGGCAACGAAGGATGCTGGCAAGATCGCAGGCCTTGAGGTCGAGCGCATCATCAACGAGCCAACAGCGGCAGCGCTTGCCTATGGCTTGGATAAGGCGGATCACGATGAGAAGATCCTCGTATTCGACCTTGGCGGCGGCACATTCGACGTCTCCGTTCTCGAGCTTGGCGATGGCGTCTTCGAGGTTGCATCCACCGCAGGCGACAACCACCTCGGTGGCGATGACTGGGATCAGCGCATAATCGATTGGATGGCTGATAAGTTCAAGGCCGACAACGGCATCGATCTTCGCGAGGACAAGATGGCTCTGCAGCGTCTGAAGGAAGCAGCCGAGAAGGCTAAGATGGAGCTCTCTTCCACCACGCAGACCAACATCAACCTGCCGTTCATCACGGCTGATGCATCCGGCCCGAAGCATCTCGACTACACGCTCACCCGTGCAGAGTTCGAGCGCATCACGAAGGATCTGCTCGATCGCACGAAGACCCCTGTCGAGCAGGCGCTCAAGGACGCTGGGATCAAGACCGGCGAACTCGATGAGGTTATCCTCGTCGGCGGTTCCACCCGTATGCCGGCTGTGCAGGAGCTCGTTGAGAAGCTGACCGGCAAGAAGCCGAACATGTCCGTGAAC
>CAYXZC010000038.1:0-18558 GCA_964469815.1 uncultured Eggerthellaceae bacterium | reverse complement strand
TTCCGACGGGCACCTGTCCTTGCCCCTTGTTTTGACCTCATCGAGTGGCGAAGCACACTCGGGTCAAAGGCGGGGCAATTACAGGCACCGGTCGGAACCTCGCTATCTTTACGGCTACTTACTTCTTATAGAATATCTTGGAGGAGTTTGTAGCGCAGATCTTCAGATCTGCTTCAATATCTCGGCCTGTTGTCATCTTGTGTTAGTGATAAACTGGATGGACATTTTCAAAGACCCAACCCACATGAACAAAAAGGAGCTCATCCATGCTCGATGTCAAATTCGTTCGCGAGAACATAGATGATGTAGTAGAGGCCATGCAGAATCGCAACGCATCTTTCGATGCGGAGGCCTTCCAGATGCTCGATGCCAAGCGTCGCGAAGCGATCGCTCATGAAGAGGAGCTCCAGGCCGAGCGCAATTCGATCTCGAAATCCATCGGGCAGATGATGTCAGAGGGCAAGAAGGATGAAGCGGAGGCTGCTAAGGATCGCGTGCGCGCTATCAACGAAGAGCTCGACAGCGCGGCGGAACTCCGTGAGAAAGTGGATGCCGACCTGCGCGAACTTTTGATGCATGTTCCGAACATGCCTGATTCCACAACGCCTGTGGGCAAGGATGAGAACGACAATCCGGAGGTTCGCCGTTGGGGCACGCCTACAAAGTTCGATTTCGACTACAAACCACACTGGGATCTGGGAGCAGATCTCGGCATAATCGATTCCGAGCGAGGAGTGAAGTTGGCGGAAAGCCGTTTCTATGTCCTAGGTGGTGCCGGAGCACGTCTTGAGCGCGCTTTGATCGCATTCATGCTCGACCAGCACACTTCGCGTGGTTACAAGGAATGGTGGGTGCCGGCGCTTGCGAATGCAGCCACGCTCACCGGAACCGCGCAGCTTCCGAAATTCGAGGAGGATCTGTACAAGACCACAGAAGGCCTCTACCTTATCCCTACTGCCGAGGTTCAGCTCACCAACCTTCATGCCGGCGAGATCCTGGATGTCAAGGATCTTCCGCTTCGCTATTGCGCCTTCACCCCATGCTTCCGTGAAGAAGCGGGAAGCGCCGGGCGCGATACCCGCGGCATCATCCGCGTGCACCAGTTCTCCAAGGTCGAGATGGTGAAGTATGCAACACCCGAACAGGCTTGGGATGAGCTGGAGTCCATGGTGGCCGATGCGGAGAACATCCTCCAGAAACTGGAGCTTCCGTACCGCGTCATCTCGCTTTGCACGGGAGATATCGGCTTCTCATCCGCCAAGACATACGATGTGGAAGTTTGGATGCCAAGCTATGACGGGTATAAGGAGATATCCAGCTGCTCTTGTTGCACCGATTTCCAGGCTCGTCGCGCGAACATTCGCTACAAGGATCCGGACAATTTCAAGGGAATGCGACTTCTGTACACGTTGAATGGCAGCGGTCTTGCGGTGGGCAGATGCATGGCAGCCATCATCGAGAACTATCAGAACGCCGATGGAACCATAACAGTACCCGAAGCGCTCGTGCCATACATGGGCGGCATGCGCGTGATCGAACCTGAGGGCGCGAAGTAGCATCTGGTGAAGGAGCGTTTCGCGATACCGCTTTCATAGGCGGGGCTCACTATGGCTTCAACGAATAATCCACGTAAGAGAAAAGAGCAGCTCGCTGAAGCAAGTCCTTCAGTGAGCGCGCCGCTCAAATCGAGCAGTCCTTCATCATCGAAGCAGACCACCTCATCTCGTCCGAAGGTCAAGGAGCACAAGAAGGTGCAACCATCGCAGTCGGGGGCACTTGGGGCGTCAGCCTCGGGATCGCTTTCGGCATCGCAATCGGGCTCGATCGGTTTGCGCGATGGTGAGTCCGTATCATCTGCAGCCGTATCAGGCTCGATCGCATCCGGTTCGTTATCCGAGGATTTCGATGATGCTGTTTTAGAGGAGAGCCTGTCTGAGGGAGCATTGGCCGCTCAGGAGTTCCTTCAAGAGAAGCATGATGAGCGCGAGCTGGCGAAGGAACGTGAGCGCAAGCGCAAAAGGCGCCGTCGCATCCTACGGATCACCATAGGAACCCTGGTACTGTTGCTGATAGCTGGGATCGTGGCGATAGTGGTGATGTTCTCGACGTTTCGTTGGAATACATATGACGATCATGCTGATATGCAGGGTATATGGCAGGTATCAGGAACGGATGCGCAGATCACGATATCGGAAGACACTATCAAGCTCACGGATGATGTTGCATATAAATATGTGATCGATCCCGATTCGAAGACCATTCGCTTCACATTTGGCAATCTTGAAGGCCAGGGGCATTATCGCTTCTCATTGGATAGGAAGATGCTGTCGATCATGGATGGCCAGTTCGATTGGGGGCAGACGCTTTCCGAGGATGCAAGATGGACGCTTGATGCTCTGATCGAGCAGACGACGAACAAGTCTCAGAAAACGCCTTCGGGCGATGAGAACATCACCGAGCTCGTGAAGGTCGAAGAAACTCCATTGTAAATGCGAATGGGATGTGCTTTCGTCTCGACGCGTCGTCGCCGTGAGCTAACTCGTGGAAGATCGCCACGAGTGGATCTCACGACTCCTTTGGCTTTACCTCGACTCCAAGCATATCCCATTCGCATTTATGTCTTGTACTTTGCAAACCCAAGACATGTATGAAAGCCGGAGGTATCCCTTTTCGATTTGCTCTGAACACCATCTTTCATATGCTTTCGTAAGAAAGCAATATATGAATGCATGAGGGAGCGAACCGCTGATGCGCAGCATCAAGAGTGAGCGTCAAATACGAAAAGGGATGCCTTCGGCCTCGCAATATGATGTCAGATCGACAAATACGAAAAGGGATACCTTCGGTCTTATCGTTGCTCTTATCCCAATCGCGCTTTCTTGATGATCTTCATGAGCGGCAATCCGAGCGCGTATATCACCACTGCTTCGCCGATACCTGTCGATATAACGCCGAAAAGATACATCGGAAGATATGCGCCATCGATGGATATATCGGTGAAGGGGATCGTATAGAAACCGAGCCCTTGCAACAGGATCGGCAAATATGCAGGCACGATGAGCGCATTCGTCAGGACGAAAGCACCGATCGCAAGCGTTGGACGACGTCTCATCTTCCAGCATATCAAAGCTCCCAAGAATGTGGCTGTGCTCCCGAACACCACGTCGAGCATTCCAAGAGCCCCGGTTCCGCTCAAGACCATATTCGCAACATTCGCGATGATGCATCCTATCGTCAAGCCCGGAATGGCGGCAGGAGTGAAGAGGGCTATGACGCATAATGCCTCTGAGATCCTGAATTGGATCGGCCCCCAGGCAAGTCCTTGCAATAGGAACATGACGATCAGCGTGGCTGCAGCATAAAAGGCGCCGATCATGCCTGCTTGAGCGATATATTGGGTTCGAGTCAGGCCGGCGGCATCTAGCTTTCCCCGACCCTTTTGCAAGTTGTCGTTGGTGGTTGCCATTTCGGGTGAACCGGCAGCTTCTGTGGACATATCTCCTCCTTCTCCGCACATCTTCGAGAAGAGGAGGAACGATCATCGGCACTGCGAACCTCTTAAGGCCATCGCATCGATCGCGCAGGCGCTATGCTCGCAAAGTGACGATCCTGATCCGCCGCATCCATCCGAAGACGTGGGCTATGGGCAACTTATGATCAACATGAACAGGGCCCAACGATGTTCATGCCGTGGTGCATCGATGTATTGTAATATAAATCTCAAATAAGATATATAGATTAAAAAAGTTACTTATATTAAATAAATTACTTATATTAAATGAGATACGCATGCTGGCTCAAACCGACAACACCATGCGAACGCAAGAAAATGAGAACCGCGCATGCATGCCTAGCTGACCGCTCGAACTGAAAAGGATGAAAATGCAATTCGATACCATAGAGACCGCACTTCAAGCGCTTCGTGATGGCAAGATCGTCATGTGCATCGATGATCCCGATCGCGAGAACGAAGGCGATCTGATCTGCGCAGGTCAATTCGCTACTACAGAGAATGTGAACTTCATGGCAACGCATGCCAAAGGTCTCATCTGCATGCCGATGAGCATCGAGAAGTGCCGCAAGCTCCAATTCCCGCAAATGGTCACCGACAACACCGACAACCACGAAACGGCGTTCACAGTCTCAGTGGATCACATCGATACCACGACCGGGATATCTGCTGCCGAGAGATCGCTCACGGCCATCAAGTGCGCCGATCCAGATTCTGCCCCGCTCGATTTTCGCCGTCCCGGGCATATGTTCCCTTTGATGGCGAAGCCCAACGGCGTGCTGGAGCGAAATGGGCACACTGAAGCCACGGTGGATCTGTGCCGCCTTGCCGGTCTGGAAGAATGTGGGCTTTGCTGCGAGATCATGCGCGATGACGGAACTATGATGCGAACCGAAGAGCTGCTCGAGATGGCTCGCAAGTTCGACATCCCTGTCATCACCATAAAAGAGCTTCAAGATTACCGAAAGAAGCATGAATGCTTCGTCGAAGAGGTCGCTGTGACGAAGATGCCCACGAAATACGGCCTTTTCGAGGCTCATGCTTTCGTGAATCGGCTCAACGGCGAGCATCATGTGGCGCTTGTGAAGGGCGATATCGGGGATGGGGAAGATGTGCTCGTGCGTGTGCATTCGGAGTGTCTAACGGGCGATGCATTCGGCTCTCTCCGATGCGATTGTGGCGAGCAGCTGGCTAGTGCGATGTGCCAGGTCGAGGAAGAAGGGCGTGGCATAGTCTTGTACATGCGTCAGGAAGGTCGTGGGATCGGGCTTGTGAACAAGCTTCGAGCATACGAGCTTCAAGATGAGGGGCTGGACACGCTCGAGGCGAACCTTGCGCTAGGATTCGAAGGGGATCTGCGCGAGTACTATATAGGGGCGCAGATCTTGGCGAAGCTGGGCGTGAAGACCATGAGGCTGCTCACGAACAATCCCGATAAAGTGTATCAGTTAGCTGATTTCGGCCTAGAGATAGTCGAGCGCGTTCCCATCCAGATGGCTGCAACGGCGCACGATCGATTCTACCTGCAAACGAAGGCCGATAAGATGGGGCATCTCATCGATCCCGATGCCCTCTAAGCATATCCATTTGCATTACACGAAGCAGCTTCTTGCATTGCGATCGCATGTTCTGTCGCACATTGTTTTTCACGGACTGCTACAATATCAAAGGCTGTGTTCAAGGCCAGTGTAACAGTGTCAACAGACGAGGAAATAGATGAACCCTGTAGTCATCATCCCTACTTTCATAAGCGCTCCGCGAAGGCGCAATGAAGTGAAAGGGATCGTGAGCAATTACGATTACATGACCGACATCAACGAAGAGGGCAACCTTGACAGATGCCTAGGTTCGCTCGAAGGCAAAGACGGTGTGGGTCTCATAATGGTGATGGTGGCGGCAGACCGCAGCATAGATATAGAAGCTGTCAGCAAAGTCCGCAAGATCGCCCAGAACCACCCCGATCTCAACGTCATCGTCATTGGGCCGGCTGAGCTGTCGGTCGTGCGCGAGCGCATGGAAGAGCTCAATATCGAGCAGGTATCGCATCAGATCTGCCTTCGCGGCTATGGCGCCATCCGAAACCTGAGCCTCATAATCGCAAACGCCATGGGCTTCGATGCGGCCGTCTTCCTGGATGAGCACGAGATCGTGGATGATCCCGAGTTCATGAAGAAGGCTCTTTACGGATTGGGTCGGCTGACCAAGCAAGGTGTTCCCATCCTGGCCAAGACAGGGTATTACATAAACGACCAAGGCTCGTACTTCTCCAAGTGGGAGGACAAATGGTATAACCATTTCTGGCAGCAGGGAAAGGCGTTCAACGCTTGGATCGGTTCTGCCATCAACGGACCTAGGCTCTCACGTTCGAACCATGTTTGCGGAGGATGCCTTGCCATTCACAAGGAGGCTTTCAGGCGTCTGGCCTTCGATCCGTGGATACCCCGTGGCGAGGACATGGATTACATGCTCGATCTGCGTATGTATGGAAGCGATATCTGGTTCGACAACGAATGGCAGGTGCGCAAGCTGCCGCCTCCGAGCAGGCATGAAGGTGCGCGTTTCCGTCAGGATATATTCCGTTGGCTATATGAATACAGCAAGCTCGAATACAGCCATTCGCTCATCGACCTGCAAAAGGTAACGGCTGCTTCGCTCGAACCATACCCCGGACCGTTCTTGCAGCGTGGGCTTCGCCGGCGCATCATGATAACCGCATTCCTTCGCTCTCTCGTGCGTCCGGATAAGAAGGCTTACAGACGTGCTGCGAAAGAAGCAAGGGGAGAAGCCACGAAATACGCGCAGGACAACTGCGTCAACTATTTCGAGTTCCAGCAGGTTTGGCCGCAGATCATGGATAGGATGGAATCCGACAGCGCGCTCGCCACGGCACTTGTGCAGTCAGCGCTGATCGACGGTTAAGCTCCATGGCGCGTTTGACCTTGAACATCCCCAGCATCTTCAAGAAGCCTCCTCAGGAATTGCGCGGCAACGATCAGCCACATGCAAAGCAGGCCTTTCATGGTATGGCGCTCATGCTCTTGGCCATCGTGTGCTTCATCTTCATCCTGTGGATCATCATGACCATCGTGCGCCTGTTCTCGGGATTTGCGGTCTAGGTTCACGGTCGGCGAAACGTTATGTGGCAGAGATTCACACTCTATGATCTGCGCGTTATCGGGCACTACCTGGGAACGCTCATCATGTACTCGACGTTTCTCATGGTGCCAGCGCTTCTGGTGGCTATCGTGTTCTGCGAATGGGAGCCGGCTTGCAGATACCTTTTCGCTATCGGGATCACTCTTTTCGTGGGCTCTATCATGCGGTTCTCCTATATATCTCCCACCCAGCTGAATGCGCAGCAGGCGCTTGCTGTGGTCGGCCTTGCGTGGATCGTGCTCGGATTGTTCTGTTCCATCCCGCTTTATTTCTCAGGGCATTACCTGAACTATATCGATGCGGTATTCGATGGCGTATCGGGTATCACCACGACGGGCGCATCGCTCATACTCGATCTGGATCATCTCTCCTATGCCGATAACACCTTCCGTTTCATGATGCATCTTCTCGGCGGTCTTGGACTCATCGTCGTTGCCCTTTCGCTCGGCATATTCGGCAAGAAGAGCGGAGCGTCGCTCTATCGCTCGGAAGGACGCAGCGAGCATGTGGTCCCGAATGTGATACATACGACCCGCTTCATCGCCAAGCTGACAGCTATATTCATCACGGTCGCAACCATCATCGTCATGGGGGTGATGGTGTTCTCGGGGATAGAGCCAGCGCGTGCGCTGCTCCAAGCATTTTGGGTATCCATATCGGGATTCGTTACCGGCGGATTCACCCCGATGCAGCAGTCCATCCTGTACTACCACTCCATGCCGCTCGAGTTCATGCTCATGATCCTCATGGTCATGGGCTCGATCAGCTTCGTTCTATATTCGGCTATCTGGAAGGGCAACGTGCAGCCTTTCTTCAAGGATATCGAGACGCGCACCGCACTTATCTGGATATCCTTGATGGTGATCGTGTTCACCGCATCGATGGCGGCATCCAACCTGTTCTCGGATCTGCCCACACTGTTGCGGCGCGGCACTTTCATGGTGATTTCGTCATTCACCACGACCGGATTCTCGGTCATCAGCGTGAATCAGTTGATGACGGTTCTCACATCGGGTGCGTTCTTCTCCTTGGCGCTCGTCATGGCGGTCGGCGGAGGTACCGGATCCACCGCAGGCGGCATCAAGATATATCGCGTGGGGATAATCGCGAAGTCCATCGTGTCCACCGTGAAGCAGGCGGTATCTCCCAATTCGGCTAGGGTGGTGGTGTCGTATAACCACGTGGGCAGGCGCATCCTAACGCCTGTAGTGGTGAAAGAGGCCATGACGGTGTTCATCCTCTATGTGATCACCTATGTCATCGGTGCGCTCATCGGCATTGCTCATGGATACGATGCGACCCAAGCTATCTTCGAATCAGTGGCGATGACCTCCAACGGCGGCATAATCACGGGCTTGGCATCACCGGGGATGCCCGTTACGCTCGAGCTTTTCTACATCCTTCAAATGTGGGCGGGTCGTTTGGAATTCATAACGCTTTTGGCGCTCTTTGCGCAGGTGGTGGCCAGCATCACGCCGCGAAAGAGTCGCTTTCACGCAAGGGACGAAGCGAAGCGCACCAAGAAGCGCAACAAGAATCGCAACCGCGAACGAGCTGTGGGTGGTACCGTAGCGGTTCTCCTGTCGATAGCCTTGGTGGGCGTTCCTTTGCTCTCGGGTTGTGCGCCGACGCATCTATCGGGCAATAACGCTGTGGTGACCGAAGCCACTGAGGCTTCGAGCTCGGATGCGGATGAGGCGCACCCGCAAGATGGCACGCAGGATGCCTCGCAGGATCCCGCGCAGGAGGCTGCCGCCCCCGATGAAGGGGAGACGGCAAGCGATGAGGCTGGGATCGTGGAAGAACAGCCCCCGCAACAAGAGGAGATCCCGAAGGATAACCGCGTGAACACCTCTCAGCTTCCCGATAGCTCGTTCATCTACGATGCATCCATCGCCGATCTTGAGAAAGCCGATCCCTACATGGATGGGCAGACCGTGCAAGTGGTCGGCGAAGTGGTGGGAGATCGTATTTTCTCCGAGTTCATCGGAGATGACAGTTGGATCCTTCTTCAAGCTACCGACAAGTCATATTCCGAGGTGAGCGTTTTGATGCCCACCTCCATGACGAGCCTCATCGATCGTTATGGATCCTACGGAACCATAGGGACGAAGATCCAGGTACGAGGGACGTTCAATCTTGCCTGCGAAGACCACGAGGGCCTATCCGATCTGCATGCAGAGCACGTCTCTCTCATCTCACCGGGGATGTCGATGCCCTCACCGGTCAATTCCAACAATCTGGTGTGGGGGATATTCCTTCTTATCCTGAGCCTGATATCGATCCTGACCTACGATTTTCTTCGCGAGAGGCAGCGCTAGATGTCTGGGGCGGTTGCCACCGGTGTAACAGGTGAGGTCATCAAGCTCGATCGGGGTCTTCCAATGGTGGAGGTCGAGGATGGCAGGAGATTTCGTTGCGAGCATGCGACCGATCTCGTGAAGCATGGCGATACGCGCGCTGTCATAGGGGACAAGGTCAAGGTATCGCTTCCGCAAGGCCATGATGTAGGCGTGATCGAGAAGATATTCGATCGCAGCAGCACGTTCGTAAGGCGCGACCCTGTTGAGCGCGCCATCCCGCAGACTCTGGCGGCCAATTTCGATCAGGTGATAATCGCTCAGCCCGTGTCCCAGCTGAATCTGCGACGGCTTGAGCGCGAGCTTGTCCTAGCGCATCAGGCATCTTCGAAGGTAGCGGTGGTGTTGACGAAGGCCGATCTTGCTCAAGGCGGAAAAGAGCAGCTCGAGCAGGCCAAGGAGCGTGTCAGCTCGCTTGCCGGGAAAGATGTCGAGGTCATCTGGATGTCGACCGACGATGCTGATTCGATAGATCGTGTGCGGCGCCTTGTGGCTCCTGGAACAACATCCATTCTGATCGGTAGATCCGGAGTGGGGAAGTCGACCCTGATCAACATACTGACCGGAACCCAGTTGCGAGCTACGGGCGAGGTGCGCGCGACCGATGGCAAGGGGCGCCATACAACGGTCTCGCGCGAGATTGTGGATATCCCCGGCGGCGGGCGCATCGTGGACATGCCAGGCGTTCGAGGGCTTGGGCTTTGGGATGCAAAGGATGGCATCGAAGCGGCGTTTCCCGACATCGAGGCTTTGGCTGAGGATTGCAGGTTCCGCGATTGCAGCCATACGAACGAGCCCGGATGTGCGGTGCGCGCAGCGCACGAGCGTGGAGAATTATCGAAGGAGCGTCTTGATTCGTATCTGGCGCTTCGCGGCGAACTCGATGCGATGAACGATCGCCGCCGCCGTGCCAAATGGAAGAACAAGTGAATCAAGCTTCTTTGCGATCGCCAGCCTGATTGTGGAGAGGTCGAAGGTATCCCTTTTCGATTTGCTCTGAACACCATCTTTCATATGCTTTCGTAAGAAAGCGATACATGAATGCATGAAGGAGCGAACCGCTGATGCGTAAGCATCGAGAGTGAGCGCCAAATGCGAAAAGGGATACCTTCGGCCTAACAATGCGATATCATTTCACCAAATGCGAAAGGGGATGCTTTCGGCCTTTTCATCCTGCGATGAATTTCTTGTGTTTATTGCTCATATACAGGCAACATAGTCTAAACAAAACGTTACCGAATTGTTATAGTTAATCAACTGAGCATTTAATATCCGCAAGACGTATGCCCAAATTCGGAAACGTCTGGATTTAAGGTAGTGTTATGGGGAACAGAAAAAGGGGAAACACGATCAACGGTTTGGTGGGTTGCATCGCATCGTTTGCGTTGGCTTTCTCGCTCTTCGCTATGCCGGCGATGGCTGCTGCTTCGCCGAATAACGATGCTGAACAGGCAACATCCACACAAAATGAAACCTCTGTCGAGCCAAGCGATGGCAACATCGATGCATCTTCCGAATCAACATCCAACCGGAACGATCAAGGTGGCCAGCTTGCAGAAGATGTCGTTTTGGATATAGGCTCCACCGAGGGCGATCAAGATTCTGATCAGAACAGCGAAGAGGGATCGAAGGATGAAGAACAACCCTCCTTCTTCGATTCCATAATCCAATTCTTCGCGGACATCTCTCCATTCTCCGTCACTCAGGAAACCTTGCAAGATGCTTCTATCCAGGTAACACTCAAGACCCTGGTTCCTCGTGCGATCCAGGCATCGGGCGCCCAGCTGACACTGACGCTCGAAGGCATTACAGGCGGCGGCACGCACGAGGCTGCTTTCCAACCCAAGAACCAAGCATATGCGAACTTCATCACCGATGCCCATAGCGGTGCGGGCGATGCGCAGGTCTATGCCACTGCTCCTTCTGTCTACACGGCTGAGATAACAGCTGTTCCTGCAGGTACGTACAAGGTCAAGGTGACCGGTAAGAATTACGGTGAATACAACCACGGAGCCACCGTCACCCTTCAAAACGGCGATCGCGCGGAATTCTCGCTGGTCGATAGTCTCTATGGCGACAAGATACTAGAAAACGATACGAAGACAGGCCTTGTGCCCTATGGTGATTTCAACGGTGATAGAAAGCTCGACGATGCCGACTCGGCAGCCATCGCACAGGCTGTGCACGAAGGCTCCACAGATGCCATCTTCGACCTTACAGGTGATGGCAACGTGGATCTGGCCGATGTGCAGCACTTCGCGAGTACGGTGAAGAAGACGCACGCAGCCACAGAGGTCACCATCACCAAGGATGTTTCCCAGATGGACTCCTCATTCAACGGCGGAACCGAAGGCTCGCTCAAGCAGGGAGATACCGGTAACATCGTGGAGGATCCTGCTCAGGCAGCCGATAGTCTTTTCTACGATGATGGCAACACCATCGTGTTGCGCCATGAGACAGGTGCGGATATCTCTGAGGCGGCAAAGGTAGGATTCACCGCTGATACCAAGGGCGTTGGTCTTGGAGCGTTCGTCGTGCAGTTCCCGCTTGATGAGAACAACCATCCGTACAACATGGGCGATGGCGGCACTGTCACGCTCAAGCTTGACGATCCGTACGCAGGCGATTCCGAGGCCGATAAGACCTACAACTTGACCGCGAACATCGTAGAGGCAACGGACAACATCAAAGATCCGGTCTATATACCTCCCGATCCTGACAAGGGCGAACACGAATACGACTTCATGATGCAAAAGCTGAAGGCGTATCTCTACAAGGAGACCGGACAGCTCGTGGTCAAGTTCCCCGATAGCGTAACTCCTGTGAATCTCCGCAGCGTCGAGGTCGAGTTCACCTCTACGACCGATTCGACCAAAAAGACGATCGAGATCAGCCATATGGGATTCGTTGACAGCGTATCCGAGCTGGATCTGCCCACATTCCCGGCTACTCCCGAGGTCACGGGCGTTGAAACCGGCGATGAGCAGATCCAGTTGGCTTGGGAGCCTCAGGATGATGCTATCGCCTACAACGTGGAAGTCGGCATCGAGAACCAGACGGATGTTTACACCACATCCGTTCCGCGGATGTCGGTGCGCTCGCACACATCTACGGGCAACCTGCAAAACGAGAGCACATACAATCTGCGCGTGCGCGCTGTGGGTCAAAGCGGTAACAGCCTTTGGAGCGCCCCGGTAACCGCTACGCCTGTCGATCGCAGCGCACCGGAGGTCATAGCTGCGCCTGCTCTTGCTGCCGGATACAGCCAGATAACCGCTTCTTGGGATCCGGTGGACAATGCGAAGTCCTACATCCTCTATTTCAAGAAGGCAGGAGACGAAAGCTTCTCATCGGCTGAGCTCGAGGCAACTTCCTACACTGTGAAGAATCTCGAGAGCTACACGGAATACGAGTTCTGCCTTGCAGCCGAGAATGACTACGGCATCTCGGAAACATCCGAGATCGTACGTGCTTCCACCACATCGGAAGGTGGGAAGATCCCATGGTTCAACCTCATCAATCGCGCTTCTCAGAATGCCGATCTCTATCCTGCGGCCAACAGCTTCGTGTCCGTTGAGGTCGATGGCATGGATGCGCAGACCGCAAAAGCAGCGGTCGATGGTGACTTCGATACATATATCGAGCTCGGGCGCGGTGGACAAGAAGCTGGTGGAACCAATTCCACCATCGCTTTGACCTTGCACGAACCTGCGGACGTGAGGAATCTCGCCTTCACCACATATATGGGAGAGGAATATGCCGATGGCATCGAGAACGTTTATGTCCGCGCCTTCGGCCGCACATCCGACGGGCAGCCCACGCAAAGCGAGCTTCTCACGCTTGATAGCGGACTTGTCATACGCAGTGTTCCTGTGGAGGGTGGCTCCGATTCAGCAGCGGTCAACACCGTGTATGTCGAACTTCCGTACACCCTTGTCGGAACCGAAACGCTCCGTTTCAGCTTCACCCGTGCAGGAGGCGAAGCAGCCACCGTCTCAGAGCTGGCGCTTTATTCACCGAGCGGGCTTGAGGATGATATGGCTGCCATCTGGGCGGACGATACCCATATCTCATTGAGCGATCAGATGGACGAAGCAGCTTTCGATATCCTTGAGAAGCGCATCCAAGCAACGGATGGGAATTCAGGGGAGCTTGGACATGCGGCCGAAACGCATCCGCTTTCTGGCGAATATGCGATCGAGCTTGCGAACGCCCGCCAGATGCTCGGTATGGACGATCCTCTGACGTTTGCTGTGGACACTTCCATCACCACGGCTAACGCCAATATCGGCGGTCTCAATGCATGGCAGCCGCTTGGCATCTCTGCGAAGGCGGGCGATAAGCTCAAGGTCTATGTCAGCACGCCTAGCGAGAAGACGGGTGAAGCCACGAAGCTGCGCCTTATCGCTTCTCAGTATATGGGCGGGGTAGATTCGCAATTCACGCCTGTGGGCTATCTGCTCTCCGGCATGAACGAGATCACCATTCCCGAGATCGGACAGCTTCCGGAAGGTGTGAACGTCGAGCGCGGCGGCTCCCTCTATTTGGAATACACCGGTGATCCATCCGATGATGCATATAACGTCAGCATCGTGGGCGCAACGCGCATCCCGGTCTTGGATGTGAGCGGACTTCGCGGCCAAGATGCGCAACAAGTCCGAAGCGAGCGCATAGCGGCTTACGCAGCCGAGCTTCAGGAGCACGTGAATTCGCTTTCCACGCTGCATTCGAATGCGGGTCATGCGGGCACCGGCTTCTTCGGAATGTTCGTGGCCGATGATTGCTCTGCCAATCTGACCGAGATCGTGACAGACCATGCGGTCATCACGTTGCCTGCTACCGAGATGATCCTTGATCTTGGCAGCACCGATATGGCAGATGTGGCGGGACACATCGACTCGATGACCCGTGCAGTCGATGAGGTGATCGATGTCGCCTACCAGCATAAGGGCCTGTTCAGCATCGCGGAGAACCCGCGTCTCACCTCGGTCTATGGTGCGAACAACGATCTTCCGAGTGCTAGACACAACATCCGTTGCATGAGCATAGAATCCGAAAAATCGATATGCACGACAAATAACTACATAGGCATCGATCGCAACGGCGTGGCCGATCTTCTGAAGGCGACGCCTGTATCCACTGCCAAGGATGGCATCTACGATTCCGGGGATCATCCGGGAGTCGGCATCATCCATGCTCTCGGTCATCAGATCGCCGATAGCGCGATAGCAGATCCCGAGGTCGCGGCCGATTATTTCACGAAGCTTCTAACCTCCCACGATACGAATGAGAGCATCGTCTTTGACTGGGATGATGTCTATGCGCGCGTAACCTCTGATTCGCGTGGCGCATTGGATGCGAAGCTAGGTGCGGCGATGTTGTGGCAGCTGCATCTGGCATACGATGAGGGCTTCTCCCATGCATATTATGACGACCCTGATGATGAGATGGCGAATCTGGTGTTTGCACGCATGAGCGCCTATGCTCGTAATTCGGGCAACGCTCCATACAGGCTTTCCCTTGATGGGACAGATGCAGAGAATACACTCATGCGCTTGGCGATGGCTGCTTGCGAGCGCAACCTGATCGATTTCTTCACCGCTTGGGGACTCGAACCGGATGAGGGCACGCAACTCTATGCGTCCAATTACGCGCAGGAAGCACGTGCTATCCAGTATCTGAGCGATGATGTGAACGCTCAGGCGCATGCCGGCGTCGGTGTTGGTTGCGATGATGTATCGGTTTCGGCCGATATCCGCTTCGATCAGCAAGCGCAAACCGTCATCGTCGATAATGTCAAGGCATCAGGTGCTCAAGCAAGGAATGTTCGTGCTTTCGAGGTTCTGCGTGAAGGCGATGCGGGATACATTCCTGTCGGTCTGATCGAGATCGGTGAGACCTTCACGGAGTCGGCCATCGGGCTACCTGAGAGCGATGTGTCCTACAGGATCCGTGCACTCGATAATGCGTCCAACACATCGCCTGCAACTGATAGCATGAAGGTTCGCGTTGAGCATGCAGCTGCAGAGGGCGGTATCACGAATTTCACGATGCCGACCGATAAGAGCCGTTGGACGATCACTACCAACATGGTTCCTGTAGATGGCATTGCTGCAGCGAACGATGAAGATGATATCTTCGCGAAGATGGGATGTGCTGATGCGGCAGGTGCGGATGCGTCCGCTGCGATCGATGGAGATGCATCCACGGTATTCACCGGAAAGCCCGTAGAGCAGGGGATCGGACAGCAGATCACCGTAGCATTCAATTCCACCATGGATGTCAGCGGGATCCGCTATTATCCATCCGCCAAGGAGAAGTCGTTCAAAGGCGTGGATATCGAGGTGTCCGAGAACGGCAAGGATTGGATCCTCGTGAACACGTCCATGCTCTATTTCCCGGCCTCTGATAATTACAAGGGGTACGATGCGTTCGACCGTTCGGATAACGCTGTCATCTATTTCTCCGAGGCTGATGTTTCCGGCGATGAAGCCGATAGGGGCAAGCTGGCAACATATCGTGCTTCCTACTTACGTTTGACGGAATGGGCGGAGAATGCAGGCGAGGTCTCCATTGCTGAGCTGGACGTTATCTCGGCACCGATATACCGTGTTTCGCTCCTTGGTGAGGATGCTCATTTCGGCATGGGTAAGCTCACGCACGATGTAACGATCGAGTCCTCGGGAAGCATCGCTGATGCGGCCGTGGATGCAGAGGGCGGTTCCGACTCGCAAGACGGGCGCCAGAGCATCTTCATCCCTAAGGGGTCGTTCATCATAATGGGTGATTATACTGGCAACCCGGTCTACAATATGGTGGTCATAAAAGATGAGGCCGGAAACGTTGTGGCAGATCCGCCGCGCCAGATCATCATCACCGATAAGGTCGGCGAAAATGATGCGGCTATCGTTGACGCAAAGGCTATGGTCTATGGTGGCACTTGGCTGTACTACTTCGAGCCGGGCACTTACGAGGATGCCATCGAGGATTGGGGAAGCGTGCATCCTGAGCTTTATAGGGTGGATAGCGCAGAGAAGCTTGTCGATGCAAAACCTGTGTCGGTAGGCATGTCGGCTGCAATCCAGCGTCAGGGCATAAACGATGAGATGTACGTCGATCTCTATGGCATAACTTTGAACCTGGGAGCATACGATGTTTACAGGTAATATAAGGAAAACAGGTATTAGCATGGAAAAAGGTTGTGGGAAACCAGGTGTTTGCGGCAAGGGTTTTGCCAAAGGAGGAGCAATGGCGAAGTCGATGAAGAGGATGGTCTGCGTATTCTTGGCAGCTGCATTGGCTATGTTGCCACTTAGCGCGTGGGCGGATATGACAGGCAAGATTACGAAGACCAACGAGAACGCGGTAGAGGTCTACGGCGTGGATCTTGTCGGAGAGCATTCCGTTCAAGTGGATCTGAAGATCGTAGATGATGCTGGCAAAGCCATTCCCGGTGCTTCATTCAGATTCTCAAGCGTTGCGCAGGGCAACGTCGTTTACCAGTCTCCCTACAACAATCAGACCGGTCTTATGACCGTCATCGTGTCCAATGGTGAAAACGAGCTCAATGGTGTCGGTGCAGGTGACTACGATATCGGCACTCTGAATGTTCCGGTGACCACCGACGAGCGAGCATTCGTTACGATGCAAGGTGTTACCAGCTCCAATGCTGTGTTCCGTCTTCAACCGGTGAATCCGGTCGGCGGCATCGACACCATTGAACTGAACCCTTCCGGTGATAATCCTCCTACTCCCGGAACGAAGACTGATATCACCTCGGCAACCGTAACCGGTCTCATGCCTGAATACTCCTATAACAACGGTGCGGTTATCCCGATCGATTTCGATGTTGTTCTGGGTTCGAAAACATTGACCCCAGGCACCGATTACACTTCCCAGATCAAGAATAGCTCGGGCAACACGGTAACCTCCGTTACCAATTCTGGGAACTACACCTTGACCATAACCGGTACCGGCGATTATGAGGGTACTTTGACACGCACTTTCAAAGTGATGGACAACGTAACCCCCGGTACAGTGGATATTGGGAAGGATGCCAGCATAAGCGGCATAGATGCAACCTATGAATACACCGGCAACCCGATAGACCTTTCAGGGATCGTTGTGAAGGACAGCACGGGTAAAACGCTCGTTCGGGGAACTGATTATGAGATCAGGATCCTTGACAAGGATGGCAATGTGGTCTCGACCCCTTTGGCTGCTGGCGATTACTATGTGATCATTGATGGTAAAGCTCCGAACTATTCCGGTTCCTCAACGCCCCAGAAGATCACGATCGCTGAAAATGGGCAACCGAATCCACCGGTTGATGTTGACATCAAAGCCAACGGCATCATCACAGGGCTTCAGTTTAGATACACCTACAACAACGGCAACGATATTCCCATCGAATTCAAGCTGATGGTGAACGGACGCGAACTTGTGAACGGCACCGATTACAGGTATTACTTTACCAACGATCAGGGTCAAAACGTCGATCGCGTAAGTGCTATAGGAAGCTATAAACTGATGATCGAGGCCTTGGATGGTAGCGGTTACGTTGGCACGAAGGATGCGTCCTTTGAGGTTGTGGACAATGCTGACCCCGATAAGATTGTCTTGAATAGCAAAAATACAGAGATAAGCGGCTTCAGCGAATATTACACATATACGGGAAGCGCTATTAAATTCCCAAGCTTCACTGTCAAATACGGGGATGTCACGCTTCGTGAAGGAATCGATTATGATGTTTCATACATCACCAAAGATGGCAAGGTAGTTGAGAATCCAACAGCTATCGGGGACTATTATCTTGTTATCGATGGGAAGGGCGCTTATTCAGGGTCTGTTTCCAAAGTATTCAAGATTGTTCAGTCGCAAGGTGGAGGCCAGAACGACCAGAAGGTTTCCGGTGATCCGAAGACCAACCCGAAGCTTTCTCAGACAGGCGATAGCATGACCACTGTTGTGGGGATCTGCTTGGCTGTGGCGGCCGTTGCAGCTCTCATACTTGCGATCGTGGCGTTCCGTCGCAGCAAGGCCAAGAAGACCCGATAAACGAGCGATTTTCGTTGTGAAGAGAACTCTTGAAATGGCATGCGTAGGCCTTAAATGCAAAGCTGAAGGCTTTAACCAAAGATCGTCATCTTGAGCGTAGAGAGCGCAGCGAACGAAGTCGAAAGATCTAGATCCTGCCATGCCATTTCAAATATACGCTTTCTACCACCATGCGCGACATTAGCTCAAAGGTATCCTTTTTCGCATTTGACGCTCATTGATTACATTTGCTAAAGCGCGGGTGAAGGTCTCGTGCTCAAACAGTCCTGAGCTCGCACGAAAGCCACACTGTGGCTTTCGGCTCATGCGGAACTGCGCGCGATGACCCTCACCCGCGCTTTTGAAACATCTCTTATCAGCGGTTCGCTCCCTCATGCATTCATATATCGCAATCTTTCGAAAGCAGATTAAGAAGATTTGTAGTGCAGATCTTCAGATCTGCCTGATACAGGATGTGAGGTTGCAACAGGCAGA
>CAYXZC010000037.1:0-19505 GCA_964469815.1 uncultured Eggerthellaceae bacterium | reverse complement strand
CTTGCAACTGCCTTGATGCCGTACTTCTTGGCAACCTGCTCGCCTTGTGGCTCTCCGAAGATATGATGCTCTTTTCCACAGTCATCGCACTTGTAGTACGCCATGTTCTCGACAAGTCCGATAACGGGAACATCCATGGAATTCGCGAGATTCAAAGCTTTCCCGACGATCATCGATACGAGCTCTTGAGGAGCCGATACCGTAACGATGCCATCGACAGGGAACATCTGCATGATGGTCAGGAAGACATCCGATGTTCCCGGAGGCATATCGATGAGCATCACATCGATGTCGCCCCAATTCACTTCGCTCCAGAACTGACGCAATACATTGGTGATGACAGGGCCTCTCCAAGCAACGGGAAGGTCTTCTTGTGGAAGCATGAGATTCGCTGACATCATGGTCACACCCGAAGGTGTTATCAAGGGGTTTATACCATCCTCGTTCGCAGTCGGATGCCCATCTATCCCGAACGACTTCGGGATCGAAGGGCCTGTCACATCGGCGTCGAGGATTCCGACCTTCAACCCTCTGCGCGTAAGCTCAGCTGCTATAAGGCTGGTAACGAACGATTTACCCACACCGCCTTTTCCGGATACGACCGCGATCGTCTTTTTGATCTTGGAATTCTTGTTCGGCTCGAACTTAGCAGGCGGCTCATTCGTCCGGGAACTGCACCCTTCGACTCCGCAGCTTGAACAGCTGCCGCCACAATCCTCAGGGGTCTCGCCTTCAGGAGCTGTTTTCTTCTCTTCGCTCATCTGATTCACTTATCCTTTCCATAAAGAAGCGACCCAAAAGAGCCGCTTCATGTCTTTTATTCATCTTTTTATCATGCTTTGGTTGGAAGTGCAATCAAAAGTTTGCCGTTCCAAACATCCGATCATTTAACAGATGCGTAGAACACAGCTTCCTCGAAAAGATCCTTGATGGAATTTCCCTCGCGGAACGGAAGCTCCAAGAACTCCGAAATGGTAGGAACCAAAGGAGAACAGTCGACGTAATGGCCTTTCTCATTCTTCTGGGTAGTATCCTGAACGCGCCAATAGCGATCGTTCACATCAGTCAGGTAATAGAGGTCTCCATCTACATCCATATAAACAGAGTGATGAGCATGAAGATATGGTTGTAACTCTTCGTAAGTTATCTCGATCGCCTCATCGGATTTGGCACCCATATCTGACTCCCTTCCATTGGTTAATAGGTACTTACATCATAACAAGTTTGCACACTCATATGAGCAACAATGTTGAATAATTACTAACTTGCGATTATGGTGTCCATCCATTTGAGAACGTCTTCGAATACCTTCTTGTTCTCCTTCTCGTTCAGGATCTCATGGCGCATCCCGCCGTATATGATCACCTTCACATCCTTAGCGCCGGCTCTTTTCATCAGCCGAACAGCCTCTGCGACACCACGCCCATTGGCTCCAACAGGATCTTCGCTGCCCGCTATGAACAGAAGTGGCAGATCATGCGGTATCTTCTTTGCGGCTTCCAAACGCGAAGCCATGCCTGCGATCCTTATCAGGGATATGTTGCCTCCGAGAGTGAAGTCGAATCCGCTCAGGTCATCTGCGATGTAATCATCCACATTCTGCTCGTTGGCCGATATCCAATCGAATTCCGTGCGCGGATCCTCCACGGATCTTGCGAAGACACCCGTCACCATCGAACGCACGAGATCGCTGGAAGCCCTCTCGCCCTTCACCTTGGCAAGACCCTTGGCGATCTTCTCTCCCATGACGCTCACCGCTTGCGGGATCCATCCCGTACCGCAAATGACCGCACCTGAAAGATCGGCACCGAACTTCGTCAGATACACGCGCAAAGTATAGCTTCCCATCGAATGACCGAACATGAAGTACGGCACATCCGGGAATATCCCCGATACGATCATGCGCATGGAGTGCGCGTCCGCAACAAGGATCTCAGCTCCGTTCTTAGCGGGCATATGCCCAAGGTCGCTGTGTGCCGCACTATGACCGTGCCCTATATGGTCATGTCCGCATACAAGAAATCCCTTTGACACGAGGAAGCGGGCAAAAGGCTCATAACGCTCTATGTGCTCGGCCATGCCGTGTATGATCTGCACTACCCCCAAAGGGCTCTGCTCTGCGGGCTGCCATATTATCCCGTGTATGGTGCTCTTCCCATCGGCTGATGGGAAACCGAAATCGGTCGTTATGATCTGTGTAACCATAGGGTTGGATCCTTTCTGCCGTAAGCGCGCTAAGCCGATCGGATCAAACTGGCCGATCCAAGCAAACCGCAGCAAAGCCTTTGCGCCATCTTTTCCTCATATTAAGGAATTGGCTCTGACCCGGCCACCGCAAAGCCAAGACTTCAAACGAACCGTTACTTGGAAGAGCCGCTCCGAGACGATTCCGGTTCGTGGTCGGAACCATGTTCATCGTCTTGTTTCCCGGAAATGCAGACCACCATAACGCACATGAGGATCATACCGGACACATCGAATGCAGTGAAAGCTGTACCAAGCCAAAGTGCGGCAAGGATGGTCGCGCTCACAGGTTCGATAGCGCCAAGCAGGCTGCCCTTGACAGAGCCTACGATGGAGACCCCGTAGAGGTAAAACCCATACCCGCCGATCGTGCCCGCGCACACCAAACCGAAGAAGAATATGCACCACTCGAAAACCTCGAAGTCACCGAGTATCGAAGCCGCCTGCGAAAGGCTGCCGCCCTGTATGAGATACCCCGGAAGCGCGAACACCACACTGAGCAGCATCCCCACTCCCACAACGCTCATGCTCCCGAAATCTTCGAATAGCCCGAACTCCTTGGGGACAAGTATGTATACCGCTGTCGTCAGTCCCGTGAGGATCCCCCAAACAAGGCCATCAAGAGGAATCCGCAAGGTGGACGGATCGCCCTGCGTAGCAATGAGAACCGTTGCGATCACCGCGATCAAAAGACCGATAAATTCGCGAAGATACGGAAGATGTCTGTCCTTACAGCATACATAGAGCATGACGAAAACGCTACCCAGCATCTGGAGCACTGTAGCGGTTCCGGCGTTGGTTATCTGAACCGTTTGCGCATAGCATAACTGGTTCCCATACAGCGAGAGTGCGAACAGGAAGATGCCTGCGATGCTCCTCTTCCCAGAGAACATCGAAACGAGGGTATGCCTGCGCCTGATCAAGATGAAGGCGCACATCATCGCGCCACCGATGAGCACCCGCATGAACGTGACCAATGCAGGCGGCGCTCCTCCTTCTGTCGTAAGGTACTGCACGCTCGTGCCCGAAAAGCCCCAAAGCGATCCACCGAGCAGGGTGAACATAACTCCGACCAGAAAGACGCTCCCGCTCCTTTTCGGATCTGCTTCGGCATTTCCCGGAGATCCCATCCTATGTTTCTTCCCTATGGACATCTTCCTCGATCCGTGTTCCTGGAGCATCCTCAATCAACCATATCTATACGCATAGGCTATCAAACGATCCGACAGTAAGCGCTTGTGATAATTTTAGGATACAGGATTTCATTGTCTGCAACCGGGGATGATATGGATAGGTGCAAGGGCATAGTCAAAGCGAGCTTCGTCGGCATCGGCGGCAACATGCTCCTTGTGGTGTTCAAGCTGATAGTGGGCATCGCGGCCAATTCCATCGCGATCATCCTGGATGCCATGAACAACGCTTCCGATGCGCTTTCGTCGATCATCACCATAATCGGCACCAAATTGGCACAGCGAAAGCCCGATCACAAGCATCCTTTCGGCTATGGACGCGTAGAATATCTCACGTCGATGATAATCGCGGTGATAATCTTGGCTGCCGGTGTCATATCCGCCCGCGAATCCATCGTGAAGATGCTTCATCCGGGCAACACCAACTACACCTATATAACCGTTATCGTTGTCGTGGTGGCCATATTCGGAAAGATCCTCATAGGGATCTATCTGGGGCGTGCCGGGAAGAAGTTCGAGTCCCAGGCATTGACGGCATCGGCCATCGATTCGAACTACGACGCTGTCATATCGGGGGGAACACTCATCGCGGCTCTGGTTGCCATATTCTGGAACATAGATATCGATGGCATCGTAGGGCTCATCATCTCCGTCTTCGTATTGAAAGCCGGCATAGATATCCTCATGAATGCCCTGAATCCCATAATCGGGGAACGCGAGAGCACGAAATACTGCAAAGAGATCAAGGATTTCATAGGCGGATATAGCGAGGTTCACGGCACCTATGATCTGATCCTTGATGACTTCGGCCCGAACACCATCATTGGGTCGGTTCATATCGAGGTCGATGATGATATGAGCGCAGGGCGCATCCATGAGCTCACACGATCGATATCCGAAGCGATATACAAGAAATTCAACATATGTCTCACCATAGGGGTTTATGCCACAAACCGCTCGAGCGTCTATGCACCCATAAAGCAATGCCTATTGAACACAGTCGAGCAGTTTCCCGAGATCTTGAACGTGCATGGATTCTATGTGGATTCCAGGATCCACCAGATAGATTTCGACCTTGTCATAGACTTCAAATGTGATGCGGAAAAGATAAGGGACTCTGTCGTGAAGAAGATGCGCGAGAAGTTCCCGCAATACAGATACAACGTTGTGATAGATGCGGATTACTCCGATTGATCCATATGTTCCTCATGGAAAGACAATGGGCATGCCTTTGATAAAGTGAGCTATCGAGATGCCACTGAACCTCATCAGGGTCGCCATGGCATCTCTGGATCGGAGCAGATATGCGGGCAGACAGCTACGCGATGATGATATCGGTGCCTTTGAGGTCGTAGTCATCCATGCAAACGGAATGGATGGTGAAATCATCGTAGGTGTTCCAATAATATGTCTTTGTTTGCGCTGAATAGCCTCCTGTATAGAGAGTTATCTCGAATCCGCCATCCAAAACCTCCGCTCCACCTTCGATCATCGCAGCGCCTGATAGGGTGTGGAACAATCGCGCCACATTATCCTTCTCGGTCGCTTTGACAGGATAGTGCGCATTCGTATACGCCGTGCGGACGAATCGGGAAGGCGAATTGTATGCACCGGGAAGTCCCAGCATACCGAATCCGGATCCATAGGCATCGAGCTTCAAGGATCGCCAATCCACATCTCCTGGAACAGCGGGAGAGAGCGCCATATAATTGCGAAGATTCTCGATATGCCAATCGAACTGAGGTTGGTTGGTCAGAACATCCACGTCATCGTGGTGGACATGCATCCCTGAATCCATGTATTCCACAACGATGGATCGGCTGCCATCGGCAATGATCCAATGCAGCATCGCTGGCTGGAATTTTCCGATCGGCACACCCACGATCACGACATCTTCGAGTGCGCGCTCGACCTCATCCACCGTATCGAAATTGCATGCTACCCAATATGGGAACTCGTATGCAGCTATGCTCGTCTTTCCCTGAAGAGCATCCTTCTCATATTGCGCGAATCCCGGAAAATTCAAGCCAGCGATACCAAGTCCGTTCTCATTGGCGCAATCGAAGTATAGAGGCTTGTTGTCTATGACCACTCCCATGCCGCATACCGCACGTCCTGCAGTCTCATGCGCATTCTTCTCAAACGCCCAAACAGGCTTATAATCGCGCGGAACCACCAATACCTTCTCTCCGTAAGAAACCGACCAATCCAGATTCCTTCCGAAGTACATATTGCCCTTATCGTCTGTGAATCTTACAGATGTACACATGATGATCCTCTTTCATAGCAAGTTCGATATTGATGGATCCATTCTCCCAGCATGGATGTCCGTGGTGTTCCTTGTATGTATGAGGTTGTCGAAATGTAATCGAAAGAATACGAGCCTGTCGGAAATCCTGAAGCGTTGGATGCGATTCCCAACGGCTATAATCTTGCAGGATGAAACCGAACGGATCATAAGGACGATGATGGTAATAATAGATGAACCCTACGCATCCGATGTTCTTCTGAAGTGGCTTGAAGAGTCGAAAGAGCCGGTGTTAGAGAACGCGTTCTCGAAAAGGATGGCCAATAGCTACGATCTTCATCTCATACCGGATGAAGAGGCGAAAGAGCTCGTGAACAGCGGAGACAGCGTCTACACGAATTCGGAGAACGCGCTAGCGTGGCTTCTCGAGAACACATCCAATGAGAATCGAAACGATTCGATCAGGATCTTCAAGGACAAAGCAGCCATGAGAGAGCGTCTCGAAGGCCTTACGCCCAACTTCTTCTTCAAAAAGCTCTCCCATGATGAGCTTGACGATCTCGACATCAGCACGCTCGACCTTCCTGTAGTGCTCAAGCCCTCCATAGGGTTCTGCTCCATGGGAGTCTACGTTATCGAAGATGAGGATGACTGGAAGGCGGCACTGAAGGATATCGCCGCCTCGGAAAGCATATGGAATGAGCGATATCCGCAAAGCGTCGTTGATGGCAAGAACTACCTGATCGAGAGTTATTTGGACGGCCAAGAATACGCCATTGACATGTATTACGATGATGAAGGTGAAGCTCATATCCTAAATGTCCTGCGCCACGACTTCGCAAGTTCCGAGGATACGAGCGACAGGCTCTATCTTACGAATCGCAGGATCGTCGAAGATACCTATGACCTGTTCAAGAACTGGCTTGATTCTGTGAACGAAACCGTCGGAGCGCATGATTTCCCCGCCCATGTCGAGATACGCATGCAAGACAGCAACATAATCCCAATCGAATTCAACCCTTTGCGTTTCGCGGGTTTAGGAGGTACGGACATCGCTTACCATGGGCTGGGACTTCGAACATACGAAGCGTATTTGAAGAAGGATCATGTGGATCTTAAAGAGCTGTATGGTCAACATGATGGCGATACGTACTCGATGTCGCTGTTGAACCCCTCGCCTGATGCCGACCTTAGCAGGCCATTCGACTACGATGCCTTTGAGAGCAAATTCTCCGATGTCCTAGGGTTCAACAGATTCGATGCCAACATGACAGGCTCATACGGATTCTTGTTCCTCAGAACCGACGAGAATACGAAGGACGAGCTCGATTTCATCCTTCACGATGACCTTTTGGAGTTCCAATCGTAGAGAACTGATGCGAATGAGGATGCCTTCGACCCGATTGCATGATGTGGGCGATCAAGATCGCCCACTACGCGGTGCGCTCACAGGTTGTTGTGTAGTGGCAGGATTTATCCTGCCACATGTGGGCGGTCCTGACCGCCCACAAATATGCGTAGTGCAGATCTTCAGATCTGCCTGATACAGGATGTGAGGTTGCAACAGGCAGACCTGAAGGTCTGCTCTACGATTCTTTTGACCTGACACCCACTTGCATTTATATGTCTTGAACTTTGCAAGACTAAAATGTGTATGAAGGTCGAAGGTATCCCTTTTCGATTTGCTCTGAACACCATCTTTCATATGCTTTCGAAAGATTGCAATATATGAATGCATGAGGGAGCGAACCGCTGATGCGAAGCATCGAGAGTGAGCGCCAAATGCGAAAAGGGATACCTTCGACCTTGCAATGCGATGCTAGTTCACACAATGCGAAGTGGGATGCTTTTGGCGTGATTGTTATGAGGGACGGATAGCATCCGTCCCTCATAACATATGCAGGTGCCACGAAACTACGAAACCCTGCGATCTACTTGACGAAGTTGAACGTCACCTTATCGCCATTGGACAATGTGTAGACTGCCGGAGATGCGGTGATCACCTGTCCATTAACGGAGAACTCCCAATGGCTCGATGCTCCTGCATCGCCTTTCACAAGGCCGCCGATGGAAGATACTTCGAGATTGTCGCCTTCACCTTGAGTATCTATCTCACGTCCTGTAGCTTTGAGAGCATCGAGCGCTGTCGCGCCATCGGGAACCGAAACGCTCATATTCTCCTCTGCGAACTGGTTCACTGAATCCGGAGCCTCCGGCGATGTTACGGATTGCATCAGATCGACATCCACGGTCATATCGCCTGCTGCAGCACTTGCAGAACTGCTCGATGGCTGCGCCGGTGCTACATTTGCTGCCGAAGACGCTGAAGATGATGAGGATGATCCTGATGAACATCCGGCCATTGCGAAGCAAACGAAGACCGCAAGCATCGCTGCAGCAACGACAGCCATGAAACGCGTCAGCGAACGCGAAACGCTTTCCTTTTCGATTCTTGTATTTACCATACGATCAAGCCTCCTAAATGGCTTTCATTCCAACAATTCCCGTAACTCAATCCTAGCGAGACCACGATCACATCCAAGGCTGCACTATGGTTATCGGCATCGCAGCAGCCAAGATGAGAAGGCGCAACGTGCAACCGCCGACCAGAAGACCGAAATCTGAGATAGCGGATGCCAAGCGTCCTTTCTTGGATATCTCCTGCTCATGCGTTGAGAAGAAGAGCATCTTGGCCTCGATGATGGTCGGAATGACCAAGCCGGCAAGTATGAATACGAGCCAGAACACCGCTGAGCAATCGCCCGCTATGAGATTCACGACCGAAGCATATCCGGCGGTCTCAGCGTTGTTGCTAACGATGAAGAGCATTGCTGTTACCAGCACGAATTCAACGATCGGGAGCCAGAAATGGAACTTCTTATAGGATCCGGCAGCATCGAATTCCTTCGGAGATCCGATGTTTCCGACCAAGAGCACCGATGCCATGCCGGTCGATACCGCTGATACCAGAAACAGGATCGGAAGGAGCGGATTGTTCCACAGAGGGAACGTTTTCGCCACGCCGAGAAGGCAGCCTGTATATACGCACACGCACAAACCCATCACAGCCCCGAGCACATCTAGCCAGATAGGGATCTTGCGTCCTTTGCCGATCAGATCCATGATCGCAACGATTAGGGCGACCACAGTGAAAACCGCAAGGAACACAACGCCCCACGTCATCACCGATCCGAAGTTCGTGAGCAAAAGGGCGAACCGGAGCGGATTGTGAAAACCTGCCGTTGCATCCACCATCAAGAGGCATAGACCTATGATCACCGTGATAGGAGCGATCACCCGTCCGTACCTAATAA
The DNA here is from genome assembly GCA_964469815.1 of uncultured Eggerthellaceae bacterium. GTDB lineage: Bacteria > Actinomycetota > Coriobacteriia > Coriobacteriales > Eggerthellaceae > MGBC163016. Next base: position 10,509 of record CAYXZC010000037.1, on the reverse strand, counting down.
GATGAACGAGCTCCGGCTTTCTCAAACGCAGGTACACAACCGAGGCATATGCGCCTCCGCCTAGGCCGGCAAGGAAGAGGTACATACCAATGATAGTGCCCCAAATTGGTTCGAATACCATCTTCATCACCTCACGTAATAGATCTTGGATTTGGTCAGATCACCCGCGATCGGAGCGGCTCCTGTACGGGCTATCTCTTTGACGATCTCGCTGTTCGGATCATCAAGATCGCCGAAAATGCGAGCACCCGTAAGACACGCCTCAACACAAGTGCACATCTTCGTTCCGCTTTGCTCTGCCGAAACCGTGCAGAAACGGCACTTATCCACTGAGCCGGTCTCAGAATTCCTTACACGAACCTGATATGGGCAAGCTGCCATGCAATACAAACAACCGATGCACCTTCCCTCGTCGACCTCAACGATCCCATCTGCACCCATATGCGCTGCTCCCGTGGGGCAAACCTGCGCACATGGCGCATCTTCACAATGCATGCATTGCATAGGGATGTTCTGAACCGTGACATTGGGATACTCACCGGACTCCACATGTTCGAAGCGGATGAAGTCTTGCCCGGGCAACAGATCGTTTTGTCTTTGGCAAGCAGTTCTACAGGTGTAGCATCCGATGCATTTGGTCGTGTCGATCAACATACCGTATCTAGCCATCATGCACCTTCTTTCTCATATTCGATGCTCACACATGCTTCTTGGATGCAGAGCGCACCCCTATCGTTCACCACAGCTGCATTGAAGAGCAGCGGGTTCACTCCGACGTTGTAAGAGTTCTTCTGTCTTGAAGAACTCCTGCCGAACGTTATCGGAAGGAATACAGCGCTTGGAGCGATGCGCTTCGTGACGAACGCTTCTACCTCAGCTGAGTAATTATCGTTGTGGATGACGATCTTATCGCCCGTGGATATCCCAAGAAGTCCTGCGATATAGCTATTGATCCATGCGCTATCAAGCTGATACTTCTCGGTTATATCGGTCAGCTCTTCCACGTTGTATCCATGCATACCGGCAACGCTTTGTGAGCCAGTGATTAAATGGAACGTCAAAGGATCGCCATTCTCTATTGCAACGACCACCTCGTTCTTCTGACCCAGGTTCATATCATCGGACACGAGCGCATCGATCGTGGATCGATCTGTTGGAGGCACCCAAACAGGAAGCATGCGATCCGCCGGTACCGAAGCGTCCACGCATTCGATCTTCCCGGACGGAGTCGCAAAGGCCACCTGTCGACCTATCGCAGACGCCTCCACTTCCGCAGTGCCTTCTCGCGAAAGCCCATCCACATCCAGCCCGAATGCCTCGAGCCTTGCAAACGCGGCATCGGCAACCGAATCTGAGACCGGATCGCCAAGGTTGCTGGCTTCGGCTATCCCATCGATGATCTCAGCGAGGGAAAGCGAGTTGTCTCCATCCTTCGGCTCGATTACAGCATTTGCCATGGCCATGCCTGCGAATTCGCCTTGCAAGCACTGCGGGAGCGTATCTGTTGTCAGATACGACCTCAAAGGAAGGATGTAGTCGGCTTCCTGAGCGGTTTGTGTGAACTCTTCGGTGATGCATACGAAAAGATCGAGGTTCTTCGCAGCATCGGCGAAACGCGCGACCGATGAGTAATCGTATGCAACATCCGCATCTACCGTGATAAGGCCTTTGAGCTGCCCTCGTGCGGCATTATCGATCGCACCTGCTGCTCCTATGCCCTGCGTTGGAACGATGCCCGTTATCTGCAGACCAGAGCCAAGGTCGGCATTCGTTGCCCCAGGCATCGCATCTATGCCCTGACCTGCGAATACAGAATCATAATCGAATGGCAGCAACGATCCTCCTGCCTGATTCCATGTCCCGAGCAGCGCATTGAGAAGGCAGATGGCCTTCGCCGTCTGCTCCGAGTTGGCATATGATGTGCCGGAGATGAAACCGTTGCCGTACTCTATTGCAACGCGTGGAGAGGCCTCTACGAGATAGCTTGCCAATTGATCGATCTTGAAATCCTGTATGCCGGAGAGACCCTGCGCCCACTGTGGCGTGTATCCAGAGATCGCATCGGCCCAAAGATCGAATCCGGATACCGCAGAGGATACATAAGCCTTATCGTATCTTCCTCCATCAATGATCTGACGGCACACCGCCAAAAGGACTGCAAGCTCGGTGCCAGGATTGGCTGCATACCAATCATCCGCCATCGAAGCCAAGGCACCCATACGAGGATCAAGTGCGACTATCCTTGCTCCCCTTTCACGAGCTGATTGAAGGGATGCCACCAGATCCGGTGTTGTGACATCTGCGAAGCTGGTATCCACGAGCAAGATGAGATCCGCATTCTCAACATCAGGGTAATACTGATCTGTTCCTATGATCTGAGCGAATGCTGCGCTCTTCACAACATCCACCGTAAGATCATCCACGTATACATTTCCGCTGCCCAATCCATTCATCAGCAGATTGGAGTAATTCTGTGCGTTGGGGATCACGCCATCGTATATCATCGCGATCGAGTCAGCCCCATCTTGAGCGATGATCTCATCGATCTTGGCGCCTATCTCCTCGAACGCCTCATCCCAGGATATGGTCTGAAAATCGCCTGAGTCCTTCTTCCTCAAAGGATTGTTGACCTTGGCATCGGAATAGACGCTCTGCGTATAACCATACCCTCTTGCGCATAGATTTCCAGCTGAGTTCGGATTGTACGAATCGCCTATGGTCTTGCCAAGCTTCTCATCAACGGTGTATGCGGTGAACCCACATGCGTTAGGGCAAGCCCGGCATATCGTATGGATGGTCTCCCATTCAGGACGCGCACTGACACCTATATCTCCACCTTCACCGAACGCGCGGATCGGCACCAATCCACATGCTGCGATCGCACCGAGCCCGGCAACACCGGCTACAAAATGCCTACGTGTCAGAGATCGTTCTTTCATTTCGATCCTCCTAACATTTAAGCATCTACTAATGTAATGGTACGAACTATGCCGGCATCCAAAGCCGCCTGGGCGATGTTCTTCCAATCAACGAACTGTATTGCGCCGTTGGGACATTGTTCTGCGCATCTACCGCAGGAAACGCACTTCGTGGAAACACCTGTTTCCGAATCGATGCGAGGCATGTTCCAAGGACACGCCTGAGCGCACATTCCGCAACCGATGCAAGCTTGGTCATCGACCACCCTAGCACCGGTCTTCGGGTCGGCATAGATCGCGTGAACAGGACAATAGTTTGCGCACCATGGATCCTCGCACTGCTTGCAGTGCTCGACCGTGAACTGGCAATCCTCATAGATGCCATCGCCGGTATTGACACCGGGGCCGAAGTTGTAGTTATCCCAAACCCTCACACGGGCGATATGCTGGCATACGCGACCATCGTTCTTGAGCGTGCAGCTCATCTCGCACCTTTGGCAACCTGAGCACTTCGCACGGTCGGTGACGATCATCTTGAGCGGTGTGGTCTTGATCTCGATGCGCCCAGAAGCGATCGAACGTTCTGTGACTCCCCAAGAAGCCAAAGCGCCACCCACTACAAGGCCTGCAACGCCACAGCCACACATAGCCAGGACATCGCGTCTGGTGAACATATGCTTCTTGGTCTTTACATCTGCTGCCTCTTCTGAGGCTGTATCCGTTTCAACATCCGGAGGTAAGTTTTCGGATGCATCTTTTATAAAGGGAATGCGACTGGTGTCTTTAGTTTCTCTCCCGTCAGACATGATCTCCTCCTCGATGCATGTTCAATTCCTGCAAACAAGGAGCTCTATCGCTATTCCGCGCTGCAAACACTTCGTTTCGCATATTACGCCGCTAATCGATTTTTTCAAGAATATAGTTGATTTGTTAACCTGCCGTTAATATAGAAAAACCTTTTGTTACAGTTTGCGAAACAAAAATCCGAATCCGTCAATCGAGTGCTAAGATTGCGATCATGAAGAGCTCCAAATCGCTCATCCGCGCTGCAACGTATGAAGCAAAAGGTTTGGAGATCAAAGATGTCTGACAAAAAGTCTTATGGCTGGACCGGTAAGATCCTGAGGGTGAATCTTACCGATAAAACAGTCTCTACATTTCCTACAGAACCATACAAGAAATACATCGGCGGAATGGGTCTTGCGAACAAGATCATGTTCGATGAAGTTCCTGCAGGAACCGAACCTCTATCCGAGGAGAACAAGGTCGTATTCGCAGTAGGTCCTCTGACCGCCTCGGGCGTTCCACTTGCCGGACGCACCACCATAGCATCGCTTTCCACATTCACCAAGGATCATGCCATCATCGATGCGCACTGCGGAGGAATGCTCGGAGCCAGGATAAAGCAGGCAGGATATGACGGAATAGTCATCGAGGGCAAATCGGATGACCATGTCTATGTGATGGTCGATGATGACGATGTGAAGATCAAGTCAGCCGATGGCATCTGGGGGCTTGGAACCCGTGCCACCACAGAGCTGCTCTGCCGTCGTGAAGGAACCGACTGCGTGGTCGCCACCATCGGCCCTGCAGGCGAGAACCAGCTTCCATATGCGTGCATAATCAACTCCCGCAACCACTCCGCAGGAGCAGGAACAGGAGCTGTGCTCGGCTATAAGGGCATGAAGGCGCTCGTTGTACGCGGAACAGGAACCGTGAACGTTGCCGATCCAAAGGCGGTCGCCGATCTATCCGATTACATGCTTCGCGAGATCATCGGATCGAACAACAACCATGTGGTTCCTTCCACTCAGCAAGAATGGGCTGAATACTACGATAAGGATTCCCGTTGGACGGCTCGAAACGGGCTTTATTGGGCGCTCGCAGAAGGCGGCCCCATCGAGACCGGTGAACCCAAGCCCGGAAACCTCAACACCGTCGGTTATCGCTGCATGAAATCCACCAAGGACGACGGCCCTGCAGCCGAGAAGTACACCATCAAGATGGATGGATGTCATGGGTGTCCTATCCATTGCTATTCGGATATGTATGTGGAACCAAGCGCCGAGAACGGCGGATATGCGACCACGGGAAACACATGTGTGCCAAACTTCCCATTCAAATATATGATCAAGATCTTGGGAACGAGCATCGAGGACAACTCGCAGGACAGCTTGGTCTGGAATCAGGTCATCGGATCTGTAGTGGATGACCTTGGCCTTTGGTGCAATTACGCCCAACTCTATCGTGATATCGCCCATTGCGTTTCCAGCGGTGTCTTCGAGCGCGTGCTCCCGCCTGAGGAATATGCCGAGTTCGATTGGAACAAGTTCTACACCGATGATCCGTCCATCATGCCGCCACTACTGACCAAGATCGCACAGAACGATTCCGAGATATCGTATGTGGGTCACGGCACCTATGTATGGACAGAGCGATGGGATGATATGAAATGGAACGACACGGTCGCATCCTGCATGATCAGCCCCCGCGGTTGGCCGGTGCACCATTCCCAGGAATGCTTCGGACAGGTCGGCATGCTGTATAACTGCCTGTTCAACCGCGATGACATGATCCACTCGGCTGTGAACTTCCAAGGAAGCGGGCTTCCTTTCGAGCTCAAGCAGCAGATCGCAGCTGAGATCTGGGGTGGCGAGGATGCTATCGATAAGGACAAGTCCTATACCCCAATGAACGAGCACAAGGCGAATTTCGTTTGGTGGTCCGTTGTCACAGATGTGCTCCATGACTCGTTGACGCTTTGCAACTGGGTATGGCCGATGACCGTATCGCCGGTGAAAGCCCGTGATTATCGCGGGGACTTGGATCTTGAGTCGAAGTTCTTCAAGGCCGTTACCGGCGAAGACCTCACCACAGAGGATCTCTATGAAGCCGGTGCCCGCATAATGACGCTGCAGCGCGCGAACACTGCACGCAGCCTGACGGATGCCGCAGGCAACATGGGCAACATCGACTTCAGAACGAACCATGATGTCTATACCGAATGGCCGTTCAGCAAGGATCCGGACAAGGCTGTTTTCACTGAGGGAACGGATAAGATGGACAAAGCAGACATCCAAGAGGGTCTGACGATGCTCTACAGAACCTTCGGTTGGGATGAGCAGCTCGGATGTCCTACGGCAGAATGCCTCGATGCCTATGATATGCCCGATGTCAAGGAGGAACTAGCCTCCCTGAATCTGCTCCCCTAGGACGCATTCGCAAACGATCTGATATGGACATTTCCCTCTCCAAGTCGCTTCATGCGAGAAGAAGGACCCCACCTCCGGGGGTCCTTCTTCTGTACACGTGGCGCATCTGCCCAGACCAACCTCACCATCGAACCTACACCAAAATGCAGGTCTGGGATGGCTAGGTGCCACGATGCCTGAATCCTTGCACAAGAAGCAAGTTCGCAGGTAAACAACTCATTACAAAACAGGATTTCCTGCATTATTGATATATCATCAAAGCAGATGATCGGCATCAATCTACATCGATCATTTGAGATCACGATCCTTTCATGCATAGGAGACAAACGATCATGTCAGAGAGAAACGTATATCGAATCCCTGAAGATAAGGTCTTGCTCAGAACCGCCGACGTGTATCAGACCGAGGCCGAAGACGATATCGACTCTTATTCTGACAGATTGCTCGCAATAGTCGCTGACTTCAAGAACTCGGGCAAACCGGAAGGGTACAACGCTCAGAGCATGGTGGGCAAATCAAAGCGCGGTGAGGTGGCCTGTCGCCTTTTCGCCCGCATCGATCCCGCTACGGGGATCATCGAAGCTGCCGGGTTCAAATCGCGTGGGTGCCTTGCGATGACAGCTTGCGCCAGTGCAGCTTGTCTACTCATAGAGGGCAAGCCCATTGAGGATGCCCTGAGCATCACGCTGGAGGATATCCGGGAATGCGTCGATGATGTTCCATCGGGCAAGGTGAATGCCCTTCATTTCGCCGCTTGCGCGATAAAGGCGCTTGTGGGCGACTTCCTTATAAGCCAAGATGCCGATCTGGCCGAACTCGAAGAGGCCTGCCAATGTGACGAGAATTCCATTTCCTGCATCATGGCGGAGCATTGCTCGTATCGCCAGTCTCTACGCGAGATGCGCATGGACGAGATCGAGAAGAAGCGCGCGATAGAGATCAACAACGCACTCGCACAGGCCGTGGATCTTATCCGCGAGGAAACTCATGAAGGCAGGATGGTGTCCCGCGAAACGCTTGCCACGGTAGCGCCAGGATGCCTCACATTCGAAGAATTCGAGGACGGGCTCGTGGACATTCTCCCTAAAGAGGAGGTTGGATCAGAGAGCACGAAGGTGCACCCTTCCTCCTCCGAACAAAAAACGCGACCATCACGTTTCGCCAATCGCGGTGTAGGCGTTCCGAAGCTTTTCAAAAACGATGCAGATAGATCCACCGAACCCAATGATGTCATCGAAACGAAAGCGAATGACCCCACGTCAAAGACCGCCAATCCCAGAGAGAGCAAGACCGATGCATCCGATGATAACGATCCTTCTGCCTTAGAGGCACCTGCACCGAGCGATGTCCTCTCCACCTTCGATCACGTATTCGATTATTCCAACAAAACGCCCGATGATGAGGACTTCGAATTGGTTCCGCCGGAAGGCTACGAGCTTGTCCAGGTTGACGGCGTATGGGGATTGGTCAAGACCGACAAACCGCGCGAGAAGCAGCTTCGCGAAATCGATGCTTCAGGGATCAAGATGATCGAAGGAGCAAAAGGCAAGTACTTCTACGATGCGAACCATATGAGCGACTCGTTCTCGAAGCTGGCTTTCCTGGCTGCCGAGGATGATCCTATGGTGACCTTCTCATACTGTATAAGGGAAGAATCCAAAACCTATCCGCGCCCGATGGCTGAAAGCAGTCTTTTCAATGATCCGCTCTCGATGACGAAAGATGATGTACGAGATCTTTGGGCAAAGGCGCAGCAACTTCCTGAATACGCTGATATAAAGCAGCTGTCTGCTAGCAACGGAGATGTGTACTATTACTCCGATGAGCACTTGAGCGAAGATTACGCCCGATCATTGGCGGAATGGGCGTCGATCGAGCGGCTCTGGAATGTCTAAGCAAGCATATGATTCATAGCCTTGAACAGCTCTGGAACCTCGATCGGCTTCGCCAAATGCCCATTCATCCCACAGCTCAAGGCTTTTTGCTTATCCTCATCGAAGGCATCGGCTGTTACAGCAAGGATAGGGATCGATGACACTATCGGATCCGGCATGGCACGGATTATGGTAGCAGCCTCATAACCGTTCATAACAGGCATCTGGATATCCATGAGCACCAACTGATAATGGGATGGATCGGCATCAGCCAACTTGTCGATGGCATCCTGCCCATTCACAGCTGACTCCACTTCGAATCCTGCATCTTCCAATAGGGTGATGGCGATCTCACGATTGAGCTCGTTATCGTCAACGAGCAGGATCCGACACCCTTTCAAACTATCGGAAAGAGACACATCATGCGTATTCGATGAGGCCATCAACCTCGTTCTCTCTTCATCGATCACCTTGAACTTGAAGACGATATCGAACTGCGTGCCCACTCCCTTCTTGCTGTTCACGCTTATGACACCATCCATCATATCCACAAGGCTCTTCGTTATGGTCATCCCAAGCCCTGTGCCTTGGATGCCGCTCAAAGTCGATGTGCGCTCACGCTCGAATGGATCGAATATGTGCTCGAGGAAGTCCTGCGTCATCCCTATGCCGTTGTCCTTCACGGTCACCTTATAATTCGCATACCCCTCATCACTATCTCCGATCTCTGTGATGCTCAGATCGACGTTGCCATTCGGCGCTGTGAACTTGATCGAATTCCCAAGCAGGTTCAAAAGGATCTGATTGAATTTCAGCTCGTCGCAGATAACGGCGTTGTGCTCAATGCTATCCATGGACACGTTGAAAGTGAGATTTTTAGCCTCGACCTCGGGCTGAAGGATATCCTTCATGTTCATGAAGATATCCGATAAAAGACAAGGCTTCTCATCAAGCGAGATCTTACCCGACTCAATGCGGCTCATATCGAGGATGTCGTTTATCAGGCTCAGAAGATGCGTGCTCGATGAATGGATCTTTCCGAGGTACTCAGAGACGCGTTCCTTGCTGTCAAGATGGTTGTTCGCGAGCACGGTGAAGCCGACGATCGCATTCATGGGAGTGCGAATATCGTGCGACATGTTGGACAGAAACGAGCTCTTCGCTTCGCTTGCCCTGTTGGCGCGCACGAGCGCCTCTTCGAGAAGCTCTTTATGCTGAAGCTCTTCGCGAGTCTCTTGATCGGTGTTCCTGATCCCGAGAACGATGTATTGCCCTTCACCCAGATTGTTCGCACGCACCACGGTGGCTTGCCTATAGGTGATGATATCGCCATCTTTGGATCGATAATGCGTATGGAAACGTTCACGCGTCGCAAGCTCTTTCTTGATGTTCTCTACGGAAAGCGCTTCCTTCAGAAGATCCACATCATCTTCGAAGACACGTTGTCCTATATAGCGTGCGATAGCATCCTCATAAAGGAGCGTGCCTCCAAAAATCGGAGTCAACTCATCCTTCTTCTCATCCGCAATGCGCAATAGCTCGCCTTCACCCGAGTCGACATTGAATGCGCATATCACAAGATAGTACTCGCTCAGCACTTTCATGAACTCTTGGTTCCTGCGCTCGCGGATCTCTTCCTTGCGCTTCTGCTCGGAATTATCAAGAAGGAAACGCTGATAGAGGAGCTCCCCATCACGCTCTATGAGCTTGATGTTCCCCATGACGTGCAGCAGCGTCCCATCAGCATGCCTGACCCGGTACTCTGTGGCAACGCTATCCCCGACATTGGTAAGGGAAGCGAATTTCGCCCGCAACAGCGGTTTGTCCTCATCGAGCACCGATTGGGCGATCATGTCGAAACCGTCTTCGAGCATCTCCTGCTCAGAATCATACCCCAGGATATCGAGCGCGGCCTTGTTCACGCCTAGGATCCTGGATCCATCCACGCTATGCGTAAGAACACCGCATTCGAGCGAGGTGAATATGGTCTCAAGGGTCTCGTTCTTCTGGATAAGGTCATTCTCGTAAGCGCGTTCTTGGGTGATATCGATGGCGACGCCGACCGTGCCCATTACGCTTCCATCAGGGTTGTACAATGGAGACTTATACGTGGTCAAAAGCTTCGTATCCTTGCCGGATTGCACGACCTCCTCTGACACACAGGTCTGACCACTTGCCATGACCTTCTCTTCGGATTCTATGCAAGCCGGATCATCGGTCTCGACATTCCAGATGTATGCGTGACGACGCCCTTGCACATCATCTTTGGGCTTGTTCACCGTCTCGCAAAAGCTGTCGTTCACCTTCTCGTGAACGCCGTCTTTCGTCTTATACCACACGAGCGAGGGGATCGAGTTTATCGTGGTCTCCAAGAACTGCTCAGTCTCCCATGCATCGAGCATATCCTTCCGATCTCGTTGCCAGCGGCTGAACCTCCAAGCAAGCTCATCTTGCGACATCCCTTTTGGCCAGATATCTGCAAGCACATCGAAGTACGGTGCATAT
>CAYXZC010000036.1:9921-19960 GCA_964469815.1 uncultured Eggerthellaceae bacterium | reverse complement strand
GAACCCGCGTCAAGAGCTTGGAAGGCTCTGGTTCTACCATTGAACTACATCCGCATTGCAAAGATCGGATGGATCATCCGATGTGCGAATAGAGCTGGTCGGGATGACAGGATTCGAACCTGCGACATCTTGCTCCCAAAGCAAGCGCGCTACCAGACTGCGCCACATCCCGAGCAACGGTTAGATATTCTAACACATAAATCCTATCGCTCATTGAAAAGTATCGATTTGACTTCACCCAATGCGCGCGACCTGTGTGATATAGAATTCTTCACCTCATCATCGACCTCGGAAAACGACACATCTCCGCCAAGCTCTTCGGGGTAGAACAAAGGATCGTATCCAAAACCCTTATCCCCCTTAGGAAAGTATCCGATCATCCCTTCCACCGATCCTTCGCAAATGTGCTCACATCCCGCCTCATCGATCAACACCATGGTGCATACGAATCGGGCGCTTCTTTCATCTGCAGGCACATCGGAGAGCTTCTCCAAGAGCAGGGCGTTGTTCGCGTCATCATCTGCTCCTTCTCCTGCGAATCTTGACGAGAAGACACCTGGAGCACCGTCCAAGGCATCGACCATTAGACCTGAATCATCAGCGAGGACCGCAACTCCGGCGCTCTTCTCGAAAGCAGCACGCGCCTTGATCAAGGCGTTTCCAACGAATGTGTCGGCATCCTCGACAGGATCCGATTCGATGCCCGCTTCTTTCAAGGTCAAAAATTCGCAGTTCGAACCTTGAAGGATGGCCGATATCTCTTTGACCTTGTTCTTGTTGTTCGATGCAATGATCACTCGTCTCATAGCTTCTCGCCTTTGTACTCCGGAAGCACCAGATGCTCCACTTTTATGCTGCGCTCATCCAAGAGCAAGGATCCGAACTCTTCAAATTCATCCACTGATTCAGAGGTCGTGTAGAAGATCTTCTCGGAAGGGGCGCTTCCCGATGCCAATGCATGTCTTCGCTCCAAGATGGACGCAACATCACGAGCTGTTTCCTCAGCGGAGGAGACAAGATTGATCGATTTTCCCAACACCTGCGATATCAGCGGTTCTATGATCGGGAAATGCGTGCATCCCAGCACTAGGGTATCTATATTCTCCTTCTTCAGAGGGATCAGATACTGCTTGGCGATATCGAGGTAATCCTGCCGATCATCTCCAAAGGCATCCTCGCTTAACCCCCCATTGGAGCAGCATCGATCATTGTTCTTATGCTTGAGGCCGAGCTCAGCAATCTCCACGAACTTAGGAGTGGGCTTCGAATGGATCGATATGCCCGCATCGAGATTCCTGATGGCACTCTCGTAGGCTTTCGACTTGATGGTGGCCTCGGTGGCGATCACACCCACGCGACGTGTGTGGGTCATATGGACCGCAGCTCTGGAACCTGCCTCGATGACACCGACGACGGGTATGTCGAAGGCCATCTGGGCGGCTTTCAGACCGGCTGCCGTTGCGGTATTGCAAGCGATGACGATGAGCTTGCAGCCTTGATCGATAAGATAGGAGCAGATCTGGAGAGTGAACGATCTTACCTCGTCCAGATCCCTTGGACCATAGGGACAACGGGCAGAATCCCCCACGAAGATCATATTCTCCTGCGGAAGCCTGAACGCTATCTCTTTGAGAACTGTAAGGCCGCCGAAACCGGAATCGAATATACCGATCGGGGCATCGTTGTGTGTCTTGCTCGTTTCGTCTAAAGATTTCATAGTGGGATCTCATCATCCAAGTGGTCTAATGGTTCAAAATCGCGATCTTGATATTATGCCTCAATCATCGATCAATAGTGAACCACAACGACATCACCTGGATTGAGCAACCCATACAGTTCGCTCGCTTTACCTGATGGAAGGTTGACGCAACCATGGGAGCCGAAGCCTTGGGCATACCTTGCACCTCCGAATGCGGATTGCCATGGGGCATCATGCAGCCCAACGGAATTGCCTTTGAACGGCATCCAGTACTTCACTTTGGACTCCCATTCGTATTCGCCGTCCTTCATAGGGCCGCGAAGCGTGATGTTCATGGCTTTCTGGTTCAGTGTGTAGACTCCTGTCGGGGTATCCCTCTTACCTTTCGCACCGCTTACGATCGGGCTTTCCCAGATCAAGGCTCCATTCGCATCATATAGACGAGCATATTGCTCGGCGATGTCGACATCAACGTATCTTGCTCCCCAATCACGGCCGGAAGACGTATCGAAACCGGTTCCGCTTTGGGATACGGGTATCTCGATAACAGCGCTCTCCTTGGCAGCGAATGCTTCATTCACCTTCTCAAGGAGGTTTCCGGTGTCGACCTTCCACCCATAGGTTCCCCCGCTTACGCTTACCACCTTGCCGTCAGGACGCGTGTAGATCCTTTCCTTACCCACGGTGTTGAACCTATTGGAGATATCATCTGACCAAGCATTCATAGCATCGGCATTCATCGTTATTCCGAAATCCTCACCCACTACGACCCAAGGGCCGATCGTCGCGGCGTCCAGTGTGTACACATTCGCACCGTTCAGGTTCAATGTGGGGTTTATGCCCAATATGGCAGTAGCATCACCCAGTGCCTTAACGAGGCGCGCATCATCTTTGAGGATCGTTGGTTCAAGAAGGCTTTCATCGCCGAGGACTATAGAGGTCTGAAGGTCAGAGACGCTTTGCAGTGCGATATCGACGACCTTCTGGGCATCAAGGATGCTACCGGGAACCTCAGGGACGATCTCGAAAGCTACCGTTTCCGGAACGAAGCGGATGAACGCGTTGGTCGGATGCACGGCAGAGGCGTTTATCGAATCGACCTCAGCCGTCAATACGTCGGACAGCGCACTGAATGTGATCGCATCTTTGAGGTAATGGGAATTATCGTGCTCTAGGAATACCTCATAAGGCCAGATCCAAGGATTTTGACCATCCAGAGCCTCTTGGACGACTTTCTCGTAATCGACATCCAATCCGACATCCTTTGAGGAGAATTTTGCATTCATCCCCTGCCCTTTGATCGAGAAGGAATAATCATCTATGGCCGATTCGAGCTCTTGCTGTATGGGAACCGGGGTCTTGATGGATGTGTCTATCTTGTCTATATGACTGTTTGGATACATCAGGAAGGTGAAAAGGGCGACCCCGATGAAATATACCGCAGCCAGAACACCTAGTGTAGAGCACAGGGCGATGATCAACCTCTTCTTGGCCTTGGGGTGCTTTTCGAAGAAGCTTTCACCTTTGATATCGAACGCCTTCTCAGAGAAATAAGGCTCTTCTTCATCGAAAGGCGTATCGTCATCCGATGCGTGAGCATCATCATTCGATGAAAGGATGTCCTCGCCGCCTTCGACAGTCGAGATGTCGTCCGGCACTTCAGTTGCAGATCCATCTGACGATCCTTTTGCATATTGATCGTCATCTTTCGTCTGCATTGAAGCATCGGATCTGGAATGCTTAGGATGCTTCTCTTTGGTATCGACAGATACACCATCGGCATCGGCTTCATCCCCATCGTGCTCTGATCCATCCTTCGGCTTATCCTTGGATGGATCGGTAGCGCTTTTCGAATGCTTGCCACGCCCCTTCTTCGGCAAACCATCATCTTCGGAGGATCCGACCGGTTCGTTTGCACTATTGGAAGGATTCGTTGCCGTAGAGGAAGAATTGCTCAGGTTGGGGATATCGTGCTCTTCAGGAAGATCGATATCATCAGGGATCTCTATATCCTCACGCTCGATAGAGATCTGGTGGATCTTCCGATCATCAGGTCTGTGCACATGCGAATCGAAGCGACTCCCGAAGGATCTCTTGGAATTATGCTTTCCCTTATTCGTCATACATGCGCTTTCATCGTGCGAATACAAACCGCAGTAATTTTACAGAATTTTCTTGGCTTTTTAAGGGGTAAAGAGGCTAAACGATATGAAAGCACGATATTCATACAATCTTTCACAAACAATCCAAAACTACGATCACTTATAATCGGCTGGATTCTTCGATGAGGAACCGGTTCCTCTGCCCTTCGTCTTGAATTCACTGCCCATAAGAACAGCATCTTCTCCGAATCTATCCTTGAGACCGTCAGCCGCATCCAAGAGTTGCTTTCGCTTCACCTTATCTTCGATGAGCGGCTTATGGGTCATATCCGCCGGGCTCTTGCAAACGGAGTCGACATCAAAGAGCAGCGTTTGGTTCTCAGCAACGTCATCGAACTTGCTTATCCCAACCCCGATAAGACGAATGCGTATCCCTGGGCGCCAGATCCTTTCCAGCAGATCCTTTGCATATGGCAGCATCTCTATATCATCATCGCTCTCACAAGGAAGGCTTGCTTGTGCGGTATGAACCGTTCTGTCATCGAATCTGACCTTGAGATGCAGCGTTTTGCCCTTCAGTGATTTCGCGCGAAGCCGTCTGCCCAGCTTTGTAAGGAGCGTCACCAACGCAGCTTCTATGTCATCTCTATCAACAAGGTCTTCAGCGAACGTCATCTCATGCGAGACCGACTTGACGCTATGATCGACGATGACCTCGCTGATGTCCTTGCCTTGAGCACGCTGCCGCATCATATCAGCGTTCTTTCCAAAGACCTTATCGAGGATGCTCTGGTCGGCCTTGGCAAGATCCCCGAGAGTGAACACCTTCTTTTTGAGCAGTTGCTCTTCTGCGACCGCCCCTATCCCGCTCAAGCATCGGATGGGAAGTTGTGACAGGAATGCACTCTCGCGACCGGGATATACGATCGTGAGCCCTTTCGGCTTATCCATATCAGAGGCTATCTTCGCAACGGATTTAGATACTCCCAGCCCGATCGAGCAACTGACCCCTAGGGCTGATACGCGCTCTTGTATGCGCATTGCAACGGCTACGGGATGCTCGAGATTGGATCTTGTCGGCGTTATATCAGCGAAGGCTTCATCAATGGAGACTTGCTGCACATGTGGTGTTTCGTCCTCTATGATGCGCATGATCGCTTGAGAGACCTCTTTATAACGGTGGAAGTTGCCGCATGTCCAGATAGCATCGGGACACAGTTGCTTGGCACGCGAAGATGGCATCGCACTCCTCACGCCGAACTTGCGGGCTTCATAGGAACATGTGGACACAACGCCATGCTTATCAGGGTGACCTCCGACGATAACGGGTTTGCCGCGCCATTCTGGGTGATCGAGCTGCTCGACAGAAGCAAAAAAGGCATCGAGATCGACAAGCAGAATTGCAGGGCCTATCCAAGGTTCGAAGAAGGTATCGCTCGTATTCTCAATGAATTCTTCCATGGGGGCATCATATCATGAATCCGTACAAATGTTTGCTTACAGGTTGATGTGTAGTGGCCGGTTGTCCTTCCGGTTGATGTGTAGTGGGCGGTTTCAACCGCCCACATGAGGGCGATCAAGATCACCCTCTACGCATATGCACGAAGGCCGATGCGAAGAAAATGCTTCCATTCGGCTTATCTCGAATAGCGTTGTATCCAAAACAACCCGTATACGCATAGTAAGCGCATACGGGTTGCATCGTTTCTGGTGGAGGCGCGGAGAGTTGAACTCCGGTCCATACTGGATCCTCGATAAGGCGCTACAGGCTTAGTCTGCGCTCAGGTTCTAAGATAAGCTCGGTCCGAAGACTGACGTTGCATATCTCGAGTCGGTTCGATCTTTTCCGTGTTCATACCGACTACGTAACACGGAGCATTCCCCTAAGATGACGTCTTGCTTGGAGCGGGGAAATTCCAAGTTCGACGGATGGCATGCTGTTTAAGCAGCCATGGCGAGCGCCGGGGCGCTCTGAGTGTTGTTTTTGCCAATTAAATTTAGCATTACCCCTGTTTAACGTGGCGAGGAGACCACGACCTGCTCCTCATGTCAGACCCACCATGTCGAAACCGGTCGCCCCCTGGTGAGTTGCTCTATCTTACATCGAAAACGAACCGTGTCAATACGAAAGGATGGCCTATTTCTTTTTCTTCAGAAAGCTCATCTCTTCTGAGATATCATCGAAAGCGCCTTTCAGCTCGGCTGCAAGCTCGACCCCATCCTTGTAGATGGCATTCACATCGGCAGTGGCCTCAGCGATCCCTTCACGGGTTATCCCAAGATCGAACTCTTCGCCATCGGATGCCCGCTCGACCTTCGTGCTCTCTTCGGATACGATCTCGTACTCATCCATATCGACGTAATAGTATTCCTGCTCTTCACCGTTCTCATCCAGGAGGACGAATCCGATCTCGTTGTCGTCCTCATCAACGAGATAAGCGTAAATGTCGCCTTCCTCGATCTCCATCTCGATGACCTCTTCTTCAAGATCATGGTCATCCTCTACATGGTAGCCTTCGGAATGCAGGACGTTGGCATCTTCGATCTCTTGTTCGCTCTCAAGAACCTCATCGGGATCATATCCGTCATAGTCGGCCTCGTTCTTTGTGATGAAGCCGTCGAAAGCATGCGTCTGATCGCTCTCGAGAGCATCCTCGCCGAGGATCTCATCAACATCATCTTCGACGTCTTGGATCTCGGTCTGTTCGTCTATCTGTTCGGCATCCGTTTCCAGAGACTCTTCCATAGTTTCAAGTTGCTCATCGAGATCCATGATATCCCCCAAACTTTAGAGTCGGTTCCAATGAAGCTTTTCGCTTCGATATAAACGTTAGCACCTAACACGTGGCATAGGTGGCTATGTTTTCCAAATGTATACTGATGGCTATCTTCGCTCTTTTAGACTACGCGCGATCTCTCGGTTCATATCGCGCTCTTTCATGGCGTTGCGCTTATCGTAGAGCTTCTTTCCTCGAGCGAGCGCTATCTCTAGCTTGACGAGGTTGCGGTCATTGAAGTAGATCTTCAAAGGTATGATCGATAGCCCCTTCTCCTGGGTCTTCTCAGCAAGATAGCGCAGTTGCTTCTTGTGAAGCAATAGCTTGCGCTTCCTATCAGGATCACCGTTTGCTATGTTGCCGTTGGTGAAAGGAGCGATATGCAGGTTATTGAGCCATGCTTCACCATTTCGGATGAAGACGAAGCTATCCGTGAGCTGGCAGTTGTTATCGCGAAGGGATCGAACCTCGCAGCCTGTGAGCTCTATGCCCGCCTCGAAGGTCTCCAGGATCTCATAATCATGGAAGGCCTTCTTGTTCTTGGCGATCAACCTTGATCTTTGTTCCGGTTTAGCCATATGCGCTTCTACAACATTCCTAACGGGTGGAATCGACGTTCGGATCGGCAGTGATTATCGGGAGTATGTTTATGCCCGGCATCTCATCCATCATGTCGTTATCGATATAATCCGAAGAGTTCGGTATGGCTTGCGATATCGGTCGCTGCTCAAAGCCGGATGCAGGAGCACCCTCGAAGGATCCTGGGGCATCCTGCGCGTTTAGCGTACGCGGGATGATGGAGCTATCATTCTCGATATGGGAGAAACTGGGCTTGTAGTTCGCGAAAGAGGATGCAGCCTCACCCATAGCCGCCTCATCGCGCTCAGAAGATGCGCCTGCATCCGACGGATCGACTCTTTGGTCAGGATCCTCCTCAGCCACAGCATCCATCTGCGCATCGATGGTTACAGCAACACCTGCTGCCTCCATCTCCTCCAAACGCTTCGATAACGCTTTGATCTGCTTCCTGAGATCCTTGATCTGCTCATGCTCGGTCTTATCGGCGATGTTGACAGCATCCGCATTGGGATGATCCTGCTTTTCGGTGATGCCCGGGATGAAGGTGGAATCATCTTGAAGATCCATCACGAAGCGTGCGATCAGAGATATAGCCCCCTCAAGATCCTTCAGGTCTATCATCTCGGATGGGGTGTGCATGTAGCGAAGCGGGACGGATACGAGTCCTGTGGGGATGCCGCCTTGTGCGATCTGGATGGATCTGGCATCCGTGCCGGTAACGCCCGGTTCGGCCTCGATCTGGTAATCAATGCCCTCGGCTTCAGCCGCGGCGACCAGACGATCGAACACCAACGGGTTGATATTGGGGCCTCGCGCGATGACCGGGCCTTTGCCGCAAACGATGTTGCCGTATTTGGAACGGTCGATCCCTGGGTAGTCCGTTGCATGCGTGACATCGAAGGCTATGGCCACATCGGGATTGAGAGAATGCGCGCTCGTTATGGCACCCCTGGTTCCGATCTCCTCTTGTACGGTTATAGCGGAGATGAATGTCGCTTGCGCCCTACCTTGCTCAGCGATGCGCTCCATAACATTGCATGCGACGAAAACGCCGCATTTATCATCGAATGACTTCGAGACAGCCATGTTGCGGCCAAGGGTTTCGAACTTGGTTCCGTATGTGATGGGGTCTCCCACCTTCACCTTGCTCTTGACCTTCTCGGGAGCCATGCCAAGATCGATCACGAGCTTGTCTAAAGGAGTGACGTTCTTCCGTTCGTCCTGATCGATGAGGTGGATCGGCTTTCTTCCCACGACACCACGCAAGATACCCGATTCCGTATGGACATCGACGCGGGTTCCGGGAAGGATGGCTGCATCGACGCCTCCGATGGATGACACATAACAAAAGCCCTCATCGGATATGTATGTGACCATCAACCCGACCTCATCCATATGCGCGCTGAGCATGAAGGTGAGGGCTCCGTTTTGAGAGAATCCCATATCCTCGAGATCGCTCGGGGTGGGATAGCCCATATTCCCATAGCTGGCTCCGTATGTGCTTACGTATTCATAGTCCTCACCGAAATTCGCGGCCTCGCTCTGCCGCTGTAGGATATCGGCTTGGATCTTCTCGTCTGTGAGCTCGGTGGTTCCTTTCAGGATGGCATGCACGGATCCCATGGTGTCCGTTTGGATCTCGTCTGCAACATTGGACAGTTCATCGCGTATGAGCGAAGCCACATTCTCCTCGAAACCGGTCGGAGAAGGCGTTTCCACCAATTGCTTCAGGAATTTGATCTGCTTTTTCTTCATGTTTGGATCCCTATCCTCATAAAAGCTCAAAGACACCACATTCTTCGGCCTACCAATACTCGCGCTTCTTCTTCCTCTTCCTTTTCAAGGGCTTTCTGAAGTCGAGCTCAAGCTGGCCATCTTGTTGTTGCGTTGATGCAGTCTTCTTCTCGATCTTCTCGATCGACCATCCAAGCGCATCGTTTCCGAACAATTCGAGCATCCTCACCCTGGCATCGTGCATGTTCGCCTTCGAACCCGATCGTGCAGAGCTTTCGAATTCGAAGAGCCCTTTGGCTCTGTTGGATGATGCATCCGGGGATTTGTAATGAGCGATGAAAGCTGTCAAAACAGAAAACCCTTCTTTGTTCGGATGGAACAATATTAACATTTCATACGCGTGAATCATTCGTGATATGCACCTCGTTACTGTATCATTTGAGTGTTGGAAATCCGTCAAGGGAAGAGGCTTCAAATGGGTTCACTTGAAAGATACAGATCGGAATTCATAGACTTCATGATCTCATCCGATGTTCTGAAGTTCGGTGATTTCACTCTCAAGAGCGGAAGGAAGTCCCCCTTCTTCATGAACGCCGGAGCATATGTGACCGGAGAGCAACTACACAGGCTCGGTCTTTTCTACGCCGAAGCGATAAACGACACATTCGGACTTGGATTCGATGTGGTCTTCGGGCCTGCTTATAAGGGCATCCCCTTATCAGTGGTCACCGCCATGGGACTCTATGAGCTCTACGGCAAAGAGGTCAGGTATTGCTCGAATCGCAAAGAGGTCAAGGATCATGGGGATACGGGGATACTTTTGGGAAGCGAATTGCATGATGGTGATAGGGTCATCATCGTTGAGGATGTGACCACATCAGGCAAGTCCATCGAGGAGACATATCCCATCCTTAAGGCTGCTGCCGATGTTGACATCATCGGACTCATGGTCTCGCTGAATCGCGAAGAGGTCGGCAAGTTCGGCAAGGTATGCGCTCTGGATGAAGTCAGCGAAACATATGGATTTCCCACCGCTGCCATCGTCAGCATGTCAGATGTGGTCTCTTATCTTAGGTCAGATATCTCTGAGCGCAACAGCATCGATTCGAAGGCAGTCATCACACCTGAGATCCTGAGCGCGATCGATG
>CAYXZC010000036.1:1123-9911 GCA_964469815.1 uncultured Eggerthellaceae bacterium | reverse complement strand
GATTATTATGATCGATACGGGGTGAAATGATACGGCCTTTCGCATACGATCAACACGACATATCCTGATCTGTCCACTTAAAAGGAAGTCTGATTGACTTCCTTTTTCTTTCGATATAGAATCGAACATATATTCGTTAGAACGTATGTACGGGTGTGCTATGGATATCATCGATAAGCTTGAGATACTTGCCGATGCGGCCAAATATGATGTCGCATGCACCTCTTCCGGGGTTCAAAGATCCGGCAAGAACGGATCTTTGGGTGCAGCCGGCATTTCAGGATGCTGTCATAGCTTCACTCCCGATGGCAGATGCGTATCCCTTCTGAAGGTGCTGCTCACCAATGCATGCATCTATGATTGCGCATACTGCGTGAACCGGGTGTCGAACACCGATATCAGGAGAAGCTGTTTCAAACCAAGGGAACTGGCGGATCTGACCATATCATTCTACAGGCGCAATTACATAGAGGGTCTTTTCTTGAGCTCTGGGGTCATTGGATCTCCCGATCACACCACAGAGCTCATGATCCAAACGCTCAGCATCCTTCGTGATGAATATTCCTTTCGTGGTTACATACATGCCAAAGCGGTACCCGGAACCTCATCTGAGCTCATAGCAGAGCTCGGCCTTCTTGCTGACAGGTTATCGGTGAACCTTGAGCTTCCTTCGCAGAAGAGCTTGCAGCTGCTTGCTCCCGATAAATCCAAGAGCTCCATCTTCTCCCCTATGCGTCAGATAGCGGCATCCATCGCTGATGATAAGGAATCAAGAAGCCTCGTCCGTAAAAGGCAAACGCACTATATGTCCACCACCAAAGCACGCATAGCGCATAAAGCGTTCGCTCCTGCCGGACAATCCACCCAGATGATAATCGGTGCAACACCCGAGAACGACTACGATATCCTGAACCTTAGCGCATCGTTGTATAGAACGCTATCGCTCAAGCGTGTGTTCTTCAGTGCGTATCTGCCTGTGGTAGAAGATGCGAGACTGCCCAGGGTGGATCATATACAGCTCGATCGTGAGCACAGGCTGTATCAAGCCGATTGGCTCCTGCGCTTCTATGAATTCGACGTTTCAGAGATCATCGATGATGATCACCCTTATCTGGCGCAGGATATCGACCCGAAAGCGAACTGGGCCATCAACCATCTGGATGTCTTCCCGTTGGAGGTCAACACCGCATCCTTCGAAGAGCTCATACGCGTGCCGGGCATCGGTGTGCGCGGAGCGAAGCTGATCATTAGAGCCAGGAAGAGCACGACCCTTGGCGAAGCGGAATTGCGGAAGCTCGGTGTGGCCTACAAACGAGCCAGATACTTCATAACATGCAATGGCAAGTATTCAGGTCTAGGCGTGGATTTCTCCAAGGATTCCATTCGCGCAAGGATCGCGTCTCCAATAGATGGTGGATCGCATGGAAGAAGAGCCGATAAGCCCATGGCCGGACAGCTCAGCCTTTTCGAGAGCATGAAGGGATCTGCTGAGATGATCTCTAACACCTCATCGGAGCAAGTTGCTCTCCCGCCGGTAGACGCCACACGCGTATCCGGATCAGATCCGGAGGCTCTCTATGCATGATGATCCCGTGATCGAGACCACTTATCTATACGATGGCACAACAGAAGGGCTCCTTACTGCTGTTTTCACTGCTTTTGAGAGAAAAGAGCGGCCTACGAGGATATGCAGGATAGAAGATCATATTCCTTGCCTTTGCGAGAGCATCTCCATCATCAAGACCGATGTTCCAAAAGCGAACCGCGTCAGAGATATGCTCATGATGCGCTGTGGGAACGAGGCATATAGGTTCGTCTTGAAGGCATCGCTCTCGTTCGATGAAGGCGCGGCTTTCGCGGTCTTCGAATATATCGCCTATCTTGTCGAGCGTATGCGCACCTCGCCGTGCTCTCAATGCAAGGATTTCAAGCATTGTGCAGATAAAAAGCGATCGCCCTCTTCAAGATGCTTCACATTCAAGAGGATGGCCTCTATAAACGATATCTCCGATCCCGCAGTCAATTCGGTGTTCGCGATCGCCCGTTCCGTTGACAATGAATGCGAGAAGATAAGGCAATTCGCACGTTTCGAGCATCTAAGGAATGGACGCGATGATGTTTGGTTCGCGAGGATAAACCCCAAGCATGCGATCGTGCCTCTCATCATGGGGCATTTCGTCGAGCGCTTCAATGTGCAGCCATTCATAATATATGACGAGAACCACGGCATCGCCGGTGTGTATGAGGGTAAAGGCTGGTTTCTGGTCAGGGCTGGAGAAGAGGACATATCCGAGAACGGCTTTATTGAGAGCGGCGAAGAGGAATGCATGCAGGAAGCTTGGAGGATGTTCTATCGTTCACTTTCCATCGATTCTAGGTACAATCCCGAGCTGCGTCGCGCCTTCATGCCAAAGCGCTTCTGGAAGAGTCTGACCGAGATGCAGGATGGGACAACGATGTCGATGAAGAGCGATGGCCGACGATGATCGACCGCGCCGTTTCAGATGCGGATGTGCATTTTTCAAGCCTCTTCTTCAAATTGGCGATAAGATGTCGTACAATACTTCAGCGGCAAATGATGCCAGCGTGGCTCAACGGTAGAGCAACTGATTTGTAATCAGTGGGTTGCGGGTTCGATTCCTGTCGCTGGCTCCAGAAGCCTTAACAGGTCAAGCATTCGTTATGATGCTTGACCTTTTTTCTTCTGTCATCGTTGCGGGAATTCCGGGATGAAGCTCTCTTTGCAGGTTTCACCATCTTGCCAAAAATAGTCATCGATGCTGATGCTGTCCGCAAAATCGAGGACCTCCTCGTATTCCTCATCTGTAACGCTTCTTCCAAGCTCAGGGCATCTTTTTAGGTGCTTACTCGCTAAGGTGTTCCCAAGTGAAGATAGAGAGGCCAATACAGGTGTGTATTGGTTCATTATCGAATAAAGGATGTCGCTGCCGAATTCGGAATGAAGGGCTGCAAGGACGCGCTTTGAATCTTCGACATGACCGGGGATCACCATATGCCTGACAACGACTCCGCTCAAGAGCCTCTCTTGACCCATATGATGATCGAATCCCACCCTCTTCGTGGTG
The DNA here is from genome assembly GCA_964469815.1 of uncultured Eggerthellaceae bacterium. Classification (GTDB taxonomy): domain Bacteria; phylum Actinomycetota; class Coriobacteriia; order Coriobacteriales; family Eggerthellaceae; genus MGBC163016. The sequence continues at coordinate 6,825 of CAYXZC010000036.1, read as the reverse complement.
TCGACCATTCGCGCTATGGCTCTCATGGCAACATCAGGATAATCCTCAGCATTCGAGAACCGCTTCGCAATTCCCCTATCGGCATACTTCATATCTGTAAGATAGATATCGATAAGGGATCGGTTCTCACCTATGCTCTCAACTCTCTCATACCCGCTGGTGTTCCAAACGATGGGAAGCCCAAGATCAAGATCCTTGGCTTTTGAGATGGCCTCTCGCAAGGTTGGGGCAAAATGAGTGGGTGTTACAAGATTGATGTTCATAGCATCGGATCTCTTCAGATCGAACATCATCTCGACGATCTGAGAGGCATCGTAGGCATCCCCAACGCTATCACGGGAGATAGCATGGTTCTGACAGTAGATGCATCCCAGTGAGCATCCTGAGAAGAAAATGGTTCCGCTTCCTGACGACCCGCTTATCGGCGGCTCTTCCCACTTGTGCAAGGAGCTTCGTGCGATGAGAACCCTGCTTGACTGCTTGCAGTACCCACGTTCACCCTCTTCCCTGTTCGCGCGGCACATCCGTGGACAGAGCGTGCAATCATCGTACCCCTGCATCATAGGGTTCTAGTTCGTCGAATACCCGAATCCGGTGAGGTCATCCTCATACATCTCGTCATCATAGAAATCCTCGTCAGTGCGATCATCGTGGTATGGGTCGTATTGTTCCTCATGCACATGCTCACCATAAAGACCTTCGGCTTTGCTCCAGTCAAGCCCGTATCTCGCACATTCCTCTTCGTTTATGTTGCCGTAAACAAGAGCTAGCGCTGCCGGGGATTTCTGCGAACCCCCTATTATGGCGAGGAGCTCCAGAAGATGGAAGGCTGTCTCAGCTTGGGGGATTATTATCTCGTTGTCGTCAGCTGCCATCATCGCTGCTGAAAGCTCGCCCATGAGCATCTCTACAGTGAAGGGAGAGTCATATCTTTTCTCGGATATGGCTTGCAGGACGAAGAAGGCTTCAGGAGATGTCGCATCAAGGGTGAAACCGTTCGTATCCAAGCTGGAGATGGATCGCTTCGAACTATCAAGGAGAGATTGCGATTCTATGGCAGAGACTATCTCCGCGACCTTTTGGAGCGTGTTCGATGCTCTGGCAAGCTGAACCAGACCCGGGTTCGAAAGATTGTCTATGCTGCCGTATATCGCATCCAATATATCTTGTGCTCTATCCAGCCAAACCTGTTCGCCTGAAACGAAGCAGGAGATGTTAGATCTCTCGAAAGCGTCTTGCGCCACGAGATTCTTCACCATGAGCGGGGCTTCGATGAAGCCAAGGTCGGAAAGCGTTACAACAGCTTGCATCTCGTTAGCGAAATTCGGGGATGTTGCGCTTAGGTCTATCACGCATGCGTCGCTCTTCAAGACATCCACAAGACCGCTCTCACCGAAGTAGAGATCCTCAAGCTCTGTCATATTGGTGCAGAACGTTAGAACGAAATCAGCAAGCTCGACCTCGCCTTCCCGCACAAAACCGGCTTGATCGAGCCTATATGCGATAGCTTCGATGAATGCAGGGTTGCCCCTATAAGAATAGATCGGCATCTATTTCTCTCCCTTGACCTTCTTGGCGATTCGCTCGGCGACCGAGAGGTTCTCGCGCTTGTCCTTGCCCCAAAATGTAACAGCCAGCATACCTGGTCCTACATGAGACCCAATGACAGGGCCTATGGATGACTCTATTATCATGATGGAGCCGTCGGATTTTTGCAGTCCATCATGCAATCGTTGGAGATCCTTCGGACAATCGCTATCGCCTATGAACACAACATTGCTGACGCCTTCTTTGGAAACGTTCTTCTCATAGTAATCGATGAGCTGTTTGATTCCCTTCTTCCTGCCTCTTGCTACCCCGATAAGGGAAAGCTTCCCATCGACATCTATCGTGAGGAGGGGTTTGACATCTAGCGCTGCCCCAGCCACTGCAACCGATGCCGGTATACGCCCGCCGCGCCGAAGTGCATTGAGATCATCGACCATGAATTCACAATCGACGAAATACCGAGCTTCCTCTGCCCACTGTGCGAGCTCTTTTGCTGAAAGTCCCCGCTCGAATTGCTTTATCGCTTCGAAGACCAACAGACCCTCAGCGATCGATGCGAGCTTGGTATCGACGACGTATAGCTCGAAATCGGGGTATCCCTCCTTTATCTGATCCTTCACGAGCATAGCCACATCGAAGCTTCCTGAAAGACCGCTCGAAAAGGAAAGATAGACCGTAGGCGTTCCTTCCTTCGCTGCTTCTTCGAAGAGCTCTAGGAGCGATTGCATCGAAAGCTGCGATGTCGTGGGCTCGCCACCGTGGCGCATGGCATCATAGAACTGGGGTGCATCCAAAGACTGGAACAGGTCATCTTTGAATGTTCCTCCGTCAAGTTCGTATGTGAAGTTGAGAAGCCTGACATCAGCGGAATTGATGATGTCAGCGGGGACATCACAGCACGAATCTATGATCAGTTTGCATTCTTTCATTCAAATCCTCCAAGATCAAAAGCCATTGAGATCGCGCTCTAGCAACGATGCTTCATCTTATCGACCAAAGCAGCCCTTCTTGCATTCAACCCGTATTCAAGGCCTACAGGATACGTATGCGGGTTGAGCAGCCTAAGCTGGCTCTCATCCAGATGCTCAAGCCCTTCGATGGCGCGCTGCCTTGCCTTCATGGCATCTTTGGCATCATCGTCAAGGACGCTTCTTCCGCTTCTTGCGAGCGGACGCAGAAGATCCACGTATTCCTTCCCGGCCAGCTCCTTTTGACGAAGAGGGTCAACAGGATCGACTATCCTGCATTTATCATCTATAGGTCGATCCACATCGAATACCATATCTCCGGCTAATGTTCCATCATCATTGTAGAAACGTCTCACGTCCAGAAATCCCGGTAAAGTGAGCTTTGCTGCTGATTCCGATATCTTGAGCTTCGCAGACCAACTATCTTCGGGAGAGTCCTTGATCGCAGAGAGCTTGTACACTCCACCCAAAGAAGGCTGGCTGTCGGCGGTTGCGAGCTTCGTTCCCACTCCCCACGCATCAACAGGAGCGCCTTCATCCAGTATCGACTTTATCGTACGCTCATCAAGATCGTTGGAAAGCACAATGGACACATCGTGCAGACCGGCATCATCGAGCATCCTGCGAGCCATCTTCGAAAGCCACGCAAGATCTCCCGAATCGATCCTTATACCTGATAGAGCCTGACCACGCGATCTCATCTCAAGCCCTACGGTGATGGCGTTTCTCACACCTTGCTCGACATCATACGTGTCGACCAGAAGGGTGCAGTTGTTGGGTGATATCTTCGCGTACTCGCGAAACGCCTCCAGTTCATCATCGAAGGCCATCACCCATGAATGGGCGTGCGTTCCCGATACCGGTATATTGAAGAGCTTTCCGGCCAAAACGTTCGAAGTGGAAGCGCAACCCCCGACCACAGCAGCGCGCGATGCCCATATGCCGCCCAAACCTTGCGCCCTCCTAAGGCCGAATTCAGCGACAGGAGCACCTTTTGCAGCTTGGCAGACCCTGGCTGCCTTGGTCGCGATCAAGGTCTGGAAGTTGACGCAGTTCAAAAGCGCGGTCTCGACCATCTGACAGTGCATGATAGGCCCGCTCACGCGTACAATGGGCTCATGCGGGAAGACGACGCATCCTTCATGAACGGAATCGATGTCTATATCGAGCTTGAACGTCTCGAGAAAACTGAGGAACTCTTCGGTGAATAGGGATCCACCTCTGGGCGCCTCGAGCGTGCTCAGATAATCAACATCCGACCTGGAGAAGCTGTAAGAATCGACCATCTCGGAGAGCTGGGCCATCCCGCATGCTATGGCGTATCCACCCGCAAATGGGTAATCGCGGAAGAACATCGTGAATGCTGAGCGTTCATGATCTTTGCCAGCTTCAAGATACCCTTGAGCCATCGTGAGCTGGTATAGATCGGTGTGCATGGACCACTCGGTCATCATCGTGCTCCCTTGTCAGAGTTTATGCGTGTTCCTTGACGTCTTCTCTTCCTATGTTGATCGTTGCCCTTATTGTTCGAAGGCTTCGTGTTTCCTTGGGATCCTTGATCCTTCTTGCGATCATTATCGTTTCGCGGTCTTTTGGTCTTTGTGATATCAGGGCTCTTGCCAGAAGCGCTCAAACCCGACGATCTATGTCCGGGTCTTAGCTTTTGAGCCGATCCGCTCTTGTTGCCCGATCCGTTCTTGCTGTTCGATTTGCCTTGCTTTGGTTGTTTGTTGCGGACTTGTTCCGACGCATCGACAGAGGTGCTCTGTCCGCCTTTGATGACGGTAGAGCGACGTCGGCGTTGCTTCCTGTGCGTTTCCTTACCGGTTGGCTCTTGCTTCTTCTGCTTCGGTTCGCTCTTCTTGGCCTTAGAGGACCTTGTGGGATGGTGTACGGCCTTCGCGCTTCCGAGCTTGTCCTCACCGGTGAAATTGGAGGTTGAGAAGATATTCGAGGACTGGAACACTATCTCCTCTTCCCTATTGGCTATCTCCCAACCCTCTTCGGTTATCGTATCAGGGCGTTTCCCTTCTTCGGCTTCTTCGAAGCCCGAAAGCTCGACCTTAACGGGTTTCTCCGATTCGATCTGGACGGTGACTATCTCTCTGGGAACATCCAGATCGATCACCTTCGCTTCACCCACAGGTGTCTTTATCTTGGCTCCGATCTTAGGTGCCCTTGATTTTAGATCCTTATAGGTATCGTTCTCATACCGAAGGCAGCACATGAGCCTACCGCATAGACCCGATATCTTCTGTGGGTTCAAGGAGAGATCCTGCTCTTTTGCCATCCTTATGGATACGGGCTTGAATTCACCGCCCATCCGCTTGCAGCATACCTCCTGTCCGCAATGAGCGATGCCGCCGACTATACGGGCTTCATCTCGAACGCCGATCTGATGCATGTCTATGCGCACATGGAAATGAGCAGCTAGCTTGCGGACCAGATCTCGGAAGTCTATGCGCTCTTCAGACTCGAAGTAGAAGATGGCCTTATCGCCATCTAGTAGGTATTCGACAGAGACCGGATGCATCTCTTCGCTTGTCTCCCTCGCGAATTCCTTGAATATGGGCATCGCTTCACGGCCAAGCTGTTCCATCTTCTCCGCCTTCTCCAGATCCTCATCGGTGGCGATCCGGATAACGGGCTTGAGCGGACTTTTGAGCTTCTTTATGGAATCATCTTCGACCTCGATGATATCTGAAGCCGCAACTCCGAGCTCTGTACCCTTTGCGGTCTTGACAACCACTTTATCTCCAGCTTTGATATCGATCCCATCAGGGTCGAACCAAAGAGTTCGAACATTATATGGAAGATTTATAGGTGCTATTAGCGCCATTGAAAGCCTCTCTTACTTTATATAAAGCCACATTGAAGCAGGTTTCAGGACTTACATTATAATCCAGCATCACAGCAGCCTCTTTAATCGACTCCAAGGCACGATATGCATATTTCGGCGATAAGTAGGAAGCTGCATGGGAAAGATCGTCCATCCTATCGATGTTCACGACAAGCTCTGGCGTTCCCGCGTTTATGACCAAAGCGTCTCTTAGCCAAGAGGATATTATCGATAGAGCCTGTTTGAGGTATTCGGATGTCTTCTTGCTCAGCTGGCGTTTATTGCGCATCTCGATCTGGCGTATCGCGGATTTCGCAAGGAACTCGGAATTAGCCTCGATGCTCTTG
>CAYXZC010000036.1:0-1113 GCA_964469815.1 uncultured Eggerthellaceae bacterium | reverse complement strand
CATCGTTTATGGGCGTCTTCGTCCTATCGAGGATCTGCTTGGACAGCTGTATGATCGCCCAATCGCTCATCGAATATATGCGACCCAACGATTGCATCAGCCACGATCGAAACGCGATGCGATCATTGCCACCTCTTAGGAACTCTATTGCCTTGGTTATGGATCCCGAGCAAGCCTCGATAGCCTCCAAAGAGACATCGGATGTGGTTCCGGTGTTCTGAGCCACGATGCCAGCCGCCTCGCTCGGAGGGATGTGTCGAAAGGGAATGACCTGGCAACGCGATGCTATTGTCTCGAGCACCGAATCCCTTGTGCGGCCAAGCAGGATGAAGACGACGTTATCGGGTGGCTCCTCGAGCGTCTTCAAGAATGCATTCGCTGAAGCGTGGTTCAAAAGATCCACTCGATCCAAGATGTAGATCTTGCGGTCAGCTTGGATCGGGGCATATGAACAATCGTTGACGACATCGCGGATCTGCTCGACCAAATATCCATTGGCGCCGGCAGGTTCCAAGAACTTCACATCAGGATGGCTCTTGCGCTTTATCCTGGAGCAATGCTCGCACTTCCCACATAGACCGCCTTTTTCGAGCGGATCGTTATTGGGGCAGAGCAGAACTTGCGCTAGCGCGAACGCTGTGGATGTCTTGTTCGATCCGGTAGGACCGCAGAATAGATAGGCGTGCGAAATGCGCCCTGCTTTAAGGCTTTGACGCAGGAATTCCCGCACCTTAGGTTGTCCCAATACGCTATCGAATGCATCCGCCAAGATCAAACCGCTTTCTATTGCTTAAAGATCCGTTGAATGACCGGATCTTGCACGATCCGATCCCACTAGTCTACTAGTGTTCATGCTCGCGATCGAACCGCTCGAACGTTTCCTTGAAATCAACAGAGCCATCCACGAGCTCGGGAAAGATCGAACCAAGAGAATCGTAAAGGCTCCTTGCCGTATCGGAGTGCTTTCCCGATGTATCTACGACATCGATGCGATCAGGATGCCTCTGTGCTGCCCTTTTATATCCCGAGCTCACAGCATCATGGAAGGCAGCATCTGCATTATCGAACCTATCAGCGTTATCCCTTCTTCTGACGCGCTTGGCCTTATCCCCT
>CAYXZC010000035.1:17459-20012 GCA_964469815.1 uncultured Eggerthellaceae bacterium | reverse complement strand
TGTGAACCATATCGTTAAACGGGTGTTCCAAGGATCATGGCCATGCTCGAACAGCTGATGGCAACTACTGCGACCACGATGATGAGGACCGCCAAGCATCCTATACCGAGCGCCACTTTGGAGCCTGTCGACATCTTGGCCGAATCTAGCTCGTCTTCGGCTGCTTTCTTGTCATCGAACGGATCGTTCAGCCAATCGTATTCTTTTCGATCTCTTTGATGCTTCGCCATCTTCCTACATCCCTTTTTCAATCATCCATCGAAGAGAGGATCTGTCGATCAATCGTCCACCTTGAGTATAGCCATGAAAGCCTCTTGCGGAACCTCTACGTTTCCTATGGCCTTCATCCGCTTCTTTCCGGCCTTCTGCTTCTCCAAGAGCTTTCGCTTTCGGGTTATATCCCCTCCGTAGCACTTCGCGAGAACATCCTTACGCTTAGCCTTCACTGTCTGCCGCGACAGCACGCGCCCACCGATGGCCGCCTGGATCGGCACCTCGAACATCTGACGCGGGATGATCTCCTTGAGATTCTCGGTGATCACCCGTCCCCGTTCATAGTCATTATCCTTGTGAACGATGAACGACAACGCATCGATCGGCTTTCCAGCCAGAAGGATGTCCAGCTTCTGCAAGTCCGAGGGCTTGTAACCTTCGAACTCGTAATCCAAACTGGCATAGCCTTTTGTGTTCGATTTGAGCTTATCGAAGAAATCCATGATGAGCTCGGATAGCGGGATCTCCCAGAGCATCTCGACCGTTGTGGGCGAGAGGTAGTTCATGGTGATGAATGTGCCGCGCCGGACAACGGTCAGATCCATGACGGCGCCGATGTAGTCAGGCGGGATGAGCACCTTCGCCTTGAGATAGGGCTCCTCGATATGATCGTAGGTTCCAGCCTCCGGCATCTCTTGAGGAGAATGGATCGACAGGACATCGCCGCTTTTCATATAGACCTTGTATTCGACAGAGGGCGCCGTGGCTAGAAGGTCTAGTCCGAATTCACGCTCAAGGCGCTCTTTCACGACCTCCATATGCAGCAACCCCAAGAAACCGACCCTGAATCCGAATCCAAGCGCATGGGAGGTCTCAGGCTCCCAGACCAGAGCCGGATCGTTGAGCGAGAGTTTCTCGAGCGCTTCCTTGAGAGGTTCGTACTGATCCCCCTCGATCGGGAAGAGCCCCGTGAACACCATCGGCTTGGCTTCACGATATCCCGGCAACGGCTCGGTCGTGCCACCTTCAGCGCTCGTTATGGTGTCACCCACCTTGACCTGGCTGACATCCTTGAGCCCGGTGACAAGGTATCCCACCTCACCAACGCCGAGCTCGGGAAGCGGAACCTCTGCGGGACGTCGCGCTCCGACCTCCTCTGCGATGGCTTGGGTATCCGTGGCCATCATCCGTATGCGATCCCCGCTCTTGAGACACCCGTTCACTATCCTAACGAGCGCGACCACGCCCCTGTAAGCATCGAAATAGCTGTCGAAGATAAGAGCGCTCAATGGAGCGGACGCGTCGCCGACAGGCGCCGGGATGTTGTAGACCACGGATTCGAGCAGATCATGCACGCCCTCGCCAGTCTTGCCTGAGGCCAGGATAGCGTCATCGGCAGGGATGGCAAGGCCTTCCTCGATCTCTTCCTTCACTCGATCCGGTTCGGCGGCCGGAAGGTCTATCTTGTTGATGAGCGGTATGACCTCAAGGTTGGCATTCATCGCGAGCATCGCGTTGGCCACGGTCTGCGCTTCCACACCTTGGGTGGCATCGACCACGAGCACCGCTCCTTCGCATGCGGCCAAAGAGCGGCTGACCTCATAGGTGAAGTCCACATGTCCCGGTGTGTCGATGAGGTTGAGCTGGTAGGTGTTGCCGTCATCGGCGGTGTAATCGACGCGGACGGCCTGGCTTTTGATGGTGATCCCGCGCTCTCGTTCGATATCCATGGTATCCAGAAGCTGCTCTTGCATATCACGCGCCGACACCGTTCCTGTTTGCTCCAGGATGCGGTCGGATAGCGTGGACTTGCCATGATCGATATGCGCGATTATGGAGAAGTTCCTTATAAGAGATGGGTCTGTTGGCATGCTTTTCTGTTCTTTTCCGTGACAATACTGCTTTTATACGCTATTCTATCTTATTGTGCCAAGCGTTGAAGGTAGGCGAGACAACTCTCCTTACAACCAGCAGACATGGCTGCGCAAGAGGTTTCACGCTGGGATGAAGAGGATCCGGAAAAATCCAGACCGGAACCACGCAGATCGATCGGATCTGTGCAATCGGGCGATATGCCCATATCTTCGTCTCATCCCCTCCTGTACAGACCCCATGCCACCGCTCTTCATCGCTTAGCTCTTTGATGTTGAATATGGGAAAGTGATTCTATAGGAGGATATCGAAAATGGCTAACGTCAAATCACAGAAGAAGCGCATCATCACCAATGAGAAGGCTCGCATGCGCAATCGCGCGGTCAAAAGCGAGCTCAAGACCGCTACCCGTCGTGTGAAGGATGCAGTTGAGGCTGGAAACGGCGCTGAGGCCTACGCAGCCGCCCT